>NZ_JAUFQG010000004.1:0-336250 GCF_030409605.1 Simiduia curdlanivorans
GCCGTCCTTTGCGCATCAGCTCTGGCGGCAAGGCCGAGATATCATTCGCCGTGGCCACCACAAACACCGGTTGCTTGCGCTCCGCCTGCCAAGTCAACAAGCTGCCCAACAAGCGCTTGCTGGTGCCGCCGTCGCTGGATTCAGAGGCTATGCCTTTTTCCAATTCGTCCATCCACAAAACACAGGGCGACATACGTTCGGCCAAGGCCAGTGCCTCGCGCAAATTGCGCTCAGACTCGCCGTGAAATTTATTGTATAGCGCGCCGAAATCTAACCGTAATAGTGGCAAACCCCAAGGCCTGCCACCGCTTTCGCCGCCAGACTTTTACCGCTGCCCTGCACGCCCAGCAACATAACGCCTTTAGGTTTATCTCGAATCGAATTATCGGTAAAGGCTTGTTGTCGGCTGTTGAGCCACTGTTTTAGTTTAACCAGCCCGCCCACCTCGGCAAAACTGGCGGTATCGAACTCGAAAGACACTACGCCGTCGAGATTTAACAATTCAAATTTAGCCTTGTTGACATTGGGTAGATCAGATTCGGTAATGGCACCGTCATCGACAATGGCTGAGTGCACCAACTTTCGCACATCGGCAAAACTTAAGCCGCGTAAATTACTCACCATTCGCGCCAGCGTTTCATTGTCTGCTTTCACTCGCTGACCCTTTTCACTCCACAACTTTGCCTCTTCGCGAATGATGGTCATAATTTGCTCATCAGAGGGCATAGCGAGTGAAAAGCGCGCGGCAATGCGGGAGAGTTCGGGTGGCAAGTCTAGGGCGTGACTGACCAGCACCAAAGAATGGCGATTCTGACTTTGTGCTAAGGCTATATCTTTTAATAACCGCACCGTTTTTGGGTTGCCCGCGAGATAGGGGTGAAAGTCACAGAGCACCACTACGGCTGGGTGACTCATGGTTTTGATGTGACGCAATACATCCTCCGGCTCCTGCTGAGCATTGGTTGCAAGACTAACGCCATCGGTAGGCCCAAAGCCTAGGCGCACCAAGCCTTCGGTCACCGTCCAGCGATACACAGGCCGGCTGCGCAGGCGCCCGCGCTCACTCATCGAGGCCTCTGAGATAGCGCGCTGAATGGTCTCTAGTGCCCGCATTTCATCGTGCGTTTCCAACAGTATTAGCGGCGTTTTAGCGCCCAACATCAAACCTATATCTCTCACATCCGTCATGCGGGTCTCCCTTTTTTGTCCCCACTGCGATCCAAAACAGCCATTGCACACAGCGCAAGTTTGGCTGCTAGACTCAAGATTGCCATTCTAGCACTAGCTCCCTTGAACACCATGAGGCCAGACTAAATGGCTCCACGCGCGCCAAAAGTTCGAAAGGCCGAAGCACTGTGAAGATTAAACATAAACTAAGCGCACTACTCTCCCTGCTACTGCTCGTTTCCACAACAGCTGTGATTGTGCTAGCGCTGTCGTGGGCCAGTGAAAATTTTAAGCAAAACGCCTTGAATGATATTCGGTCGGCGCTCGAACTGAGTTCACAACAACTCAAGAGCGAGCTCTCTGTGGTTAACCAGAGCTTGGATATCTATATACATTCGCGCGAAGTACAAAGCGGCGACCCCAGTATTTTTCTGCCCTACCTTCAAGGCGAAATCAAACGCCAGCAACCGCACTTCGAAAAATTTATTTACGGGCTGCCGAATGGCACTTTTTACAACACCGCCGGCGGCAACCCGCACCTCGGCATGCTGAGAAGTTTCGATGACGACAATGCCAAAGCACCTCCCTATAACATTGCACAACGGGATTATTGGCAAGCGACGATCGCTCAAAACAGCGCTGCACTTCCCGTCACTTTCGTCTCACAGCCCATGATCTCCTACACCACGGGCAAGCGCCAAGTGGTGGTAGCCAGTGCCATCGTGGCAGAGGGTTCAGTGATCGGGCTCTTGGGTGTCAGCCTATACTGGCGCGATATTGAGGCTAGCCTCGAGCGACTAAAAGCAAACTATTTCTCGCGCTTCGACTGGCCCGCGCGCCTGATGCTAACCGATCGAGAAGGCAATTATTGGTATCACTGGAATCCGGAAAAAGTGGTACAAAAACTGGCCGATGAGAACGGCCAGTCGGTACTGGATAACTCGGGCCAGCCGATGTCATTGATTTCTAACATTAAGGATGAACATATTAGCGAGCTGACCGAAGTCTATAGCGGCAATCTCAAATCGGGCGTCAATGTCGTAAGGTTTCGCACTCAGCAAGATAAGCCCGGCCTCTATTTTATTTATGAAATTATTCCACACAGTGATTACGTTTTGGGCCTAATCGTCAGTCGAGACGAATTGTTAGGACCGCTCACTCAACTGCAGCAAAAGTACGCCTGGCTGTTAGGCATCATTGTCATTTGTGCCTGGGTGGCGGCGATTTTTATAGCGCACTTAATTTCCGCGCCCTTGGAAAGGCTGACCCACGCCGTTAATGCACTGAGCAAAGGTAAAATGCTGCCCATTGCCAGCAATCACCACTTAGATGAAATTAGACTGCTTAGCCAAGCCTTCGAGAACATACGCCATAAATTCATTGAGCGGGAATCTGATCTCGCCACCAGCGAAAGTCGATTCGAGTATGCGATGCAGGGCGCTAACGATGGTCTGTGGGATTGGAACCTCGCAAATGACGAAGTGTTCTACTCCCCGCGCTGGATTACCATGCTGGGTTACGAACCGGAGGGGTTCGGCACTAGCACCTCGAAATTCTTTCAAGTTATTCATCGGGATGACAAAAAGAAAGTCATACACAAAGCCGACGCCTATTTGAGTGGAAAAATCGATAAATTTCGCATGACGTTGCGTTTAAAAACATAAAGATGGCCACTATGTTGACGTGTTATCGCGAGCCTTCGCGGTTAGAGACCCGAGCTCGGGCAAGACGATAAGATTGGTAGGAACCCATGTTGATATATCGGAACAAGTCGCATTTGAAGCAAAAATAAAAGGCCTCAATGAAGACCTCGAAAAACGCGTTGTCAGCCGCACCGAAGATTTAATGCTGGCCAAAGAAGCCGCACTTAAGGCGCAGGCCGCGGCGGAGGAGGCCAATCTAGCCAAGAGTCGTTTTTTGGCAAACATGTCACACGAATTGCGCACGCCGCTGAATTCAATTAATGGTTTCGCGGATCGATTAATTACACGCTTAGAGGGCGTTATAGAGCCCCGCCATATGGACGCGCTAAAAACCATTGCGCGAAATGGCCGTCAGCTTCTCCATATTATCAACGATATTTTGGACACCCAGGGCATCGACAGCGGTGACATCACGTTAAAGTATTCACTCGTTTTGGTTCCTGAGTTATTCGATCAACTGGCTAGATCCTATAAAGATAAGGCGGATGAAAAAGGCATTGCCTTGCATTTTAAATACCCAGACGATATCGATCATCGCAGCATCTATGCAGACCCCATTAGAATCCGACAAATTCTCGATAACCTACTTAACAACGCGGTTAAATTCACCGACCAAGGCAGTGTTTCCATAAGCGCCCTGGTGGCAAACCACCAACACAAACCCGGCATGCGCTTCGATATCCAAGACACAGGGCGGGGTATCGAAATACCCATCTTAGATTCGCTGTTCATGCCCTTTACCCAAGCGGACAACTCCGTAAACCGACTCATCTCTGGCACAGGCTTAGGCCTGACCTTGGTTAAATTATTGACAGAAATGCACAATGGCGCGGTAACCGTGCAGTCCGAGCTCGGCAAGGGCAGCACTTTCTCGGTTTGGATTCCAGACCAAAAGCCGTAAACTAAGGTTTTGCCTTTGGGGACTCCCTATGATCAACAGCCCTATGGCCAACCGCCGCCTCAGCTTGCTAGACCAGCTGATTGTCGAAGCGGACGCCGCCCTGAGAACCCTGCAGCGAGGCCATACCGCCGCTCGCGCCTGCCCAGCCGACAAACTGGCGCAACCGGAGCTGTCTGCGCAAGAGGCGCGCCATGCCGCCGGTTTGATGCGGGTCAACCACGCTGGCGAGGTTTGCGCCCAAGCCCTATACCAGGGCCAGGCCCTAACCGCTAAATTACCCGAGGTCAGGGCCGAAATGGCACAGGCTGCGGCGGAAGAGATCGATCACCTAGCTTGGTGCGAACAGCGGCTAAAGGAGCTGAACAGCCGGCCCAGCCTGCTCAACCCGGCTTGGTACGCGCTGTCTTTTGGTATAGGCGCAGCGGCCGGGCTGATTAGCGACCGCGTCAGCTTGGGGTTTGTCGCGGCCACGGAAGATCAGGTGTGCCGTCACCTCGACGGCCACTTAGACAGCCTGCCGGAACAAGACTCGAAGAGCCGAGAGATTGTTAGCCAAATGCGCGCCGACGAAGCTAGGCACGCGGAAGCGGCGCGCACAGCAGGCGGCTATGAGTTTCCTGCGCCCATCAAATCTTTAATGACTGCAACCGCAAGCCTCATGACCGCGACTAGCTATCGGATATAAGAGATCGAACCATGCCAAGCACAGACAAAAAATTGATGTACCAAAGGCTGCTCCAAACGTGCCAGTCACTAACCGAGGGCGAAACCGATGAAGTGGCGGTTATGGCGACCCTCGCCTGCGAAATTCATCACGCGATTCCCTATAGTCACTGGACCGGCTTCTATCGCGTTACTGAGCCCAACCTACTAAAAATCGGGCCTTACCAGGGAGGCCACGGCTGTCTACAAATTAGCTTTGACCGCGGCGTATGCGGCAAAGCTGCACAAGAAAATGCGGTACAACTGGTGGACGATGTGCATAGCTTGCCCTACCACATTGCCTGCTCCAGCTCGACGCTGTCGGAGCTTGTCTTGCCCATTGCCGATGCCACGGGTCGCGTTAGAGCCGTGTTAGATCTAGACTCTAACGACCCTGCCGCCTTTTGCGCTGATGACGTAGAGGGCCTAACGGCACTAATCAATTTGGTAAGCGTTTGTTACAGAAGCTGAGTCATGCAGTATTCACGGCGATACTCCTCGCGGCTATCGTCAGCGAGGCCAAAGCCGACACCATTGAGTTGAGAGCTGACGACTGGTGCCCCTACACCTGCGCCTCGAGCGAACATCAGGGCCTATTGGTGGAGATAGCCACGCACATTTTCACTGCCGCAGGCCACAGGGTAAATTTTCGCACCGTGCCCTGGACGCGAGCAGTGCTCGAGGTTCAACACCATCAAGCCAACGGCCTCATTGGCGTCACACCGGCGGAAGCGCCCTCGCTGCTTTACAGCGCCGAACCGCTTATGTACGCAGAAGATCATTGGTTTGTTAGGGCTGACAATCCTTGGCGCTTTGATGATTTAACATCCTTAGCTGGGATAAAACTGGGCGCCACAGAGGGCTATAGTTACGGCCAGGATATCGATGCTTACATTGCTCAACATAAATCCGATGCCGATAAGGTCCAACTTTACATTAGCGACGTTTCTCTGCAGCGCAACCTGCGCAAACTCCAGCGGGGAAATATCGACGTATTGCTAGAGGATTGTCGCGTGGTCACGCGCGCCGTGCAGCGACACAAAAAGAAAGTGGCTTTGGTTAGCGCTGGCCTCGCCTCTCAAATAGGCCTCTATATAGGTTTCGCGGCCGATCATCCTAAGTCGAAACACTATATAGAATTGCTTAACAAAGGTTCGCGCGCGTTAATCGAAAGCGGCGAGCTGGCGCAAATGCTCGCTCGCTACCCCGCCACCCTGTGTCAAGGGAATCGCTAAAGTTCGGTCTCTATAATTTCAACCGAATGACTTAACTGCACGCCAGCAGCCTCGAGCATGATGGATGCCGAACAGTATTTAGTCGCGGACAACTCAACGGCTTTTTGTACTTGATTGGCCTTCAGGCCCTTGCCAGATACGATAAATTTCAAATGAATCTTGGTGAAAGGCGATGGCACGGCATCGGCGCGTTCAGCTTGCAACTCAACCCGGCAATCGCTAACCGCTTGCCTAGATTTTTTCAAAATTCCAATCACATCAAAAGACGCACAACCACCTAAGCCAAGCAGAATCATCTCCATGGGGCGAACGCCCATGTTCCTGCCGCCATGATCCGGCGCGCCATCCATTACTACGGCATGGCCGCTGCCCGACTCGCCTAAAAACATGACGCCATCTACCCACTTTACCGTCGCCTGCATAGCTTCCACTCTTTATTAATGCCGATCAAACAAGGCGCGCAGATTAACATAGACAGGCTATCGGCTCCATGTATCCACTCGCCGTCTAGGCCGATAACCTTAGTAAAAACAAGGCTATTGCCACTTTTTCCGCGCAATTCACCACCAAAGTGTGACTATGAAAGCTAACTAGTTCACACTATTGCACGCTTTATTCGACTTGCAGGAAAGCTGTGCTAAGGCCTCGCTGGCACCAAGCGCAGATAAACGCCATAATCAGGGCTGGCTCACAAGGCCTAATAACCAAAGCATTTGGTAACAAACGCAAATAAAAAGGGGTTCACTTTGGTCGCCGTATTGACACCACACATTCAAAACGTAGACAAGTTTTTAGAGCATTGTCATCGCCGCCGCTATCCGGCAAAAACCACGATTATTTATGCGGGAGACAAAAGCGATTCGCTCTACTACATAGTCAAAGGCTCAGTGACCGTACTGATCGAAGATGACGATGGCCATGAAATGATTGTTGCCTATTTAAATGATGGTGACTTCTTTGGCGAGATGGGTCTGTTCGAAGACGACGCCGATGCCCGCAGCGCATGGGTCAGAGCCAAGACTGAGTGCGAAGTAGCCGAGATCAGCTACGCGAAGTTTCACGAATTAGTGGCGACTCACCCAGAATTCCTATTTGCCCTGTGCAGCCAGATGGCGAACCGACTAAGAAATACCACACGCAAAGTCGGCGACCTCGCGTTTTTAGATGTCACCGGGCGCGTTGCTCGAACGCTGCTAGACCTCTGCAAAGAACCCGATGCCATGACGCACCCAGATGGCATGCAAATTAAAATCACACGTCAAGAGATAGGTCGCATCGTTGGCTGCTCGCGGGAAATGGTGGGGCGGGTGTTGAAAACCTTAGAAGAACAAGGCTTAGTCTCCGTCAAAGGCAAAACCATGGTGGTGTTTGGCACCCGCTAACAGATCTCCCCGACAAAAGGACCCGCATTAATGCACAGGACGCGAGCTTTACGCCAATTTGCAGCTCTGTTGGGCTTGGTATTAGGCGTCATCGGCTGCGATGACGCCTCGATACCCACACAGAAAGTGATCACCGGAACCGCGCAATTATCTGAGCCAAGCAAACTACCGCCAAACAGTAAACTTCAGGTGGTTCTCGAAGACATCAGTCGCGCAGATATTGCCGCACAACCCATTGCCGATCTAGAACAAGACGCCACCCAGCCACTCAACTTCGCCCTGAGCTACAATCACGATCACCTGCAACCCAATCGACGCTACAACCTCAGAGGCCGCATTGTCGACGCCCGTGGCGAGCTACTGTGGGTAACCGATAGCCAGCTATCGCCGCCGGCATCAAATACCCCCGTCACCTTGAAGCTGGTGGCCGTACCCAGTCGATCAGTGCCGCCCCAATCGTTATTTTATCAATGTGAAAAGCACAGCCTATTGGTAAAAATAGAGGGCGAAAGCGCCTCGCTATTTTTAGGTGAGAGGGTGTTTGCGCTGCATAAAATGATGACGGCCTCCGGCATTCACTATCAATCTGAGGAAGCGGACTTTTGGAGTAAGGGCGACGAGGCCTTTTTAACCATCGCCGGCGAGTCTCGCCAGCACTGTACGCTACAGCCGCAAGCGCTTTCGCTCGCGGCCGCCGAAGGTGCAACGCTTTGGGCAAGCGGCAATGAACCGCCTTGGTTGTTAATCCGAACCAAAGACGACGCCCTAACGCTGACGCAAGATTATGGCGCAGAGGTTTTAACCTTTCATCACCTAATTGAAAAGACACATAACAGCAACATCATTCAACTTAAGGCTGAATCTGAAGATCAAGCCCTGACCGTTTTGATCGAACAAAAAGCCTGTGCTGATACCATGAGCGACCGGGTCTACCCTTTAACACTCGCCCTTGAATTCAATGAAACAAAGCTCAGCGGTTGCGGCCAAAACCTGACTCAATCTTAGTTGCCTAAGGCTACTTTTAGATCATTTTCCGGCTGTGCAATGGGCAAATACAGCGTAAAACAACTGCCCTGCCCCTCGCGCGACTCCACTTTAATTTCACCCCTGTGCATTTGAACAATACCGTAAGACACCGATAAGCCCAGACCCGTGCCCTCGCCCACGCGTTTGGTGGTGAAAAATGGATCGAAGATCTTGCGCTTCACCTCGGCACTCATACCCACACCGTTGTCGGTAACACTTAACCACACTTGGCTATTATCCGCGCTCATACCCGATTTAATAACAATCTCGCCAAACTCTGGCAGTGATTGCCCGGCATTAACCAGTAAATTCAACAGCACCTGATTGATTTGAGGCGCAATGCATTGCACCGGCAATATATCCCCCAGCTCCAAGCGCACATTACATTTGTATTTCAGCTCGTTACTCACGATATTCAAACTTGAGCGCAACAGTTGATGTAGATCCTCCTGCTGCCAGGCCTTCTGCTCGGGGTGAGCAAAGCCCTTCAGGTCACCGACAATTTGCTTTACCCGCAACACCCCCTGCATAGACTCGGCAATTAAGTGGGTGGTGTCTTCACGTAAATAGGGTACGTCGATACGCTGTTTCAGCAGCATCAAGTCCCGCTTTAACTCGACGTCGGGAATCAAATCATCGAGCGCTTCATAAGCTTCCAGTAACCGCCACAAATCACCCAGATAGGCCTTTAAGGTATCGAGGTTTGAATTGATATAGCCAACCGGGTTGTTAATTTCGTGCGCCACCCCAGCCGCCAGCTGCCCTAAACTGACCATTTTCTCGGCCTGAATGAGCTGCGACGTCGCCTCTTGAAGCCGGTCATTGGCAGACTCCAGCTCCAAGGTGCGATCTCGAACCCGAGACTCTAGGTGCTGTTCGCGGTTATGTAAGGCGAGATGGGTGCGCACGCGAGCCAACAGCTCATCGCGATTAAAAGGGGTTGAAACATAGTCGGCTGCGCCCAAATGAAAGGCTCTACTGATGGTGTTTGGCTCGTTGTCGGCGCTCAACACAATGACCGTCGGCACGCGCGCCAAGCCCAAATGGGGCAGCTCTTGTAACACGTCAAAACCTGACTTTTCCGGCATATTCAAATCGAGCAGCACGAGATCAATACTCTCTCGCGTCACGACTTTCAGGCATTCGGCGCCGTTTGCGGCCTCATACAACTCAGGAAATTCGTCGGCCAAAATATGGCGCACTAACTTTCGGTTAATATCGTTGTCATCGACGAGCAAAATGACTTGCGGCATGGGCAGCTCCCTGTGGCCCAATTTTTAATAGCCACAGTAAACCCCAGATTGGAAAGCGTTTGCAAGCGCGCAATAGGGCGAAAAAAGCTCTTGCCAAGCCGTTTATTACAGGCAAAAAAAAGCCCTCTATAACAACTGAGGGCAAGGTCTTAGGGTGTTCTTGATCATCCTAGCGACTGCGATATCGATAGCGCCATCAGGTCTTATCTATCCAACCACCACACCTGAAACACCAGGTAACTAGGGTAAAAGTTGGGGGGCCCACTGCTTACTACGAGCCCCCCTAAATCGAGCCGGTTTTACCTTCTATACAACGACTACGGCATCACCGGAAAAACTGACTACTACCACTACAGGGTCATATTCGTTAAGCCTACTTCGAGAGTACTACTGCCATCAGGGTTTAGCACCGCTGGGCTACTTCACTCTCCACCACCTGAATATGTAACCTATTCTACATTAGCTGACTAACCTGTCAATCATGACATTATATCATTTTGTTATGGATGAATGTCTATAAAAACACATTAGTCATTTAAGTCAGCTTAAAAGTTAGCTATATTTAGCGTTAACCGCAGCGTATATATGAGCAAAATCGGGCATGAGCGACATCCAAGTATTGACCACTGGCGAAGCCGCTAAATTCTGTGGGGTTAACTTCCGCACGGTAATTCGCTGGATTGAGCGCGGCCGATTAAAGGCCTACAAGCTGCCAGGGCGTGGCGACCACCGGATACAGACCCAAGATTTTGTTAACTTCCTGAGAGAAAACCAAATGCCGGTGCCGCCTGAATTAGTGGGTGCCAACAACCGCATTTTGGTTATCGAAGATCAACCCGAGATGGCCGCTGCCATTAAACGCACATTGAAGCGCGCCGGCTACGAAGTAGAAGTGGCGAAAGACGGCTTTGTCGCAGGCACAATGTTAATGCGCCACGATCCAGCCTTAGTGACCCTCGATTTAAAGATGCCGGGAATAGACGGCTACGAAGTGCTCACCTTCATTCGCGAGCATCAGGATCACAATCAAGTAAAGGTATTGGTCATTTCAGCGGAGACAAAGGAAGGCTTATCGCGAGCGCTAAGTTCCGGCGCCGATGACATTCTCGCCAAGCCATTCGATAACAGCGAGTTACTCAGTAAAGTCACCATTCTCATTGGCGAAGGGCAACCCAACCTCGCCACTGTTGTCTAACCTGGCGCCCAAGCATGGATAACCCAAACAAGGCTTATTGGACAGCCGCATTCGGTTGGCTAAACATAGCCGTGGTCGCGCTGGTGATTGTTCTGGCAATTGTTGCACCCAGCTACATTAACGCAAGCCAGCCTGGCATAGTGTTTACCTTGGCGCTGCAACTGGTGGTGTCAGCGGGTTTGGTGTTTGTCGGCCAACAACTCAGGGCCGGCACCGATTTAGGCCACAAAGTCTATCCCGCTGCACTCGTAGCCTACGGGTTATTTCTGCTCATGGCCGCCCGATGGCTAGCCAACTAATTCCTCCTGCACAGGCTTGGGCGGGCAGCGAAAGGTCTGTTTGACCTCGTCGGCCCACACCGATTCCAAAACCACATCAAAGCCCCATAGCCGATGCACATGTTTTAACACCTCGTCCGTCGAAGGCCCCATGGGCTTGCGATTGTGTTGAAAATGCCGAAGGGTTAACGCGCGATCGCCACGCACATTAACACCGTACACCTGAATATTTGGCTCTCTATTGCCTAGGTTGTAATTACCCGCCAAGGCCGAGCGAACCGCTTGATAACCGCGCTCATCGTGAATGGCATCCACAATTATTTCCGATTCCGTATCGTCATCGACAATGGAAAAGAGCTTCATATCCCGCATGAGCTTGGGCGATAAATACTGCAAGATAAAACTTTCATCTTTAAAATTTCGCATAGCAAAATCTAAGGCTTCCTGCCAGGGCTTACCGGCTATATCGGGGAACCAATCCCTATCCTCCGCTGTGGGTGCCTCACAGATCCGGCGAATATCGGTCATCATATTAAAACCTAAGGTATAGGGGTTGATGCCGGAATAGTATTTACTGTCGAAGGGGGGCTGATAAACAACACTGGTATGCGATTGTAAAAACTCCATCATAAAGCCGTCGGTAACGTAACCCCGGTCGTACAGAGTATTAAGCAGGGTGTAATGCCAAAACGTTGCCCAACCCTCATTCATGACCTGCGTTTGACGCTGCGGATAAAAATACTGGGCTATCTTGCGCACAATGCGCACTATCTCACGCTGCCAAGGCTCGAGCAGGGGCGCATGTTTTTCAATAAAGTATAAAATGTTTTCCTGCGGCTCTTCCGGAAAACGAAAGGGGCTATCCAGCTGTTTTGCGGCGTCGGTTACGGGAATTGTGCGCCAAAGGTCGTTTACTTGCTGCTGTAAATGCTGTGCTCTCTCTTCTTGGCGAAGAATTTCTTCTTGAGCGGAAATAGGGTAAGGCCGCTTATACCTATCCACTCCGTAGTTCATGAGTGCATGGCAAGAATCGAGAATGCGCTCTACCTCATCGATGCCATGGCGCGACTCACAGCCGGCAATATAATTTTTTGCAAACACCAAATAATCAATGATGGAATCTGCATCCGTCCAGGCGCGAAACAGATAGTTACCTTTAAAAAAGGAATTATGCCCATAGCAGGCATGGGCAATCACCAACGCCTGCATAGTCATGGTGTTCTCTTCCATGAGGTAAGCGATGCAAGGGTTTGAGTTAATAACGATTTCGTAAGCCAGACCCATCTGGCCACGTTTGTACGAATTTTCTACATTCAAAAACTGCTTGCCGTAGGACCAATGACTATACCCAAGCGGCATACCCACTGAGGCGTAGGCATCCATCATCTGTTCCGAGCTAATGACCTCAATTTGATTGGGATAGGTATCCAAGCCATACTCGCGCGCAATCGCTGCGATTGCACTGTCGTATTCCTTGATCAGCTCAAAACTCCACTCGGATGTGGTCGATATCGGTTTATTTGTCATGGCTTTTCTTCTGAAATAGCTCTCTAAATACCGGATAAATATCGGCGCTCGTTTTAATTTGCTGCATGGCAAACGCGTCCGGTTCCTCGGCCGCGACGCGGGCGTATTCATCCCACAGGGCTTGGTGTTGACGCGGTGTTATTTCGATGTAGGAGAAATATTGCGCTTTAGGTAAAATTTTACTAAACATTAAATCTCGACAGACCGAGGAGTCGTCGTTCCAGTTATCGCCATCGCTGGCTTGTGCGCCGTAGATATTCCACTCTGCAGGGGAGTATCGGTCTTCGATAACCTCGTCCATTAACTTTAAGGCGCTAGAGACAATGGTGCCACCAGTTTCGCGACTGTAGAAAAAATCCTGCTCATTGACTTCTTTGGCACTGGTGTGGTGGCGAATAAAGACCACTTCCGTGCGCTCATAATTCCTTTGTAAAAATAAATACAAAAGAATGAAAAAACGCTTGGCAATCTCTTTGGTTTCCTGCGTCATCGAACCAGACACATCCATCAGGCAAAACATAACTGCCTTTGACTTTGGCACCGGGTGCTTCACCAATAGATTATATTTCAGGTCAAAGCTATCTATCCAAGGTAACTTTTTTAAACGCGATTTAAGTGATTGAATTTCTTCCTGCAGGGCAACAATCTTTTTTTCGTCGTGCAGCAGGTCATCCACAGACAAAAGCTCTTCCAGCTGCGCTTCACAAGCTGCAATCCTACGCCGCTTAACACCACCCAGCGCAACCCTGCGCGCATTGGCCGAGCGCAAGGTTCTAACAATATTGATACGCCCCGGATTACCTTCGTTGGCAACACCTGCGCGATGCAGCTTAAACTCCTCAGAGCCTGCCAACTGCCGTTTTACTAAATTTGGCAGTTCGAGGTCGTCAAACATGAAGTTGAGGAACTCATCTTGGGTGATCTGAAAGACGAATTCATCCATGCCTTCGCCTTGATCACTAGCGCCTTCACCCGAGCCGCCCCGCCCTGCCCCACCTTTCGGCCGAGCAATGCGGTCGCCAGAAGAAAACTCCTTATTGCCTGGGTGCACTCTTTCATTAACCCCACCAGAGCCATGGTGAAAAACCGGCTCACCCAAATCCTTAGAGGGAATACTGATCTTTTCGCCACGCTCTATATCGGTAATTGACCGTTTATTGACGGCATCTGAAACCGCTTTCTTAATATGCTCCTTATAGCGTCGCAAAAAGCGCTGGCGATTTACCGTGCTTTTGTTCTTCGCATTCAAACGACGATCGACGACATAACTCATGCGTTAACCTCACTATGAATGATCTATTGCGATTTACGAACCCGTAAATACCAATCAGACATCAACCGCACTTGTTTTTCGGTGTAGCCCCGCTCCGTCATGCGGGCAACAAAATCCTGGTGCTTCTTCTTGTCATCCGCCGAGGCCTTGGCATTAAAGGAAATAACCGGTAGCAAATCCTCAGTATTGGAAAACATTTTTTTCTCGATCACCGTCCTCAATTTTTCATAGCTGTTCCAGGCTGGATTTTTGCCTTGATTATTCGCCCTGGCGCGCAATACAAAATTAACCACTTCATTTCTAAAGTCTTTTGGATTGCTAATGCCGGCCGGCTTCTCAATTTTCTCTAGCTCTTCATTGAGCGACGAACGATTTAAAATCTCGCCCGTTTCTGGATCTCTGTACTCTTGATCCTGAATCCAAAAATCGGCATAGAGCACATAGCGATCAAAAACATTTTGACCATACTCGGTGTAAGACTCCAGATAAGCCGTCTGAATTTCTTTACCGATAAACTCTACATAGCGCGGCGCCAAATGCTCCTTAATAAAGGCTAGGTACTTATCCCTCAACTCCTGCTGAAATTGCTCCTGTTCTATTCTCTGTTCGAGCACATACAACAAATGCACAGGGTTGGCCGCCACTTCTGTGGGGTCAAAATTAAACACCTTGGAGAGTATTTTAAAAGCGAAGCGCGTGGACAAGCCATTCATACCTTCGTCTACGCCAGCACTGTCACGATACTCTTGCATCGATTTGGCCTTAGGGTCGGTATCTTTCAGATTCTCGCCGTCGTACACCCGCATCTTCGAAAACAAATTAGAGTTCTCGGGTTCTTTCAAGCGCGACAGCACAGCAAATTTCGCCAACATATGTAGCGTATCAGGCGCACAAGGCGCTCCGTTGAGGGAACTGTTTTGCAACAGCTTTTCGTATATTTTAACTTCCTCAGAAACTCTTAAACAATAAGGCACTTTAACGATGTACACACGATCGATGAAAGCCTCATTGTTTTTATTGTTTTTGAAGGTTTGCCATTCGGATTCATTGGAGTGAGCCAGCACAATACCTTCAAACGGAATAGCACCAAGTCCCTCGGTAGAGTTGTAGTTACCTTCTTGGGTTGCGGTGAGCAGAGGGTGTAGTACTTTTATCGGCGCTTTGAACATCTCCACGAATTCCATCAAGCCCTGATTAGCTCGGCTTAAACCGCCAGAAAAGCTGTAGGCATCTGGATCATTCTGGGGAAATTCCTCCAGCTTGCGGATATCCACTTTACCCACTAGGGAAGAGATATCCTGGTTGTTTTCATCGCCAGGTTCAGTTTTGGTTATGGCAATTTGATTTAAAATGGAGGGAAATAGCTTCACAACTTTAAACTGACCAATATCGCCCTTATATTCTTGCAGGCGTTTCGACGCCCAAGGCGACATAATGGTCTTTATATAACGCCGCGGAATACCATAATCTTCTTCCAGAATAGCGGCATCCTCTTCGGGGTTAAACAACCCCAAGGGCGATTCAAATACCGGCGAGCCCTTGATACAGTAAATGGGCTTCTCCTGCATCAGCGCCTTGAGCTTTTCAGCCAGCGACGATTTGCCGCCACCCACCGGCCCTAGTAAGTACAGAATTTGTTTGCGCTCTTCCAAACCTTGCGCCGCGTGTTTAAAGAAAGAAACGATTTGTTCTATCGCCTCTTCCATGCCATAGAAGTCATTGAAAACGGGGTAGCGCTTGATAATTTTGTTGGAAAAAATGCGACTCAGGCGCGAGTCTTTAGAGGTATCCACTAACTCGGCATCGCCGATGGCCGCCAGCATTCGCTCTGCGGCGGTGGCGTAAACGGATGGATCGGTTTTACATAAATCCAAATATTCCTGGATCGACAACTCTTCCTGTTGTGTTGCTTCGTAACGGTCCTGGTAATGGCTGAAAATACTCATCACATCGCTCCTTTACCTTGAAAGCCAGAAAGCTTTTGGCCACTTAATTTAAATACCAATTATCTCGATTAACAATTACCTTGGTTGTATCTAAAGTTGCAAGCCGTGCGCCAACAACTCCGAAAAATTAGATTCTGTATTAAGCATAGTCCCATTCTTAGACCGCACAGAAGAAGATTCGTTAAATATTTATTAGCGCTCAATTTTTCAGCAACCATTTGCATACCAAGCCGGTAACTGCACAGCCGATCGACTAACTCGCGCATTGATCAAATGATCGGGTTACAATGGCGAATTTCAATATGTCTAAATCAAAGGATGGAAAGATGGCCGTTTTAGTCACCGGAGGCGCAGGGTTCATTGGCAGCCACACCTTGGTAGAATTGGTGGCAGCAGGCTATCAGCCCGTTGTGGTCGACAACTTATGTAATAGTCAGCGCGAGTCTTTGGCTAGAGTGGAAGCACTTACTAACCAAAAAATTCCCTTCCACGAGGTGGATATTCGCGACAAATCAGGGCTAGAAAACGTCTTCCAACAACACCAGATTAGCCAAGTTATTCATTTTGCTGGTCTTAAAGCCGTTGGCGAGTCCTCACAACTACCGCTGAGCTATTACGATAACAACATTGCAGGCACTCTGGTGCTGCTGGAGGTCATGCAATCTAAGCAGGTGTTTGATTTAGTCTTTAGCTCTTCGGCCACTGTCTACTCACCCACCGCGCTGGTACCGCTCACGGAATCCTCGCCGCTCGGCGCCATTAACCCCTATGGTCGGACCAAATTGATGCTCGAGCAGATACTGGCCGACGTTGCCGCCAGTGACAAGCGCTGGCGATTTTGGCTGTTGCGCTACTTTAACCCCATCGGCGCCCATGAAAGCGGCACAATCGGCGAAGATCCCAGCGGTATACCGAACAACCTCCTACCCTACGTGGCCCGTGTCGCAATCGGCCAGCTACCGGAACTGCCCGTCTTTGGCGACGATTACGACACCCACGACGGTACCGGTGTTAGGGATTACATCCACGTGGTCGACCTAGCTCGCGGCCACATCAAAGCCATGGAAAAAATGGCTCCAGGCTGCCAGGCGGTAAATTTGGGCACCGGCCAGGGCTACAGCGTGCTCGATGTTGTAAACACCTACCGCAAGATTAGCGGCCAAGCCATTAAGGTCGCTATGAAGCCGCGCCGAGCCGGCGATCTCGCCACTTGTTTCGCCGAGACTTCCCACGCCAAGGCCAGTATTGGCTGGCAGGCAGAGTTTGACTTAACGCGGATGATTGCAGACAGCTGGCGCTGGACGCAACAGAACCCCAAGGGCTACCAACCTTAGCTCGAACATTGGGTACTGAAGCGCTGCTGATCCTCGAGCCGCATCAGGGTGAGGCAGCCGCCCCAAACGCAACCGGTATCTAGGGCGAAAGCATTGGGGTGAGACGAGTGCCCCTCCAGCGCCGCCCAATGGCCAAAAATAATTCGGTCTTCAGCGGTTTTTCTATTGAGCAGGGCAAACCAAGGCGCATAGCCTAGGTTCACGGCACTGGGGGCCGCTTTATTAGTCAGGTCGAGCCTGCCCTCGGTGTCACAAAAGCGCATGCGGGTGAAGTAGTTGGTAATGACGCGCAGGCGCTTCATACCTTTTAACCCCTTGCGCCAGCCTACCGGCTCGTTGCCATACATGGCTTTAAGGAAGCGCCGGTAGTCACCGCTCTGTAAAACGGCCTCCACTTCCCGCGCTCGCTTTTCCGCTTTTTTCAGGCTCCACATGGGTGGAATACCGGCGTGCACCATGGCGAAGCCGAGCGCTTTGTCGCGGTGTATGAGCGGTTGGGCGCGCAGCCACGCCATGAGCTCGCGTAAATCTGGCGCGTTCATCAGCTCGGCTAGGGTGTCGGCTTTAGAAGCGGCTTTAATGCCTTCCGCGACGGCGAGAAAATGCAAATCGTGATTGCCGAGAACAATGCTCGCCGCCTCGCCCAAGCCCTTAATAAAACGCAGCACCGCGAGCGACGCCGGGCCCCGATTGACCAGATCCCCAGCCACCCAGAGGCGATCGCGACCAGGGTCGAACTGCACTTGTTGCAGGAGTCTTTCGAGCGGCTCAATACACCCTTGTATATCGCCCACGGCATAGGTAGCCATTAGTGCAGGGCGCCCGGCAGGGTCAAGGCGAATAAGGGAATAGCGACGTCAAATAGCTCGCCTTCGTCGGTGCGAAATTGATAGCTACCCTCCATCGTGCCATTGGGGGTTTCAAGTACGGCGCCGGAGCTGTAAGTGAATTCTGCGCCGGGTAATAAACGAGGCTGCTCGCCGATAACACCCTCACCTCGCACTTCTTCTAACTTGTTTCTGCCATCCAAAATTTTCCAATGCCGGGTGAGCAATTTTGCCGGTTGCTGACCTTTATTGTGAATACTGATGGTGTAGGCAAACACATAGCGGCCCTGTTTGGGCGACGATTGCGCCGGCAGGTACAAACTTTTTACTTTGATGTGAATATCTTCGGGCAACATAAAAACGACAACTCTAGGATTGCGACGACTGACGCAGGTCAACCAAGGTATTGGCTAAAAACACATACTCATCAACAGAGATAGTTTCTGGGCGCCGGCTGATATCAAAATCTAACCCATCGATCTGCTCGACATCCATGAGCTGTTTTAAGGTATTGCGCAGGGTTTTACGGCGCTGGGAAAAGGCTGCCGTCACCAATTCTTGCAAGACTTG
This sequence comes from Simiduia curdlanivorans, assembly GCF_030409605.1. Taxonomy (NCBI): domain Bacteria; kingdom Pseudomonadati; phylum Pseudomonadota; class Gammaproteobacteria; order Cellvibrionales; family Cellvibrionaceae; genus Simiduia; species Simiduia curdlanivorans. The sequence continues at coordinate 18,320 of NZ_JAUFQG010000004.1, forward strand.
ATGATCTTTGGCTGCAACTTTCGGTTTGGCATAGGGCGTTAACCGCACTATCGCGGAATCCACTTTGGGCGCCGGCGAAAAGCAGTGCGGCGGCACGTCGAACAAATACTCGACCGCACACCAATACTGCACCATCACCGACAGCCTGCCGTAGGTCTTCGAACCAGGTTCTGCACCCATTCGCTGCACCACTTCTTTTTGCAGCATGAAATGCATGTCTTGCACTTTGCCAACAAAGCTCAGCAGGTGAAAGATAAGCGGCGTAGAAATGTTATAGGGCAAGTTACCCACAATGCGCAGCGGTTTTCCGGGTGCGGCTAAGGCCGCGAAATCGACTTTCAGCGCATCGGCGGCAATCACCTCGAACTCGGGATAGCGCTCAAATTTAACTTTTAACCAGGGAATTAAATCCCGATCTAACTCCACAACTTTCAGGCTCGGGCAACCGGCGATCATCAGTTCGGTAATAGCCCCTTTACCCGGGCCAATTTCCACCACCTGCTCATTGGCATTAGGGGTTACTGCCCGGGCGATACGCGCGATAATACCGTCGTCGATTAAAAAGTTCTGACCAAATCGCTTTCTGGCCTTGTGATGAAAATCTGTCACAAATAATCCTCGGTCACACTCGACCGTTTGCGTGTTTAGCCATGTCCGTGGCGTATTGAATGGCGGTTAACAAACTGCCTGAATCGGCCTTGCCGGTGCCGGCGAGATCGAGCGCGGTACCGTGATCAACGGAGGTGCGAATATACGGTAGCCCCAGAGTGATATTCACGGCCTGACCAAAACCTTGGTATTTCAGAACCGGCAAACCTTGATCGTGATACATAGCCAACACGGCGTCGGCATGGGCCAAATATTTGGGCTGAAACAACGTATCGGCCGGCAAGGGGCCCTGCAATTTAATGCCGCGCTTGCGCAATGCTTGCAGCGTCGGCTCGATGATCTCGATTTCCTCGCGGCCCATATGGCCACCTTCACCGGCGTGAGGGTTTAAGCCGCAGACCACTATATTCGGCGCCGGCAAACCGAATTGCTGTTGCAGATCGCGGTGCAATATTTCGATGACCTGCGTCAGTAGACTTGCCGTGATAGCGGCGGGTACGTCTTTTAACGCCAAGTGCGTGGTCGCCAAGGCCACGCGCAGCCCCGCCGTCGCTAACATCATCACCACATTGGTTTGAGCTTTGGCGGCGAGATATTCGGTGTGGCCGGTGAAGGCAATACCGGCATCATTAATAATACTTTTTTGCACCGGGCCAGTGACAAAGGCATCCGCTTGACCACTTACACACAGCTCGATGGCCTGATCCAAGGTGGCCAGCACATAGGCACTGTTGGCTTGATTCAACACACCCGCCACTGCCGGCTCGGCCATGGCCACAGGCACAACAAGGAGCTCGCCGGCCGCTTGTGTGCAGGCAGGCCTAGATGAATCAAACGCACTTAGAGACAGGGGTAGCCCTAATTGTGCAGCGCGGGCACGCAGAAGGGCTGGATCAGCCACGACAATCCATTCTGCCGGGCGCGCCTGCTGGGCCGCAGCCAGAACAATATCTGGCCCTATGCCCGCGGGCTCACCGGCGGTTATGACGAGGCGAGGAATCACAAGTACCGCCGATTATAATTTAAGCTCCACAAAAGCTTCATCGCGAATTTCCTGCAGCCACACCTGCAGCTCTTCTTCAAAACGGCGGCCACGGAGTAGGTTGGCGGCTTGGTTTTTTATCATGGTGTCGCTCATATCCTGCTTGCGGCGCTCCAGCACTTGCAGGATATGCCAGCCAAACTGGCTGCGGAAGGGCAGACTAATTTCGCCCAAACCCATTTGTTTCATGGTTTCTTCAAACTCAGGCACAAACTGGCCCGGGTTAGACCAACCCAGATCGCCGCCCTGCAAAGCCGAGCCTAAATCCTCTGAATTTTCTTTCGCCAAAACGGCGAAATCTGCACCGTCTAGCACCTGCTGACGCAGCGCTTCCAACTTATCAAAGGCGTCCACATCGGTAATTAATTCATTGGTTTTAACGAGGATATGGCGAGCTTTGGTTTGTTCAACTAACACCTCGCCGCCGCCGCGCTGCTCGTACAATTTAATCAAATGAAAACCAGCACCGCTGCGAAAGGGTTCGGTGACTTCGCCCACTTTCAACGACGCCACTTTATCGGCGAATAAGCCGGGCAATTGCGCCACTTTACGCCAGCCTAAATCACCCCCATCGAGGGCATTTTGACCCGAGGAATTGGCGACGGCTAAACGCCTGAAATCGGCACCGGCCATCGCCTCCTGCTGAAGCGCTTTGGCTTTCGCCTCTAGCTCGACTATGTCGGCCTCACTAGCACCAGAGGTTACGGCAATGAGAATATGGCCCAGCAAATAATCCGGCGACGTCCAAAACTTGCCTTCGGTCGAATTCAAAAAGTTTTCAATTTCAGATTCTGTCACCTGAATACGGCGGTTGACGCTGCCTTGCTGCACTTGGCGCACTAGCATTTCCCGGCGCATATCTTCGCGCAATTGGTTCAGGCTAATGCCCTCCAACGCCAATTGCTGGGCAAATTGTTCCGGTGATAAATTATTCGAGGTGCGAATGCGCTCCACCATTTGATTCAATTCTTGCTCGCTTACCTGGGCTCCCGCCCGCCGCGCCATTTGCAACTGAATGCGCTCATTTACCAAGTGATCGAGTACCTGCGAACGCAGCACCTCCTCGGGCGGCAATTCGGTATTGCTGGCCTGAAGCTTGGTGCGAATAGAGCGCAGCTTAGACTCGAGCTCGCTCTGCATCACCACGCCCTCGTCGACGATCGCCACCACTTTGTCTAATTGCTCTAGTTCTGCAACAGCGGGCAAAGCGGTCAAACTAGCGATGAACACCAATGAGCAGGCGAGGCTTTTTCTTATGTACTTCATTACGTTACCGTTAAGGTTCATATTGTGGTCTTTGATCAAATCCAATGATGCCCTCTCGAAGCACCTGATCCAATCGCTGACCCAGTGTGCCCAGCCCTTTAAGCTGGAACTCTAAAAATACACCGCGATCCACCTCTAAATTGGAGGGACCCACGGCAGTGATATCGCGACTATCGGTCCAGCGGCGCGCCAAAAAGCGCATGCGATAACAGCAGCTATCGTATTCTACGCCAGCAAAGGTATCCATCTCGCGCCCGAGTGTGTGGTCGTAAAAGCTACGCGCCAACAAATTCCAGTCGCCCGCTAGCGGATAGACAACGCCAATGTCTGTTTGATCAATAGTTGTGTCATAAAGTTCACCGGTGCTGGCATCAACCGCGCTGCCCTTGCGCTGGTAGCGATAACCCAAGCTCAACACTCGGCCCTGCTCATCGCCATAACGCAGGCTGGTGCTGGCCTGCGACGGCTTGTAGTTATCTTGGGAGTAGGCCATATCAAAGCTGTAACGCCAATTGGTTCCAATCTGCGCGGCAATTTGGCCGGCGATCTCCGAGCGCGGCGCCTGTTCTGCCACGCCGTCCAAGGTCACCAGCCGATCGGTAAAATAGAAGATCTGGCCAAGGCTCAAGCGCAGCAACTCGGCACCGGTTTGCGCCGACAGAAAGCGCGAGGTCAATCCTACCGAAAGCTGGTCGGCATCGTCGATTCGATCGCCGCCGTTGAAGCGCGAGGTGCGAAATAACTGATCGTAACTGAAGGTGGTTTCGGTGGTGTCAAACTGCACATCTCTGCCGGTGTCGGTGATGTTGTAGAGATCGCTATGATCGAGTTCGGGGCTATTGAAATAAAACAAGCGCGGCTCGAAGGTTTGCACATAAGCGTCGCCCAACAGCGAATCTTCACGCTCGAAAAACAAGCCGCCGTCTAAGCTCAGTTGGGCGCCGGTCAGGCTTGGCGCCCTATTCGCGCCATCGCTCAGGCGCTCGGGGTCGAGGTCGTACTGAAGGTGCTTGGCCATCACCGCCGGCGTGAGGAAGCCCCACAGCCATTGATTATCCCACGCTAAACGATAGTCGGCGCGCAAACGGTCGCCGACGATGCGCTTATCCGTGGGTACCGCGTCGGTTTCATCCCAATAGTCATCGCTGTGATCAAACACTGTGTACTGGTTCAATAGACTGAGCGACCAGCCGCCAGCAAACGCATAGTCGCCATCGAGATCAACGCGGGGCATCTGCCGATAGGGCTCGGTGCCGGTGGCGCTGATATTTTGGTAGGCCTCGGCCTTTACACCCAATTGCCAATGCGCAAAGCCATAGCCTGCACTCACACTTTGCAATAAATGCGTGCGCGAACTGGTTTCGATAGATCCGCTATCAAACTCGCGCAGATAGTCGATATCGCTGACTTCGGAATAGTTTATCTGGGTGTTCCAAGGTTGACCTGCACCGCCGGTTTGCTTGATGCCATAGAGCCAGCGATCTTCACCCTTGTAGGGTGTGACGTCGCTTTGATCGATTTCGCCGGCGTCGGCTTTGTCCTGAAGGCTTTGGTTACTGCCGCCCTTGTCATCGCCGAGATAAGCCCCCGACAAGGTGGTGCTGAAATAGCGCGAGAGATGCCGCGCCTCGCCCTCCATGCTCAGGCCGCGATGCTCGAGCCAGCGCGGCGCCAAGGTTAGGTCGTAATCTGGCGCCAAGTTAAAATAGATGGGCTGGGCGTATTCGAAACCGTTGCGATCGCTGTGGGCGAGGGTGGGGAAAAGCAGCCCGGTCATGCGTTTATCGCTGGCCGGAAAACGAAAGTAAGGCGCGTAAAACACCGGGACATCAGACAACTCTAAGCGCATGTGCTTAGCCGTGCCTTGGCCGGTGGCATTATCGATGCTAATTTCTGCGCCGCGCATCAGCCACGTATTGTCCTCGGGCGCGCACATGGTAAAGCTGCCATCCTCGAGGGTATAGGTATCAGCGCCGACACTGGCGCCACTCTGCTGGGTCAAGCTCGCCGCATGACCGCGCATATGGGCGTCGTGCAACACAAACTGGGTGTCCTCCATGCGGGTTTGACCCTTGCCCTCATCGACGCTGAGCTTGTCGGCGAACATCACCGCACCGGGCTGGCGCAGCACAACGTGCCCCTCGATGGTGGCGGTGCCGTTGGCTTGATCAAACAGGGCCCTATCGGCGGTTAGGCGTCGATAGCCCTGAATCACCTCAACATCACCGGAAAGCTCAGCCTGCGACTCTTGCACCCAACGGCTCTCAGCTGCCGACGCCCGCACCGGCGCCTCATCTGGACTCATCTTGGCCTCGGCGTCGGTGCGCTTGGGCTCGATATAGGCGCCATCGCAGGCCTGTTTACAGCGCCCTAACTGCTCGGCCGTTAATGCCTCCCGTGGTACCCAGTCTAGCGTCTCGCGGCCGCGGCTATAAGCTTTCGCACTGGCGCCAAACATATCGCCCTTGGGATCGGCTTCATAGGGTTGCTGCTCGGCCACGGCCTGTAACGGCAAGGTCGCGAGGCCAACCAAGCCAAGATGCGCGGTGGTGATGGCGAGCCAAAGGACACTTTTTTTGTGGGAGGGCTTAAAGGGCATGCTATCTCTATTAAATACGTCGGGTACAAGCCCTAAAGGCTCTTCGCTAGGGCCGAGATTCTACTGCAAACGAGCCCGCCTGTGGAAAGAAAACGCCAGAAGGCGCAAAGGTTGTTGCGCGTCAAGACTTTCGCCGCGACGCTTAATCTGGAATCATGGTGGTTTTTTAGCTAAGGGATAGCTTGTGAGCGCACAAACAGAATTGCACCAATGGGTACAAGCCACACTCTCCGACAAGGGCTGGCTACCGTCTGGGCCCCTGATTATGACCGCGCTCACTGGCGACGCAGGTTTTCGCAGCTATTATCGCCTCAACACCCAAGCGCCATTGCTCGCCGTAGATGCCCCGCCCACCACGGAAAAAAATGAGGTGTTCGGCTACCTTTCGCACCTGCTCAGGCAACAAGGCGTGCATGCGCCGGAAGTGTACGCCGCCGATTTCGACAAGGGCTATCTTTTAATCGAAGACCTGGGCGCAGAGACTCTGCTGATGCGGATAAACAGCGAAAACGCCAATATCCTCTACGGCGAAGTGATTACCGACCTGTTACGCCTGCAGCAAACGCCTACCAAAAAGCTCGACCTGCCCCATTACGACCAAAGCCTGTTGCGCCAAGAAATGCAGCTTTTTATCGATTGGTTCGCGCCCAAGTTACTCGGCTACAAACTAACCGATGCCGATTTAACCATGCTAAATCAAACTTTTTCGGCACTTGAAAAAAACGCCCTAGAGCAGCCGCAAGTGTTGGTGCACCGGGATTACCACTCGCGCAATTTAATGATTCGCGATGGCCTCGCCCCCGGCATCGTCGATTTTCAAGACGGCGTGATAGGCCCCATAACCTACGACCTCGTTTCCCTGCTGCGGGATTGCTACCTGCGCTGGCCCGTGGAACAAGTCGAGCGCTGGGCTCTCGCCTACGGCAACATGGCAGTGGAAGTGGGCTTAATGCGCCCAATCACCCAGAAGACGTTTTTGCGCTGGTTCGATTTAATGGGCCTGCAAAGACACATTAAAGTGCTCGGCATTTTTGCGCGTTTACATTTGCGCGACGGCAAAGACGGCTACCTAAAAGATCTACCACTGGTGATTCGCTACAGCCTCGAAATTGCCGAAGCCTACCCAGAATTTTTGCCCTTTGCCGATTGGTTCCGCACCCATCTGATACCGCTGGCCAAGTCACAAACCTGGTACCAAGATTACCGCAAAGCCGGCGACCAATAAGTTAAACCTATGAAAGCCATCATTTTTGCCGCGGGAAAAGGTGAGCGCATGCGACCGCTCACCGATCACACGCCCAAGCCGCTGCTCACCATCAATGGCAAACCCCTCATCGACTTTCACCTGGAAAAGCTCGCCCAGGCTGGTTTCAACCAAGTAATCATCAACCTAGCCTACAAAGGCGAGATGATTAAAAGCCACTGCGGCAACGGCAGTCGCTACGGTGTAGCCATTGAATACTCCGACGAAGGGCCAGAGCCATTGGAGACAGGCGGCGCGTTAAACTTGTGCCTGCCATGGTTTCAAAACCAATGCTTCGCGATGATTTCTGCCGACATATTCTGTCACTTTGACTACGCCAATTTAGCCCAGCGAATCACTGACCTAGCCAACAGTGACGCACAAGCAAACCTCGCTTTAGTCGCCAACCCAGCCCACAACCCCAAGGGTGACTTTTCGCTGCAAAAAGCCACACTGTGCTTAGCCCAACAGCACACCTATACCTACTCAGGCCTAGGTGTCGCCAAACCCACCTTCATCGACCAATTCCCGCTCAAGCGCCAGCGTTTCCCGCTGCGAGAAGCGATTTATTTTTGGCTCGAAAGCGGCAAGGTTTACGGTTACCTGTGTGACGATTTCTGGTCCGACGTGGGCACGCCGGCGCGTTTAGAAGCCTTACAAAGCCATTGACATACCTAACCTTTTTGAAAGAACATCTGGCGCAATTACAATAAAAACCGCTGATACATCTATTGGATAAACAATGATCAAGGATAGATTGCTCGTAGCTATACTGGCCGCCACCACCTTAGTAGGCGCTTGCACCACCAGTTCAACAAAATCAATTAACCCCATTTCCGATCAGCAAACCACCTACTTCGCAGACCCTGAAGAGCGCGAACTGTTTGATGAATCCGAGCGCTTGCACGACGAGTTCGTGCGCAAAGGGCTCATCTACCGAGACTCGGCACTCACTCGCTATATCAATAAAGTATCCACGGATATCCAACCGCAAATCATCAAAGAAAAATTCGAGCTTCGCTTTTTCGTGATGCGCGACCCATCGGTCAACGCCTTCGCCCTACCCAACGGCAACATCTACTTAAACATTGGGCTTTTAAACCGTCTAGATAATGAGTCGCAACTCGCTTTTGTCATGGCGCACGAGGCGGCTCACATTATCAATCGACACGCATTTAAATCCAAAGTCAGCCGCCGCAATGATATCGTCGGTGCGCATATTGCCGATTTTTTCCTGGCCGGAACAGGCCTTTCTTATCTTGCCGCTGTTTCGAATATTGCCAGCTACAGCAGAGATTTAGAAACCGAAGCCGATGAGCGGGCACTCGTGTTTTTAAGCACAACAGACTATGACTTAAGCAAGGTAGTGGACACCTTCGACCAACTTAAAGAGGTCAAACACAACAAAGACAGCACCTCCATCTGGGCCAGCCATCCGGATGCATTGACCCGTAAAAAAAGCGCCACCACCTATATCGAAACCCATGGTCTGCCAAGCCATAGCAACACGGTTGACTCAGAGACATTTCAAAAATTCAAAGCAGAATTGACCGAGGCGACGCTGAAAATGCGTTTGCGATTACGTCAATATCAGTTAGCCCAAGAAACCGCAGAAGCCGCTATTTTGCATCAAGGTGAAAATGCGCTTATCCACGCCTATATTGGCGACAGCTACCGACTGCGGCTTGAAAACCAACTCACCGCCGCACAAGAGCGGGCATGGTTGTACGATGAAAAAACCGAGATCGCCAAACAGTACATCGACGACAACCTAGTCATCTTCGAACAGCAAGCCAACACCCATTACCAACTCGCCCTCCAGTTATCTGCTGACAATGCCAACGCAGTTCGCGGCACTGGCTTACTGCTTAGCTATCAAGGTAAGACGTCTGAGGCCATTGACTATCTTGATAGGTACCTAAGCTTCGAAAAAATACCAGACCGGCGCTTTATCGAAATGAAAGTTAAACAACTACACACCACGAATAATGAGAAATAACATGAAAAAAATTGGGTTGATTAGTCTGCTCTGCCTTTTAATATCCGCCTGTGTATCTAACACCAGCGTTAGACAGCATCAAGACTATGCCGATATCGCCAAGGAAGTGAGCACCGTTGTTATAATTCCACCGGATGTGGATATCGAACTCGTGGCCTTCGATGGCGACAATGAAGAACTCACGGAAGATCAACTGTTAATCGCCGCCGAAATTACCGCGCAAGCGAAAGGAAAGCTAAAATCCGAAGGTCTGACCGTTATCGATTTCGACATAGCTGGCGAAATGCTTGCCGATGAAGAATTCGCCTACGCAGTCACCCAGTGCACCGAAGCCTGGAACGCGGCTAAACAAGAGCTCTACGTCACAGGCTTTGTTAGCGAGGAGAAAAAAAGTTCGTTCCAAACCAGCATGGGCCCAGTCGCCAACGCTATTGCTGAAAAAACTGGCGCCGACTCAATGCTGTTAATGCACTTTCAAGGCGCAAAGAAATCGGCCGGTATGATTGCCAAAGATGTGGGCACCAGTGTGTTAGTGGGCGTGTTAACCATGGGTGCGGTTATTCCTGTACAGAACACAGAAGGAGCTACGCTCGACATAGCGCTGGTAGAAACAGCGGGCGGCCGGTTAATTTGGTCGAACAGAAAGGCGCTGCCACAAGTGAGCAGCGCATTGGCGGGACACGCCCTACAAGAGCTGCCTGATGTGACGTGGAAAAATGAACTGGCCGCTCCGGGCCCAGACGCCACTAACGGCGAAATGCCCCCCGAAGTAAAAACGTTACAATAAAACCCACGGCATTAAAGCACCTAGGCTCCTCCACCGGAGGAGCTGCAACTAGGGCGCATCGATCACCTGCGCATTGTCCACCTTCACGCCCTTGGCATGCGCATCTAAGAAACCGCGCACCCGTTTTATGACGCGGTCTTGGCTGGGCTCATAAACCGGCATTTGTAACGACACGTAATGCTCATGGCCCGCGCGTTTAGCGGCAACGGCCCGCGCGGATACATCGCTTGGGTCGGCGATATGCCTGTCTTCATACAAATCCAACATCGGCACCGATAGTTTGGCAATCACCCCAACTAAGTCACCCGCCTCACCCTGCAACTGATTGCGCGCATCGAGCAGCACAACCGCTCTAAAACCATCAAAGCCCATTTGCGCCACCAGCCTAGCTGCCCGCACAGCGCCGGCGCCCTCGGCGATCAACACCAAATTGAATTGGCCGTTATCGTGTAAATGCCGGATGGCCTGGGCTAAGCGGGCATCGACGATGTCGCTGGCGGGTTTGGCCGGTGCTTTGGGCGTGGGCGCCTCCGGTTCTGGGGTGTTGAGCTGGTCCACAGAGGCCACTGTGCCGCTGGTGTCATCAAATACCTCCTCGGTTTCCGGCCTTGGCGTTGCCGCCGACTCGGCCGACGCTGTTGCATCGGCGGCAGGCTCGGGTGACGCCGGCAGCTCGCGCTCCGGTACCGGCAAGGCATCCGGAGGCGGCAGGGTTACCATGAGCGTGGTCCAACCAAATTCCGGTAAGGCCAAGCGCAAGCGCTGCAGTCGCTGTGGGCGTATGGCATGTAAATCCTGATCTTGAACAAACAACACCGCGCCCACTGGCTCGGCACTGATCGCGAGGTTAAAAAGTGCCAAGACTTGGTTTTCACCTTCGGGCCACCAGAGCACCTGATCGCTGGGCGTCGCTTGCGCAACGAGGCTCATGTCTCGTATCGCCCGGCTTTTATAGATAGGTGGTTCCGACGCTACCTCTTTTTCCGCTTCAGTTTCAGCTGCTCCGTCCGCTACCGGCTCTGCTTCCTGTGCCGGCGCCGCAGCCGTTTCTGGCGCGGTTGTGGGCACTTGCACCTGCGCCTGAGCCCAAGCACCGAGCAGGTAAACAGCCATTATCACCACTAAAAGCCCGTATCGCACTGGCATCTCCCGATAAAGAATAACAACAAGTTTAGTCGCTGCTGAAGTTGCCGTTGCCACTTGGGCTTGCACCGGCAGTTGCGTACAATGGCGCCACATTTCTTGCCTTGGATTGATCATGACCGACTATCTCATAGCCCCGTCCATTTTATCGGCCGACTTAGCCCGTTTAGGAGAAGATGTTGACAAGGTGCTAGCCGCAGGCTCGGATATCGTGCATTTCGACGTGATGGATAACCACTATGTGCCCAACCTCACCTTTGGCCCCATGGTGTGCAAAGCGCTGCGTAAATACGGCATTACCGCGCCCATCGATGTGCACTTAATGGTTGAGCCAGTGGACGACTTGATCGTGCAATTCGCCGATGCCGGCGCCAGCTACATTACCTTTCACCCAGAAGCCTCGAAGCACGTGGATAGGTCGCTACAGCTGATCATCGACAAGGGCTGTAAGGCCGGTTTAGTGTTAAACCCCGCGACGCCGGTAGATATCGTAAAACCGGTGTTGCACAAACTCGATATGTTGCTACTGATGTCGGTGAACCCAGGTTTCGGCGGTCAAAAATTCATTCCGCAGACCCTGGATAAATTGCGCGAGGCGCGCGCCCTACTCGACGCGCAAAGCGCCAAAAGCGGACAAAAAATTCGCTTGGAAATTGACGGTGGCGTAACGCCAAGCAATATCGCCGACATTGCCCGCGCCGGTGCCGATACCTTCGTGGCTGGTTCGGCCATTTTTGGCGCCTCGAGTTATGAAAGCGCCATCGCCGCTATGCGCGCGGAACTGGCCAAGGCGTAATAACTCACTTATGAAAACATTGCGCGATCTTTGCCAGGGCCAACTGCCTAAGTTGGTACTGTTTGATTTGGATGGCACCTTAATCGATTCGGTACCCGACATCGCCACTGCCACCGACACCATGCTGACCTCGCTCGGCGCCGAGCCCGCAGGCGAGGCCAAGGTGCGCAGCTGGGTGGGCAATGGCGCGGCCACCTTGGTGGCGCGGGCGCTGCAAGATGCTGGTATAGAAGCTGGCCAACAAGAAGTCGCTATGACCCTATGGCGCGCCGCTTACACCCTCTGCTGCACGCGCCAAACCCGGCTCTACCCGGGCGCCATGGAGCTCCTGCGAGCCCTGAGTGACGCCGATATCGACATGGCCTTAGTAACCAATAAACCGGTGCAATTTGCCCAACCGATTTTGCAGCATTTGGGCATTGCCCGTTATTTTCGCTTGGTGTTGGGTGGCGAGTGCGTGGCCGAGAAAAAGCCGGCGCCCGATATGCTGCTCGAGGCCATAGCAGATGCCGGGTGCGACAAAGCTTTATGCGTGATGGTGGGCGACTCGAGTGCCGATATTAACGCCGCAAAAAATGCCGGTATCGCCGTGGTCGCGGTCAACTTTGGCTACGATAATGGCGCACCAGTGGCCAGCTTAAACCCGACCTTGGTGATCGATTCTCTCAGCGCCCTGGTGCAGTAAATTAACTCGGCGATTTTTACCGCAAAGGTTTTCTGACACTGGTTTTAAGCCGCTTTTTTCGCTTAGCACTTTGTTGCCGCATCGCACTTTTCCGAGCCAAGCCCCGCTAAACTTCCGTCGCCGCGGCTAGGCTTAAGGCGCCAGCTCATCACCTGAGCTGGCAGGCGCTCGAATCACGTCATCCCATAGGTTCCAGCGATGACTATCGGTATCTTTGCGCTTGCCGCGAATCCAATAATCGGTGAGTTTTGTCAGTGTGCCGTCGGCGCGACGCACTTGAAACCACTGCGACATATACAGTACGAACTCCAAATCATTACTGCTCAGCGGCATGGCCATGGGCACTGCAGGCAGTGCCGGCTGCGGCACCACCACGGCAAATTCTGGGTAGAGTAAAGTCCAAGCGGAGGCGCCGGCCGCACCAAAGATCACCGCGTCCAAATCCACTTTATCGCCGCGCAAAAATTCGCGCGGTGAACTAATTTCCGCCACGCGCCAATTGGGCAGGGCTTGATGTAAAGAGCCGGCAAGGTAATAGGTGTTTGGCACACCCAATCTCAGGCGATTACTGCTGCCGATTTCCTGCCACTCGCGCAATTCTGTGCGGCGAGATTTACGCACCAACAGCGCGAGGCTTTCCTGGTAGTGTGGCGCCGCTAAGGTAAAGTTTGCGATGGCACTGGGCGTCATGGCAACACCGGCGGTCATGTCTAAGTAGCGCGCATCCAATAGGCGTTTTGCATCTTTTCGGTAGACCCGCACAAACTCTACCGCAACACCCAAATCGCGCGCCAACTGATGCCATATTTCCACATCCAAACCGACCAAATCGCCCTGCTGATTGTGGAACGCATAGGGCAACCAATCTCTAAAATAACCCACGCGCAAGAGCTTGCGCGCTTGAATGCGGGCAAGGGTATTGCCGGCGGGCTCCTGCGGCAACACGGCGGGTACTTGCAACGTATTTTTACTCGGCGCCTTGGTTAAAAGTAAATCGCGACTGATGAACTCAGAGTAGGCGGTGTAATCGTGGCCAACCATTTTGTAAAGGCTGCGCAAAGTCAGCGACATAACCACCACCAACAGCAGTGTGGCAACCACAAAACGCAACAGCGCCTTAACACTCCAGCGCCATTTATGATCGGCGCCGCTGGCCACCAAAATCGCAAGCACCACCACAAACATCACCGAGGTCATGGCACCTAAACGATTGGAGATAATATTTTCCGACACCAAAAATAATTCAAAGAATTCGGCCGGAATTTTGTAGCTGTGCAATAAGCTTGGCACGGCATTAAAACTGGAGCCGAACAGGTTCACCAAACCGCTTAATAACAACTGGGGATAATCGGCAATGGCCACTGGCTCGCCGCCAAACCAACCGGCGAATAACACAAATAACAGTGCCATCAACTTGCCGGCAACCGGCAATGAAAAAGCCGCCGGCACCACCACTTCCACCAAGTTGGCTTGGGGCGAGGCGTGCTCGTAGGAGCGCAAAAATAACTTGCGGGTGTTCTCGGCGATGATCGGTAGCACGATAAATAAATTGCCCGTGGCGAAGGCGGTAATCAAGGCGTCTTTGCTGATATTCAACACCTCGCTGTAGCGCCACTTGGTCAAGGTTTTCACCAGCATGGGAAAGAGCCAAAAGGTCAGCACGAGGCAGAGCAAGGTCAGCGTCACCAAATACACATACAGGCCCTTTAAATCCTCCAGCTCCAAGGTACCGGCAGCGCTGGCGGCAATGGCGAACACACCAACCGGCGCCGTCTTCATTACCAGCGCCGCCATTTCACCGATGGCAGATTGCAAGGAATCAATCAGCTTTAAAAAGTCGTTATTTTGGCCGAGCCGCAATACTGCCACCCCCAAAAACAGCGAGAACACCACCACCGCGGGCACGGCACCGGCGCCCAGCGCAGAAAAAATATTGGCAGGCAGAAAATTAGCTAAAAAATCAAAGCGCTGCGCCGGCTCTAACATCGATGGGCTGAAATAAGAGGCCGAGGTCCAATCGGGAAAGGACAAAGTTGCCAAGGCAATCAGCACCAAGGTAAAGCCCCACAAAATAGCCAAGACTAAGGCGCCATATTTAGCCAGGGCCTTGGCTTGCCCCCTATTCAAGGCACCAACCGCCGCCACCAGCGACACCATGATGTAGGGCAGCACGGTCATCTGCAGCAACCCTAAAAAGATATCGCCGACAATATTCAGCGCCGTCATGCGCTCGCCGAAGCCCACACCCGCAGCCAAGCCCAACAACAAGCCTAAAATAATTTTTGTGGATAGCGACATCAAACAAGGTTCCTGAATATAGAAGTCATACAACGGTAGCTGATCGGCCAGCCAAGCGGGGCATTATCGGCCAAACCACCCAGCGTTGGTACTCACTGGGCGGAAAGATGCAACAGCAGCAACAAAAAAGCCGCTGATTGGCACAGATCCAAGGGCCAAGGTAGGCAAGACTGGCTCTTTTCAGTACACTAGCGCACCTCTAGGAACGACCCGTTTGGAGCACAGTGTGCAATTGGATACCTTCATGGCCCCAATTCTGCAGCAAGCCGCCTGCTTGCGATGGCGTAGCTGATTTAACACCAGTTAGCCCATGGCTCTGCCATGCCTGTCGCCACATAAAACCAAGGGTTCCCCATGACACCGGATCAGTTTGACCAACTTTGCCTGCAAGGCTTCAACCGCATTCCTTTAACGCGCGAGTTGCTAGCCGACTTAGACACACCCCTATCGTCCTATTTAAAATTCGCCAAAGGCCCCTATTCCTATTTGCTGGAATCGGTACAGGGCGGTGAGAAATGGGGCCGTTACTCGATCATCGGCCTGCCCGCACGGCAAGTACTGCGCGTCACCGGCGACGACATTGCCATCGAAATTGACGGCGAGATCGTAGAGCAGCACCAATCCGCCGACCCGCTTGCCTTCGTCGACGACTACAAAGCCCGCTTCAAAGCGCCCGAGCTAGACGGCCTGCCGCGTTTTAACGGCGGCCTTGTGGGCTATTTCGGCTACGACTGTGTGCGCTATGTGGAGCCGAAATTAAAAGCCAGCCAACCGAAAGATGTGATCGGCACGCCGGATATTCTATTGATGGTGTCGGACGAGCTGTTAGTGTTCGACAACTTAGCCGGTAAACTCATTTTAATCGTCCACGCCGACAGCGCCGAGCCGCTGGCCTACCAGAAGGCACAGGCGCGCCTAGATCAACTGGAAGCGCGACTGGCCGAGCCAGCGCCCAAAACCGCCGCCATGCGGTTAAAAGGTGAAGCGGCGCGGGAAGCGGATTTCACCTCCAGCTTTGGCGAGCAGAACTTCAACCAAGCCGTGGCGAAAATCAAAGATTACGTATTGGCCGGCGACACCATGCAAGTAGTGGTATCGCAGCGTTTATCCATTCCCTTTAGCGCCGAGCCGTTAAACCTTTACCGCGCCCTGCGCTGCTTGAACCCCTCGCCCTACATGTACTTTTTAGACTTGGGCGATCACCAAGTGGTTGGCTCAAGCCCGGAAATTTTGGCCCGTTTCGAAGATGGCGAAGTCACGGTTCGGCCCATCGCCGGCACCCGCCGCCGCGGCCATACGGAAGCCGAAGATCTAGCACTCGAGCAAGATCTTGTGAACGATCCAAAAGAAATTGCCGAGCATTTAATGCTCATCGACTTAGGCCGCAACGATGTCGGTCGCGTCGCCAACACCGGCACCGTGAAGCTCACCGACAAAATGGTGGTAGAGCGCTACAGCCACGTGATGCACATCACCTCCAACGTCACCGGCCAGGTAAAAGACGGGCTGACGGCGATGGATGTCTTGCGCGCAGCATTACCAGCCGGCACCCTATCGGGCGCGCCGAAGATTCGCGCCATGGAAATTATCGACGAACTCGAAAGCGAAAAGCGCGGCATCTACGGCGGCGCTATCGGCTATTTAGCTTGGAACGGCGCCATGGATACCGCCATTGCCATTCGTACCGCGGTGATTAAAAACGGCACCCTCTATATTCAAGCCGGTGCCGGCGTGGTGGCGGATTCGGTGCCGGCACTGGAGTGGAAAGAAACAATGAACAAAGCACGCGCCATGTTCCGCGCCGTCGACATGGTTCTATAAGGGGGTCATCGCAATGTTACTCATGATTGATAATTACGACTCCTTTACCTACAACGTGGTGCAGTACTTAGCCGAGCTTAAGGCCGAGGTAAAAGTGGTGCGCAATGATGAAATTAGCGTGGCCGACATAGCCCAATTAGCGCCCGAGCGCATTGTGGTATCGCCCGGCCCCTGCACGCCCAATGAAGCGGGCATTTCCATGGCGGCGATCGAAGCCTACGCAGGCAAGCTGCCGATCCTCGGCGTTTGTCTGGGCCACCAATCCATCGGCCAAGTGTTCGGCGGTAAAATTGTGCGCGCGCGCGCCGTTATGCACGGAAAAACCTCGCCCATTTATCACAACAACGTGGGCGTGTTTAAGGGCTTAAAAAATCCGCTCGTGTGCACCCGCTATCACTCGCTGGTGATCGACAAGGCGAGCCTACCCGACTGTCTGGAAATTACCGCCTGGACTCAGCACGACGATGGCTCCATGGACGAAATCATGGGCGTGCGCCATAAAAGCTTAAACGTGGAAGGCGTACAATTTCACCCGGAATCTATTTTGTCGGAACAGGGTCACGAGCTGTTCGATAACTTTTTAAAATCTTAAGGGGTGCAAGACCTAAATGGATATTAAAGCAGCACTCAATCATATCGCCCAAGGCCTGTCCCTTAGCCAAGCTGAGATGACCGCGTTAATGCGCACGGTGATGACCGGCGCCGCCACCCCAGCACAAATTGGCGCCCTGCTCATGGGCTTGCGCATGAAGAGCGAGTCCATCGACGAGATCACCGGTGCCGCCAGCGTTATGCGCGAATTGGCGGCGAAGGTGGATATCGATCAAACCCATTTGGTCGACACCTGCGGCACCGGTGGCGACGGCGCCAATTTGTTTAATGTCTCCACCGCTGCCGCCTTCGTAGTGGCGGCCAGTGGTGGCCGGGTTGCCAAGCACGGCAACCGCTCCGTTTCCAGCTCCACCGGCAGCGCCGATGTATTGGAAGCCGCCGGCGTTCATTTAGACCTGAGCCCAGAGCAAGTTAAAAAATGCATCGATACCTTAGGTGTGGGCTTTATGTTTGCGCCCGCGCACCACAGCGCCATGAAACACGCCATTGGCCCGCGCCGCGAGATGGGCTTGCGCACGATTTTTAATATGCTCGGCCCCATGACTAACCCCGCCATGGTCAAGCGCCAGGTGATTGGGGTGTTTAACAAAGCCCTGTGCCGCGCTATGGCCGAAGTGTTATCCCGCCTCGGCTCGGAGCACGTGCTTGTGGTGCACGCCGAAGACGGCCTTGATGAAATCTCTCTGGCCGCGCCAACCCACGTGGCCGAGCTCAAAGCTGGTAGCATTACTGAATACACCATCAAACCGGAAGACTTTGGTTTGGCCAGTCAAAGTTTGGCCGGTTTATCCGTCGATAACGCCGAGCAATCCTTAGCCCTAATCAAAAACGCATTAGGCAAACGCGACAATGAGGCCGCCCACAAGGCCGCTGACATTATCGCTCTCAACGCTGGCGCCGCGATTTATGTCAGCGGTATTGCCAGCTCGCTGGCACAAGGTATAGCCATGGCCCAAGACGCCATCGGCTCCGGCCTTGCCAAGGAAAAAATTCAGGAACTCGCCGCCTTCACCGACTGTTTAAAGTCGGCGTAGCACTCAAACATACAACTAGGCTTTCCCATGACAGACACACCTGACGTGCTCAAAAAAATATTGGCACGCAAGCAAGAAGAAATCGCCGAGCGCAGCGCGAAAATCAGCGTGCAACAACTGTTGGCTACGGCCAAGACGCAGTCACCGGTGCGCGGCTTTGTTGCCGCTATCGAGCGCAAGTTGGCACAGCAGCAAGCCGCGGTTATTGCCGAAGTGAAAAAAGCGTCGCCATCCAAAGGCGTTATCCGAGCCAATTTCGAGCCCACAGAAATTGCCAAGAGCTATGAAAAAGGCGGTGCCGCCTGCCTGTCTGTACTCACCGATGCCGACTTTTTCCAAGGCCATGAAACCTACCTAAAACAGGCTCGCGCCGCCACCAGCCTGCCGGTCATTCGTAAAGACTTTATTATCGACGACTACCAAATTGCCGAGGCCCGCGCTATCGGTGCCGACTGCATATTGCTTATCGTCTCGGCGCTAAGCCGCAGCCAACTACACGATCTCAATAAAACCGCGCTCGAGCTGGGCATGGACGTGTTAGTCGAAGTTCACGATCGCGCCGAGCTCGACCTTGCACTCGAATTACCTAACAAATTAATAGGCATCAACAACCGCAATTTACACACTTTCGAAACTAGCCTCGAGACTACCTTTAGCCTGTTGCCCCACATCGACAGCGGCCGCATTGTGGTCAGCGAGTCGGGCATACACAATATCGACGACGTCAAGATTATGCGCGGCCACGATGTTAATACCTTCCTCGTGGGCGAAGCCTTCATGCGCGACGAAGAGCCCGGGCGTCGACTGATGGAAATGTTTAACTAATGAGCGACGCACTGGCCTTTCTGCATCAGTACCCAGTGCTGTTGTGCTGCGCCATTTTTTGCGCGCGCTTATTAGATGTGAGTTTAGGCACCCTACGCACCTTGATGGTATTTCGTGGCTATCGCGCGCTGTCTGCTTTTGTCGGTTTTTTCGAAGTGTTGTTATGGGTTGCTGCCGCCAGCCAGGTCATTACCCATCTCGACCAGTGGTACTTAGCCGTAGCCTACGCCGCCGGTTTTGCCGCCGGTAATTACGTCGGCATCACCATCGAAGCGAAGCTCGCCATGGGACGCGAACTGGTGCGCATTGTCACGGAAAGCCCCGATATCTGCCTAGCCAAAGAACTGCGCAAGCACAACTATTCAGTAATTGAATTAGCGGCGCGCTTCGACGATGAAAAAGATGTCGAAATTTTGCTGATCTCGGAGAGCCGCAAACGCATCCCCGATTTATGCCGTCTGGTGAATAGCATTGACCCCAGCGCTTTCTACACCACTTCGGATATCAAAAAGCAATTTCAAGTCGATCAACTCCTCAACACTGAACGACCACTCATCAACGCCGGTTGGCGGGTGGTTGGCAAGCGCAAATAGCGCGGAGATTCCATGCCTAGATCTTTTATTGTGTCCCTGTTGCTGTTGATTGTGACGGGCTGTAGTTTTCTCGCCACACAACAATGGGATAAGCGCTTTGGCCCTAGCTCGCCCATCAATCGAGCCAGCGCCGCGTCTTTTGCGGTGAGCAATACCGACGTGCCCGATTACCTGCGCGAAGTAAAACCCATCATCGACAATCGCTGCGTGGTGTGCCACGGCTGCTACGATGCGCCTTGCCAACTTAAGTTAGAATCCATGACCGGGCTCGAGCGCGGCGCCAATAAAGAGCGCGTCTACGACGGTGCACGATTGTTAGCAGCAAATTTAACGCGCCTGTACGAAGACGCCGACAGCACCGAGCAATGGCGCTTGAAAGGCTTTTTCCCGGTGCTCAACGAGCGCGAGCAATCTGAGCCGGCCAATCAACAGGCCAGTGTTCTGATGCAAATGCTCGAACTGAAACAACGCCACCCACTGCCAAGCAATGGACCGCTGCCCGACAGCCAATTCGATTTCGCCCTCGACCGTAGCCAAAGCTGCCCGAGCATCGAAGAATTCGACACCTACGCTGCTGACTTTCCCTTAGCCGGTATGCCCTATGGCTTGCCCGGTTTAAGCCAGGAGGAACATCAAACCTTAACCAACTGGATCACATCTGGCGCCCGCGGCTTTGATCTTAGCGCTCATTTTTCGCCTGAACTCAGTGCCCAAATTGCTGACTGGGAAACATTTTTAAACGGCAACGACAACAAAAACCAACTCGCCAGCCGCTATATTTTCGAGCATCTCTACCTCGCCAATTTGTATTTCGACGACGGCGCCGAGCGTCAATTTTTTAGGCTAGTGCGCTCAGCCACCCCGCCCGGGCAACCGGTAGAGCGCATCAGCTCGCGCCGACCTTTTGATGACCCAGGGGTAAAAAGGGTTTACTACCGACTGATTTTTTACCCCGAGACCATTGTGGCAAAAAACCACATGCCCTATGCCCTCAACAAGGCGCGCTTAAGTAAGTGGCGCGAATGGTTTTTGGGCTCGGATTACGCGGTGCCGTCGCTGCCCAGTTACGATTTGGCAACCTCTGCCAACCCGTTTAAAACGTTTCAGCATATTCCACCGAAAATTCGCTACCGCTTCATGCTGGAAGAAAGCCAATACACCATTATGGGTTTTATTAAGGGCCCGGTGTGCCGTGGCCAAACCGCATTGAACGTTATCAACGATCAATTTTGGGTATTTTTTGTTGACCCGGATTATCCAGACATTGCCGAGTTTGCTGACTTCCTGGCCAACAACAGCGACAACTTGGATTTGCCAGCTGAGCGCGATAGCTCGGCCGGCGCTCTAGCCGGTTGGCTCACCTATTCGGAAAAACAACAAGCCTACCTAAAGGCGCAAGACCAGCTAATTAAAACCAAACTGGCGCGCTACAAGGGCCCAGACATCAACATGGTTTGGCAAGGCGACGGCGATAATCCGAATGCAGCGCTGACGGTATTCAGACATTTTGATAACGCCACTGTCGCTCAAGGCCTGATTGGCAATGACCCCAAAACCGCTTGGGTCATTACCTACCCACTGCTCGAGCGCATTCACTATTTGCTGGTGGCCGGTTTTGATGTGTACGGCAACGTGGGGCATCAACTGTTGACCCGCACCTACATGGATTTTTTACGCATGGAAGGCGAGCAGACTTTCCTGAGTTTACTGCCTAAAGAAACCGCGCACCAAGAGCTGGCGTACTGGTATCGCGGTGCCGAAGACATAGTACCCACCTACTTTAAAGGCGCGGGCCTAAGCGAGCAGTGGCAAACCCAGCTCACCTTTAGCAGCGACAACCCCAAGGCCGAACTGTACCAAAAATTGAAGTCTCACCTCGATGGCGTGCGCAATCTCAACCACGATATCGACACTAATCTGCACCTGTCGCCAACCACTCAGCGACACTTACTCGGCCTGCAAAACCAGCGCGGTAAACATTTACAATGGCTACCCGATAGCAGCCTGCTCATCATTGAACAGGAGCCGCCGCTCAGGCCAGCAGTCATCTCACTGCTGCACAACAAGGCGCATCAAAATATCACCAGCTTATTGCTCGAAGGCCGCAATCGACTGGTCGACGAAGACACCTTAACGGTGGCGAATGGCATCTTAACCACCTATCCAAACGCGCTGTTTAAACTTGGCAACGAGGCTTTGCCTGGCTTCAATCAGCGCGTAGCTCGCCTACAGTCGGCGCAGGACTACCAAGCTCTGGTTGACGCCTTTGGCGTCAGGCGCAACAACCCAAATTTTTGGGCCCTTAGCGATGAGTTACACAAACTCTATCGCCAGCAGGAACCTATCAGCTATGGCCTGCTGGACTACAATCGCCTAGAAAATCGCTGAGCGCAGAAATAAAGCTTGTGCCGATGAAAAAATCGGCACTAAAATCGCGCCCCCACTTATTATTGAGCCCTTGCCATGGCGCAGCCATCACTCACCTTGCCGGCAGCCAATGCTGGCGCAAGTGATTATCTCGAGCGCCTTAGCACTAAGGGCTGGGTGCATATTGAAGGCTTCCTCGAACCGGCGCTAACTGCCGAGCTCAAGCGCGAAGCGTTAAGACAACAAGAATGGGCCGACGCCGGTATCGGCAGCGCAGGCCAAACCAACGAAAAAATTCGGCGCGACAAAACGGTCTGGCTGAATGGCGCTAGCGCCGTACAAGCCCAGTACCTAGCGCGCATGGAGGCCATTCGCCTAGCGGTTAACCAAGCCTTCTTCGCCGGCTTATTCGAATATGAAGCGCATTTCGCCCACTACCCCGTCGGCGCCTTCTACCGCAAGCATCGCGATGCACTGCGCGGCTCAAATGCCAGGGTGCTAACCAGCGTTTGCTACTTGAACCCGCAATGGTGTGCCGACGATGGCGGCGAACTGGTGATTTACAACGATGCAGACACAGCCATTGAAGCTCAAATCTGGCCAGTGGCTGGCGACCTAGTGCTGTTTTGGAGTGAAGACTTTCCACACGAAGTATTGCCCGCAGCGCGCGACCGGTTCTCCATTTCAGGCTGGTTTCGACGCAACCTCGACGGCGCAAACCCACTGTAACTGATACAAAATTATGTTTGAATAACGCCTTCTTTAGCTGTCTGGAAGGAACCACGCATGCGCCATATACAAATCTATACCTACGCCCTCCTCGTCACCGCATTGCTGTTCGGCTACTCACCTGCGCGGGCACAAAGTACTTCGGTCGAGATGCTGTATCAAAACACGCAGAATCTTTCCCGAGAAATCGCCCAACTACAGACAGAGGCAAAAGCGCTAGCGGGTGAAAGGCAGGCGTCATTGCAGCTGCGTATCACCGGGCGGCAGCTGGAACTGTTAACGGCATTTGACACCTTAACCGACCGCATTGTGGCGGAGGAAAATGACGGTGTTGAACTTACCGAGCTAAAAGCCAAGCTGGCACCGCAGCTATTAGCGCTTGGGCCTCAGATTAAAACGGCCATCAACCGCCGGCTCGTCGCCCTAGACAAGCTAGAAGAAACCCACGAAGCGCTGTCTATTACTTGGATGGCAAGTTACCTAGAACACAACACTTTTATCGATCACGCCTATTTAACCCTGACTCAGCACGCTAAAAATTTAGCCGACTTAAAGCTCGATAACGCCGAATCAACCGCCTATTTACATCGCGCCTTGCAGCAGAGGGCCGAGGTCTTGGCGGGTCAAATTGCCTTAACACAAAAGGAACTGGAGGCAAATTTACACAGCCTGACGGCCTCGCCGGACGATGCCGGCACGCAACAAAAGGTCAAATCTTTAGAAGACAAACAAAACATCAACACCGAGAGCCTAAAAAGCACCGTCGCCCTATTGCAAGAAAATGGCTTGGAAAGCGGCCGCTACAAAGAGATTTTAATTAACAGCACCGGCGACATCACGGCCGATATCCTCGATGTCAATTTACTCAAGCGACTCTCGCAAACATGGCTGAAAAATATCACCAACTACGTGCTGGATAATGGCGCCGGTTTATTTTTTAAGCTTATTGTCTTTTTACTGATTCTGCTGCTATTCCACTACTTATCTCGCACCGTTGCAAAATTACTGCGCAAGAGCCTGGCAAAATCCACCATGCCAGTGTCTTTCTTAATGGAGACGATGGTGGTAAACCTGTGCCGGCGCATGATTATGCTCATCGGTATTCTACTTGGCCTCAGTCAACTCGGGTTTTCCTTGGCGCCGATTCTAGCCGGGCTAGGTGTGGCGGGCTTCATCGTCGGCTTTGCACTGCAGGATACGCTGGGAAATTTCGCCTCTGGCATGATGATTCTGATCTATCGACCCTACGATGTGGACGATTTAATTGAAGCCGCTGGCGTGCAGGGCCGAGTACAGCGGATGAATTTAGTGTCGACCACTATTTTAACCATCGACAACCAGACCCTGGTTATTCCCAACAACAAAATTTGGGGTGATGTGATTCGCAACGTCACGGCGCAAAAACATCGCCGGGTCGACATGGTGTTCGGCATTGGTTACAGCGACAACATAGAGAAAGCCGAAAAAATACTAAAAGACATACTCGATGCCCACCCGCAGGTATTATCCGAACCCGAGCACACGGTAAAGTTGCACACGTTAAATGAGTCATCGGTAGATTTTATTGTTCGCCCCTGGGTGGAGACGGAAAATTACTGGGACGTATATTGGGATGTCACAAAATCCGTGAAACTGCGCTTCGATGCCGAAGGTATCAGCATTCCCTTCCCGCAGAGAGACGTTCACATTTACCAAACAGAGAAAACAGCGTGATGGCGCTGTATCAAAGACTAAAGCACTGGCAGTTCTATCTACTGCTAGTGCTGTTTGCCGGCTTTGGCTTAACACCAAATCCCGGTGAGATATTGGCTCAAACCAATGATTTGCTGCTGCACTTTTCCGGCTATACCATCGCCGGTATATCCATGGGTTTGAGCAAGCCGGCTCTGCATCACTGGCAACGGTTTCTATTTTTGTGGCTCTATTCACTCGCCATCGAAGTGGGGCAGCACTTTGTACCCCACAGAGGTTTCGATCTGCTCGACTTAGTAGCCAACGGCAGCGGCGCTATTCTGGGCTTAATACTCTACCAATGGCTAGCCCGGCCTATTGATCGCGCTTTAACCCGAGCTATTGCACCCAGTCAAACAAATTAAATAACCACACCTGCTCGCCCTGCTGCAGAGTTAATTCGTTATTTTTAATGGCGATGTGACTCCACTCATTGAGCATACGCGCATAGCGCTGCTCCAGTAGCATGGCGTCGTCTGAGCACATCATCATGGTAGTGGCGAGCTGTTCAACTCTAAATTGCCCCTGCTCGTTTAACACAAACTGACCGCTAAATTGATTGCAACCGGCAAAACCGCCAACATGTTGTGCTTCGCCAAAATCCAGCTCAGGCACTAGACCTTTACCATAAGCACCCACCCGATTAGACAAGACCGCTTCACCATCGATGGTTTTTAACACCCAGCGGTGATGCGCCAACTGACTCGCCGTCACAAGTTTTTCACTCGCTTGGCTTGTTTGGTTGGCCTGACTATCTCGATTATCCTGATTCACCCCACTGGGTGTGCAGGCTAGTTGTAAAAACAACACCGCCAAACAAGCGCTGCGCTTAATCACCACAGACATTTTCAATCGCGAGGATTGCCTAATCATGAACTCAACCTTGATTTTTATTGAAAAAGTTAAAAATACTACTGCGCCATCCACTATCAGCAAGACGGTCGTTCCACCGGCGCGGAGATTCGTTATAATCCATGGCCTTACATGGAGCATTCATGAATCGCAATCTGCAATGGCACATCTTCTGCCGCGTTATCGACAACTTTGGCGACATAGGTGTGTGTTGGCGATTGGCGCGACAACTAACCAATGAGCACAACATTCAAGTCACCTTATGGGTAGACGATTTAATCAGTTTTCACGCGCTTTGGCCAAGCGTCGACCATAGGCTTACATCGCAAACCTGTGCCGGCGTGCTGATTAAACGCTGGCAAAAGCCCTTCGCAGAAACCGTCGTTGGCCAGGTTGTCGTCGAGGCATTTGGCTGCGAGTTGCCAACCAATTACCTTCAGGCCATGGTGCGTGCCAAACCCATATGGATAAACTTAGAGTACCTAAGCGCCGAAGAGTGGGTAAAAGACTATCACCTAAATCAGTCGCCGGTTAGAGGCATGCGGAAAACTTTTTTCTTTCCCGGCTTCGAAGCCGATACCGGAGGATTGCTCTGGGATCAAGCACTCATCCAACTATCACAAACCAGCAATGACAGCGACACCAAAGTGCGTATTGTTGCCGAGCTTGGCATAACACATTGCGCCAGCACCGACTTGCTTGCGAGCTTATTTTCCTACGAAAATACGGCGCTACCCGAGCTGCTCGAAGCACTGAGCCAGCACAATAAACCAGTGACCTTATTTGTGCCTGAGGGCCGAATGGCGGCGGGCGTGGCGCATTGGCTGGGCCGACAGCTATTGGCAGGCGAGCAAGTGCGCAAGGGCCAACTAACGCTGAACGGCTTAGCCTTCATGGATCAGTCTCGATACGACCAACTGCTTGCCATCTGCGACCTCAATTTTGTGCGCGGCGAGGAATCCTTCGTGCGCACCCAAATGCTGGCGAAGCCCTTTGTTTGGCATATCTACCCACAGCAAGAGGAGGTTCACATCCTCAAGTTGGAAGCCTTCCTCGAACTCTATCTGGCCGATGCCCCAGAGGCGGTAAAGCACGCAATACTGGCGGCCTCCCGGGCCTGGAATCAACCGCAATTAACCAGCAAAAACAGCTGGCATCTGCTGTTAGAGCAACTACCCGCTATCGCCCTACACGCCCGGCGTTGGCAAGCTAAGCAGATGGCGAACGGCGACCTAGCCTCAAATATCGTGCATTTTTGCAGCAATCAGGTATAGTACTGCGCGTTTCGATATGCCTATAAAATTCGGTGATTAAGCTATGAAAACTGCACAAGAGTTCCGCGCAGGCCAGGTCATGAACCTTGATGGCCAAGCTTGGGTGATACTAAAAACGGAATTCAACAAATCCGGTCGCAACTCAGCCGTCTGTAAGATGAAGCTGAAGAACTTGATCACTGGCGCTTCGCAAGAGCCCGTATTCAAGGCTGACGACAAGTTAGAACCCATATTCCTTGAGCGCAAGGATGTTACTTACTCCTACTTCGCTGATCCTTTGTACGTCTTTATGGACGAGGAATACAACCAAGTTGAAGTAGAAAAGGAAAACCTCGGCGATGCCGTAAACTTTATTGTCGACGGTATGACCGAAGTCAGCGAAGCGGTTTTCTACGGCGGCAAGGCCATTTCGATCGAACTGCCAACCACCATCGTGCGCACCGTTGCCTACACAGAGCCAGCCGCCCGTGGCGACACCTCTGGCAAGGTCATGAAGCTGGCAAAATTAGACAATGGCTTTGAAGTACAAGTAGCCGCGTTTATCGAAATTGGCGAAGCCATCGAAATCGATACCCGCACCGGCGAATTCAAAGGTCGCGCTAAGGGCTAATTCAGCCTTAGTCGAAAAAGCCGCCACTGTTGGCGGCTTTTTTATGCCTGGGTGAAACTCATGCCACATTGGAGGTCTATGCTAATTTGGAACTGAGTCTGCGCCACACCTTTACTCTAGCGCTTGTCGCTCCATCAACTGCTGAGAAATTGGCAGTAACAAGTCCCCGTACTCTCGGTTCAAGTAATGATGCATTGGGTAGGTGGCTACCGGAGGATATAGGGGCTCCACGTTGGTCACCCCCAATTCCTCTATAGCTTTTGGCACTGCTAATGTATCGCCCAATAGAAGATCCACTCGGCCTGCTGATAGCTGCTTTAAACCCACCTCGACACTCCCAGCCCTATGGGAATCTAACCCAACTAATAATTGATCTGACAATACCGAGCCGCGCAGAGACACTATCGAATGGCTGCGCCAGTTTCTGTGGTCGATGTCTTCTCCTTTGCGCTTATAAAGCAAGATAGTAAACACAGTGACAGGCGGCTCGACCCGCACCAGATTAGGAAACTGATCGCCAAACTCCTTAGCGCGAATGGCTGTACCATCCAGCAGACCTGAAGCTAGATTCTGGGCACCCCGGGCCCAAGGCATATCGACACATTCAACCTCAACACCTAACGCCGCGTAGGCCTCGACCACCCTCTTATTCCAAACACTAAAAATGTCGTTGCACTCTAAGCGAAGCGAAGTGGGCTGTGCCCATACGCCAGCGCTCAATGTGAGGGCGACCGCCATGGCAACGAATCCATGCCAAGGCCAACAATGATTAACGCGACAATCCCAATGTAATTTCACGATGACACCCTTTCCTTGGCTTAACGCCAGTGTAGCGCAATAGATTTCAGGCAAAAAAAAAGCCTGGTTCAGAACCAGGCTTTTTTCTGAGCGATCAATCACTTAAGCAAACGGATGGCGCAGTACAATAGTCTCAACCCTATCAGGCCCCGTGGAGACGATATCGATAGGCGCGCCGGTTAAGGCCTCAAGGCGCGCGATGTAATTGCGCGCATTTTGCGGCAACTGCTCGAGCGTGGTGGCACCCACGGTGGACTCAGTCCAACCCGGCATCACTTCATACTCTGGCACTACCAGCGCCCAACCCTCGGCATCGCAGGGCACACCCATTTTCTCGCCGGCGGCATTTTTGTAGCCAACGCAAATTTTCACTTCTTTCAAACCATCCAACACATCCAACTTGGTCAAGCACATACCCGACATAGAGTTGATGCGAATGGCATGGCGCACGGCAACGGCATCAAACCAGCCGGTGCGACGCTTGCGCCCAGTGGTGGCACCAAACTCGTGACCTTTAACACCTAAGTACTCGCCCACATCACAAGATAGCTCAGTGGGGAAAGGGCCAGAACCCACGCGTGTGGTGTAAGCCTTGGTGATACCCAGCACATAATCCAGATACAAGGGGCCAAAACCCGAGCCGGTAGCGGTGCCGCCGGCGGTGGTGTTAGACGAGGTCACGAAGGGGTAGGTGCCGTGATCGATATCGAGCAGCGAGCCCTGAGCACCTTCGAATAAAATGCCTTCGCCGTTTTCGCGGGCACTGTGCAAAATATCAATAACATCGGCCACCATGGGCTTCAACTGTACCGCCCACTCCTTGGCCAAGGCCAACACCTCGTCGACATCGACGGCGGGCACCTTGTAGTACTGGGTCAGGGTGAAGTTGTGTAATTCCATTACTTCGCGCAGCTTTGTCTCAAACCGCTCGGGCGCGAACAAGTCGCCTAAACGCAGGCTTCGGCGCGCCACCTTGTCTTCGTAAGCCGGGCCAATGCCGCGACCAGTGGTGCCAATTTTGGCATCGCCTTTGGCTATTTCGCGGGCCTGATCTAGGGCCACGTGATAGGGCAGAATCAGCGGGCAGGCGGGCGACAAACGCAGGCGCTCGCGCACCGGCACGCCGCTATCTTCCAGACCTTTCATTTCTTTCATTAAAGCTTCAGGCGATAGCACCACGCCATTGCCGATCAGGCAGGAGACGCCCTCGCGCAAGATGCCCGACGGGATCAAATGCAAGACGGTTTTCTTGCCGTTGATAACCAGCGTGTGACCGGCATTGTGGCCGCCTTGAAAACGCGCGACGATAGAAACCTGATCGGTCAGCAGATCGACGATCTTGCCCTTTCCCTCGTCACCCCATTGAGTGCCTAATACAACGACGTTTTTGCCCATGACTCGAATAACCTTTTACTTGCTGATCGGTTTAACTAGGTATTGACCGTTGTCGAGCACGAGCTCGCGGTCACAATTTAATTCTTCACGTACTAGCGAGCTTTCACTGAGCGTACAGACCACGCGCTCGCCCTGCTGGCGCAACTGTTGAACGGCCTGCCAACCCAAGGTATCAGACACCTCTGGCGCCAAAATACCTGGCTCTAACAAGCCCACCGTTGAACCGAGCGTGTTTAATGCGCCTAAATCGACGGCAAAACCGGTGGCCGGGCGGGCGCGACCAAATACTTCGCCGATATGATCGTAGCGGCCGCCATTGGCGATGGCCTGGCCATAGCCCGGCGCAAAAGCCGCAAACACGAGACCGGTATGGTAGTGGTAGCCACGTAATTCACTGATGTCAAAATACAAGTTGGCGGCTGGGTAGCGCTCGGCAATCACCGCCGCTATCTGCTGCAGCTCATCGATCGCCTGTAACGCGTCGGGCACATACTCAGACAATAATTTGCGCGCCTGCTCCAGCACCTCGACACCACCGCACAGCGCCGGCAGTGCCCGGATCAACTTGGCAATATTGGGCTGGGCAATTTGTTCGGCCACCCACGCATCGATGTCGCTCACCGCTTTTTGCTGCAGCAAGGTAAACAGCGCCATTTCTTGCTGATCATCTAATTGCGTTGCAGCGGCCAAGGCACGGTAGATACCCACGTGGCCCAAATCGATGTTGAGCTGCTTAACACCGGCGGTTTGCAGCGACTCTAGCAGCAGTGACACCACTTCAATATCGGCGCTCAAACTCGCCTCGCCAAAGAGCTCGACCCCAGCCTGAATCGGCGTGCGCGTAGCCAGTGGGCTTTTCGGCCGGGTGTGAACCACGTGACCGGCATAGCACAGGCGGTTGACGCCTTCGCGCTTAAAAGAATGGGCATCCATGCGCGCAGTTTGTGGCGTGATATCTGCGCGCAGCCCCATGGAGCGACCCGATAATTGGTCGGTCACCTTAAAGGTTAGCAAGTCGAGATCTTGACCCAGGCCGGTCAATAGCGAATCGGTAAACTCGAGTACGGGCGGTATGACCAAGTCATAGCCCCAACGGTGGTAGAGGTTGAGCATATCGCGGCGCAATTGCTCAATATCTTCCGCCTGCGCTGGCAGTATTTCGGCAATGCCATCAGGCAGCAACCATCGATCAGCATAGGTCATGTAATGCAGGGCCTTTTTGATGTCTTAACTGGATCACTTAATGATGTACAAGAGCCCAGCACCTATAACCATGCTGGCAAACCCCATCGTGCGTAGTTGGCGATCGTTCACCGTGGCCATGGTTACCACCAAGCCGCGCCAGCGACCTGGGTTTAGGAATGGAATAATGCCTTCTATCACGAGCATCAAACAAAAGGCCTTACCTAACTCTTCCCACATAACTCACCACGTGACTTTTAACACGAGTCTGCGCCACATATCGCCAATCAAACGCCGTTTTACGCCATAAAAGGCAAGTTTTGGCCGTTTTTAACACAAAAAAACCGGGCGCAAGGCCCGGTGATTTTATCTGGCTTGTGTGGCAGATCACCGAAAGGGGCGCATTCTACCACCCTTTGTGGGTGAATGTTGAACAAAAAACCCCGGTAAAGGTGGTTAATACCTACATTTACTGGGGTTAATCAGACTACTTCTTGCCCTGTGCATCCTTCAGGTAGCGGAAGAACTCACTGTCTGGGTCCACCAGCATAATGTCGTCTTTGTTTTGGAAAGCTTTTTTGTAGGCATTCAAGCTGCGCACAAAGGTGTAAAACTCAGGATCTTTGTTATAGGCAGCCGCGTAAGTAGCCGCCGCTATGGCGTCTCCCTCACCGCGAATACGCTCGGCATCGCGATAGGCCTCGGCCTCAACTACCACCTTTTGGCGATCGGCATCGGCGCTAATAAATTCCGCCTGCTCTTTACCTTTTGACCGGTGTTCGCGCGCTTCGCGCTCGCGCTCGGAGGTCATACGGCTATATACGGAACCACTCACTTCAGGCGGCAACTCAATCTGCTTGACCCGCACATCGATCAACTGAATACCGAGCGAACTGCGGCTAAAGTCATCTAAGTTTTGGGTTAACTTTTCCATCAACTCGTCGCGCTCGCCACTGACCACATCAAGTAATGAACGGCGAGCAAACTGGTTGCGCAGGCCTTCGTTGATACGCTGCGCCATCAATCGATCGGCCGTCATTTCATCGCCGCCGGTGGCAGTGTAAAACTTATCCACGTCTTGGATTTTCCACTTGGCGAAATAATCGACAATCATGCCTTTCTTTTCCACCGTCATGAAATTTTGCGGCGCTGTATCCAGGGTCAAGACGCGGCCATCAAATTTGCGCACCTCGTTGATCATAGGCCATTTAAAGTGCAAGCCGGGCTTTAAATCGGCCTGTACCATTTTACCGAACTCGAGCAGCACAGCGCGCTCGGTTTCTTTAACCACATAAACCGAATTTGATACAACTAACAGCGTTAAAGCAGCTACAGCCAACGCTAACATTGATTTACCGTTCATTAGCGAACCTCCCTGCGGGTACTGGCGGCTTCACGACGCAATTGTTCCATTACCTGGTTGCTCACTTCGCGAATCACATCAGGCGAAATATCGCTGCGATCTATGCTCGCAGAGCGCTGCTTAGTGATTTGATCCAAGGGTAAGTACAGCATGTTATTGCCGCCCTCAACATCCACCATGATTTTTGAACTGCTGGTCA
The DNA here is from genome assembly GCF_030409605.1 of Simiduia curdlanivorans. Taxonomy (NCBI): domain Bacteria; kingdom Pseudomonadati; phylum Pseudomonadota; class Gammaproteobacteria; order Cellvibrionales; family Cellvibrionaceae; genus Simiduia; species Simiduia curdlanivorans. The sequence continues at coordinate 50,172 of NZ_JAUFQG010000004.1, forward strand.
TGACCGACTCAATCGCATCTAGGTAGAGACGATCGCGGGTTACCTTTGGGGCTTTTTTGTATTCCACCAATAGCTGCTCGAAACGCGACGCCTCACCGGTAGATTCCGCCACAACGCGGGCTTTATACGCATTGGCTTCCTCAAGGATGCGCTGCGCTTTACCGCGTGCTTCCGGCACTATGCCGTTTAAGTAGGCTTGGGCTTCGTTCTTGTAGCGCTCTTCATCTTCACGGGCTTTGTTCACATCGTTAAAGGCCGCTTTCACTTCTTTCGGCGGCAGCGCATCTTCCATGTTGACCGTTTCCACGTGAATACCGGTGCCATAAGAGTTCAAATACTCTTGCAAGCGGGTCATCACATCGGCGGCAATTTTGGTACGCCCTTCGGTCAAGACTTCGTGCATAACCGTGCTGCCAATAACGTGACGCAAGGCTGAGTCAGTGGCTTCTTTCAAGCTGTTCTCGGGGTTCTTCACATTAATCACGAAATCTTTTGCGCTAAGAATGGAAAATTGAACCGAGAGATTGACGTCAACAATATTTAAATCTTCCGTCAGCATGGTCGACTTTGAACTGTGTAAACGCACCTTAGTAACGTTCACTTTGGTGACGCTATCAACCAGCGGTGGGTTCCAGCGCAAACCCGAACCTTTTTCTTCATGGAACAAGCCGAAACGCAGCACCACCGATTTCTCTTGCTCGTCTACCTGGTAGAAACCGGCAATACCGTACAGAATACCTGCTGCAACAAGAATCAAACCAAAGAAGCCAGCAGTAAAACTGCTACTGCCACCCGATCCGCCATTGCCGCCAAACATACCACCGAGACGCTCCTGAAACTTTTTAATCATTTCATCCATATCTGGTGGGCCATCGTTCTTGCCGCCTTTGCGACCGCCCCAAGGGTCTTGATTGTTTCCGCCGGGCTCATTCCAAGCCATGTTAGTCTCCATCAGAAGTAATAAATTTGTCTGCTAGCCAAGGCCTGCAGTGTACCAATGTTTTGCCTTCAACGCCGGTTTAACATCGGTGTGATTGTGTCGGCTACACCTTACATAAATGTGCGTTAACCAGCCTCTAACTGCGGGTGACCTAAGTTATGCCAAGGCGAGTCGGCCAGGGCAATATTTTCCGCGCTAAGCAGGCGCATTAAATCAACCCGGCCAATGCGCACATCCAGCTCGTAAGAGCCGTCGTCAGCACTGGCTTCGGCGAGCACCGCATTGTGCTGGTACAGTTTGGCGCGCAACCTCGCCCACTTAATCGGCAAGATTACCCGTTGATGCACTATCTCCTCGCCCAAGCGCTCGGCCATGGCCTGCAACAATAAGTCAATACCAGCGCCCGTTTGCGCCGAAAGCCACACCGCCAGCGGCATGCCTTGATCGTCGCGATCGATACGTGGCTCAAACTGATCGAGCAAATCAATTTTGTTAAACACCCGCAACTGTGGCAACTCGTGCGCGTCAATTTCCTCTAGCACCACCTCAACCTCATCGATATTGCGCTGGCGCTCTTCACTGGGCGCATCGATCACGTGCAGCAATAAGGTTGAGTTAGCCGCCTCTTCCAAGGTCGACTTAAACGCTTCTACGAGTTTGTGCGGTAGATGGCTCACAAAGCCCACGGTATCGGCCAAAATCGCCGTGCCCACATCGCGCAAGTCGATGCGGCGCATGGTGGGGTCAAGGGTTGCGAACAACTGATCCTTCACGTACACACCGGCATCGGTAATTCGATTAAATAAGGTCGATTTACCGGCGTTGGTATAGCCCACCAAGGATACCGTTGGAATATCGGCGCGAGTGCGCGAGCGACGCGCCTGATCGCGCTGCCGGCGCACGGCGGCCAAACGGGACTCAATAAAGGCAATGCGACCGCGCAACAAGCGTCTATCGGTTTCCAGCTGGGTTTCACCCGGGCCGCGCAAGCCGATACCGCCTTTCTGGCGCTCCAAGTGAGTCCAGCCGCGAATTAAGCGTGTCGACATATGGCGCAACTGCGCCAACTCGACCTGCAACTTACCTTCGTGGGTGCGTGCACGCTGGGCAAAAATATCCAGAATCAGACCGGTGCGATCGAGCACACGGCATTTCAGCACGGCTTCGAGATTGCGCTCTTGGCTTGGCGAAAGGGTGTGGTTAAAAATCACCAACTCGGCTTCATGCAAGGTTACAAGGTCTTGTAACTCCTCCAATTTGCCGCTGCCCATGAACGTGCGAGCATCGGGCGACGCGCGTTTTCCGGTGAGAAAGGCCACGGGATCGCCGCCGGCGGAAAGCACCAGCTCTTCGAATTCACGTGGATCGTTGGTTTCTAATTTGAGATTGAAATCCAGGTGAACTAGCACCGCTAGTTCACCGGAATCGGGACGTTCAAAGAACAAGACTACCCCTAAGGCTTAACAGCCTAAACTTAATCCTCAGCGACTTCGTCTTCCGCTTCGCCATCCGCTGGGTTCAGCATCGGCACGCGAACTGCACGCGAGGGCACTACGGTGGAGATGGCATGCTTATATACCATCTGACTTACGGTGTTTTTCAACAACACAACAAACTGATCAAAAGACTCAACCTGGCCTTGCAACTTAATTCCATTTACTAAATAAATAGATACGGGAATACGTTCTTTACGCAAAACATTCAAATAAGGGTCTTGTAAGCTATGCCCTTTTGACATGTTTATTCTCCTTAATAATCAACAATAAAAGTTGCGAATACCCTGTTCACAAGAATTGTGACAGGCGCAACAGCAAGCAAGATAACTGACTGGTGGCCCCAAAAAGGCACACTACTGCCCATTATATGGTTGCAACCCCTAGGCAGTTCAAGGCCTCGTTCACAATTTCTTGATGAAAAAGGGCTTTTCCGGCCGAATCGTCAGTATAGACCCATTTAAGATTTGGCCAGTTTCGCAACCAGGTCAGCTGGCGCTTGGCTAATTGACGGCTCGCAGCAACACCTTTTTCCACCATCGTGGGGTAATCGTACTGCCCTTCAAGATGCTCCCACACTTGGCGGTAGCCCACGGCGCGTATAGCCGGTAAATCTTTATGGAGGTCTTTGCGCGTCATTAGACCGCGCACTTCGTCGATAAATCCCGCCGCCAGCATTTTCTCAAACCGCAATGCGATGCGCTCATGCAACACCCTGCGCTGGTGTGGGCCTACGGCCAATTGAGTCACATTAAAACGCTCGACGAAAGGCGCGCCTTGGCTGGCCTGTTGCTCGGCGCGCAGCTGGCTCATGGTTTTGCCGCAACTGCGGTACACCTCGAGTGCGCGGGAAATACGTTGCGAGTGATTCGGGTGCAATTCGGCTGCGGTCGCAGGGTCGATGGCAGCCAGCTCCGCGTGCATCGCAGGCCAGCCTTTTTCGGCCGCTTCCTGCTCCACCTGCGCGCGCAGCGCCGGCTCGGAGCTGGGCATATCCGCCAGACCATCGAGCAGGGCTTTGAAATACAGCATAGTGCCTCCCACCAACAGGGGAACTCGCCCCTGTGCGTGGCTCGCGCCAATGGCGCGCTCGGCATCTTTGACAAATTGCCCGGCATTGTAGGGTTCGGCCGGGTCGCAAATATCGATGAGTTGATGGGGTGCTTGCGCTTGTTCTTGCGCCGAGGGTTTGGCCGAGCCGATATCTAAGCCTTTATAAACCAGCGCCGAGTCAACGCTGATCAAATCCAAGGGTAAATATTGGCGCAGCGCGATCGCCAAATCGGTTTTACCCGAGGCAGTCGGGCCCATTAAAAAGATGACCTGCTTGGGCTGGGTCATTACTGACCCCGCAAAAATAGCTTGTCGAGCGCGTCCATGCTCTGCAGAAACCACGTGGGCCGGCCGTGGTTGCACTGGCCACTGCGCTCAGTGGCCTCCATATCGCGCAGCAAACCGTTCATTTCGGGGATGGTTAATTTGCGGTTGGCGCGCACCGAGCCATGACAGGCCATGGTCGCGAGCAGCTCGTTAATGTGATGGCGAATACGATCGCTACTGCCGTGCTCGCTCAAATCCGACAACACGTCGCGCACCAGCTGTTCGACTTTCGCCTGCCCGAGAATTACCGGTATTTGGCGAATCAGCAAGGTTTCCGGCCCAGCTCGCTCTAAGCCAAAACCGAGCGAGGAAAAGATCTCTGCGTGCTGCTCGGCCAAATCGGCTTCTTTTTCGCTCACGGGAATACTCTCCGGCACCAGCAACGGTTGGGCGACCAAACCCTCACCCTCAAACGCCGCTTTCATGCGCTCGTAGGTAATGCGCTCGTGCGCAGCGTGGGCATCCACCACAATCAAGCCCTGGGCATTTTCAGCCAGAATGTAGACGCCTTTTAAATGGGCCACGGCAAAGCCGAGCGGCGGCATTTCTGCTGGGCTATCGCTGAGCGAGTGCAGGCTTTGTGCGGGCTGGTGCAACGCGCCGTACTGCTGCATCTGTTGAGCAACTTGACCAGGCTGCGGGTGGCTTGGTTGGTATTGACTGGGCTGGGTTTGCGAGAGCTGGCCATAGCCGTGATTTGACGACGGCCCGACGCCAGCAAACTCGGCGCGCTGCGGCACTGCCAAACCTAAACTCGACTGCGGGCCGAACTCGCCGCTGGTTAGGCCGCCAGCAGGCACTGCGATGGCTTCATTTTTTTCCAGCTGGTCTTGTGGCCGCACATCGGCCAAGGCGTGGTGCAGGGTGCGAAATAAAAAGTCGTGCACTAAACGGGAATCGCGAAACCGCACTTCGTGCTTAGTGGGGTGCACGTTAACATCCACCGTGGCCGGGTCTAGCTCTAAATACAACACATAGGCCGGATGCCGGCCGTGGAATAAAACATCTTGGTAGGCTTGGCGCACCGCATGGGTCACCAGCTTGTCTTTAATGGCGCGTCCATTGACATAAAAATGCTGAAGGTCTGCCTGCGAGCGCGAAAAAGCTGGCAAGGCTACCCAGCCCCACAACTTTAAACCGGCGCGCTCCACCTCTACATAGAGTGCATTTTCCATAAACGCGGAACCGCAAATCTGGCCAACGCGGCGCTCTTGTTCGATGCGCGTATTGGCCGCGCGCCAGCTGTGCACGGGGCGATTGTTGTGGGTCAAACTAAATGCCACATCGAAGTGAGACAAGGCCAAGCGCTTGACCACATCCTCTAAACGGCCGAATTCAGTTTTTTCTGTGCGCAAAAATTTCCGCCGCGCTGGGGTATTAAAAAATAAGTCGCGCACTTCCACCGTGGTGCCGCGCGGGTGCGGCGCCGGCATCAGTTCGGTCTCCATGTCCCGACCTTCAGAGCGCGCGCTCCAGCCGGCCGAGGGCAGCTCAGTTTGATTAGAACTGATTAACAAACGCGATACCGAACTGATGGACGCCAAGGCTTCGCCGCGAAAACCCAAGGTAGCAACGGCTTCCAAGTCGTCTAACTCATAAATTTTACTGGTGGCATGGCGGCTAAGCGCCAGTGGTAAGTCGTCTTTATCGATACCGACGCCATTGTCGCGCACGCGCATCAACTTAACGCCACCTTCATCGGCCTCAATTTCTAAACGCGAACTGCCAGCGTCAATGCTATTTTCCAGCAGTTCTTTAATAACCGATGCAGGCCTTTCAACCACCTCACCGGCGGCAATTTGGTTGGCGAGACGGGGCGATAATAATTTTATAACGGAAGACATTAGGATGCGGGTATCTGTAAAGTTTGACCAATTTTGATGGAGGAGCCATTGATATTATTGGCTTTGCGAATATCGGCCACCGAGACATTGTGCCGGCGGGCAATCGCGGAAAGGGTATCGCCGCGGGCGATTACATACTCGCGCGCCGGCGTGCCTTTGCCACCGCGCTTTTGCCAGGCTATGTAAGTATCTGACGGCGCTACGTCGTAAAAATAATCGGTGATACCGTTAAAAATCGCGCGCGCCATTTTTTCACGGTAGCTTGGGTTAGCGAGGTTTTTCGCCTCTTGCGGATTGGAAATGAAACCCGTCTCCACCAAAATCGATGGCACATCGGGTGATTTCAACACCAAAAAGCCGGCCTGTTCCACGTGATTTTTATGCATGTGGGCAACTTTTTTCATCGAGTTCGCCACCCGCTCTCCCACGGTTAAACTGTGGCTTAAGGTGGAGGTCATGGAGAGATCGACCAACACCGAGGCGAGCATTTCATCGCGACCATTGAGAATAGTGCCCTCGCCGCCGAACAAATCCGCTTCGTTTTCGCGCTGCGCTAAAAACCGTGCCATTTCACTGGTGGCGCCGCGCTCCGACAACGCAAACACCGAGGCACCGCGGGCATTTTTGTTGGTGAAGGCATCGGCGTGAATCGACACAAATAAATCCGCGCGCTCGTTGCGCGCCAGATCCCGGCGTTTTTCTAGCGGAATGTAGTAATCGCCTTTGCGCGTCATCACCGCGCGATAACCGGGCTCTTTATCCACCAGTTTTTGCAGCTCGCGGCTGATCGCCAATACCACATCTTTTTCCCGCAGCCGGCTTGGCCCGAGTGCGCCTGGGTCTTCACCACCGTGACCGGCATCGATGGCGATAACGATATCGCGCTGCGCGGTGGGGATTTTTGCCTCGATGGTTTTTTCGATTTTAATTTCGCTATCGAACAGGTCGATCACCAAGCGATCGGCTTTGTCGCCAAACTTTTTCAGCACCAAGCTGCGCGGACGCACGGAAGCAGACAAATCTAAAACAATGCGCAAATCATCTTGGTTGCGCGGCGCCGTGCGCACCGAGCGAATCGGCGTATCGGTCAAGGGCAATTCCGCCAAACTGGATTTTAATTTTACCGAACTGATATCCACCACTAAACGGTCTGGATTGGAGAGGGTGAAAATACTGTGCTCCACCGGCCCGCTTAAATCGAAAACAATGCGGGTGTGATCGGGCGCACGCCACAGCCGGGCGCTATCAATCGTCGCGGCCACGGCCCAAGGTGCACTCAAGCTAACAATACATAACACTAAAATTGCCAGCGGTCGCATCATGGCGGCCCCTACTCCTGTATTGCTGATGAAGCGTGCGGTGCGGCTAGCGCCCCAGTCACGCATTATTTTTCGCGGCCAAGGCCTGAACGGCTATCTGACCCAGAGCGCTCTTTGCCTCAAGTGCCAAACTGCGCCCGATACCTTTTTCTTCATCCTGTAATACCGCCACTGTAACGCGCAAATCCGGTTCAGGCAAAACACCGGCACCTTTGTTTGGCCACTCGACAATGCACAGCGCCGCTTGATCAAAATAATCGCGAATGCCCATATACTCGAGTTCTTCCGGGTCACCTAGGCGATACAAATCAAAATGGTAAACCCGACGCTCGGCAAAGCTGTATGGCTCCACCAGTGTATAGGTGGGACTCTTAACCGAAGCTGAATGACCGAATGCCTGCAAGATACCTCGGGTTAAGGTGGTTTTGCCGGCACCCAACTGCCCCTCTAAAAACACCACGCCACGCGGCAAGTGCGCGCCAATAAGCGCGCCCAGAGTCACCATTTCCGCTTCGCCAAAAGCAGACAACACCACTGTCGCCATGTTCTTACAATCCGTTCAGGAGCCAACGCACGGCCGGCAATAAATCAGTCGCTAATAAACCGCGCTGACCATCCGCTTCAGCCATCTGGTCACCCGCCATGGCATGCACCTGTGCGCCAAGCATGGCGGCTTGGGGCGCCGATAAGCCTTGAGCCAACAAGGCGCCGATGATGCCGGCCAACAAATCGCCCATGCCAGCACTGGCCATACCCGGGTTGCCAGCATCTACCAAGTACAACCGTGGGCCCTCCGAATCTGAAAATGCCACCAAGGAACCGGCGCCCTTTAATACCACCACGGCATCGGTTTTCGCCACTAGTGCCAACGCGGCGGCGGCGCGATCGGCCTGCACTTGGGCACTAGACAGGCCTAAGAGACGAGCCGCTTCGCCGGGATGCGGGGTGATCACACTGTTGTTCGGCAAACCATAAGAAGCCTGCTTAGCCAATAAGTTCAAGCCGTCAGCATCGATACACGTGGGTTGTGCACAAGCCAACACTTGCGCCAAGAGTTGCTCGCCCCATGCCCCCTGACCCAAACCCGGGCCCACCACAAAGGCCGTGGCCTGCCGACATTTTTCCTGCGCCTCAATACCGGCATCCACACCTAGCGCCATCAACTCGGGCTGGCGACTCAGCGCCAGCTGAGCGGTTAGTGGCCGGCTAATTAAACTCACCATACCGGCACTGGCGCGCAGGCCCGCTTGCGCGGCAATCAATGCCGCACCGGCCATGCCCTCGTCGCCGCCGACCACGGCCAAATGGCCGAAACTGTGCTTGTGGGTATCCAAGCCGCGCGCCGGCAGCGCCGCGATCAAGCTTTCGTAATCTAAACGCCGCGCTTTGGTGGCCAACTGGCAATCGCTCAGATCGCCCTGCAAATCGGAAAAACACACCGCACCGGCACAGGCGCGACCGGCGCCGGTAAACAAACCAAACTTAAGCCCAACAAAGGTCGCCGTGACATTGGCGCTCACCGCTTGGCCCATAACAGCGCCGGTATCGGCGCAAATACCCGAAGGTAAATCCAGCGCCAACACCTGCGCCGGCTGGGCGTTAATCCACGCGATAGCAGTAGCCATCTGGCCGCGCACCTCGGCGTTCAAGCCTGTGCCTAACAGCCCATCGACGATCACATCGGCCGCGAGCTGCTCTTGCTCGTCAAAGGCCGACATAGTCACCCCTTCTTGCTGCGCGAACTGAAACGCTTGGGCCGCCGCACCGGTCAATGTTGCCGGATCTGACAGCCAGCGCAGGGTGACCTCAAAATTTTTCGCCTGCGCCAAGGCCGCCACTATATAGCCATCGCCACCGTTATTGCCGCCACCGCACAACACCACTAAGCGCTTGGCCTCGGGCCACTGACGCAGCAACTGCTCAAAGGCAAAACGACCGGCGCGCTTCATCAGCACGGTGGCGGGAATGCCCTGCTCTTGAATCAGGTATTGATCTAACTGGCGTACGGATTGAGCGCTATAGAGTGCGCTGGGCAGAGTGGAATGGACCTTCGCTGACATTGAGTTATCTCGATGAGGGTAAAATCTGTCAGAATTATACGGAAAAGCCCCTCACAGCGACACGGACAATGCCCCAAGCCACTGAAAATGCATCACTTATTTTGCTCGCCGAACGGATAAAAGCCCACGGCCGCACACTGGGCTTCCAGCAAGTGGGAATTACCGACATCCGATTGCACGCCGAAGAGACCCGATTATCGGCCTGGCTAGACAAGGGCTACCATGGCGACATGGCTTGGATGGCCGATCACGGCAAGATGCGCACCCGCCCCGATGAACTTTTGCCCGGCAGCCTGCGTGTGATCAGTGCGCGCATGGACTACCTGCCCGGCGACACCAAACTCATCGCCGCGCTAAAAGATGGCGAAACCGCCTATATCTCCCGCTACGCCTTGGGCAGGGATTACCATAAACTCATCCGCAAACGCCTGAGCCAACTGGCGCAATTTATCGAAATCGAAGCCGAAAAACTGGGCCTGCCGCTACCTGAGGGCTTTCAACACCGCGCCTTTGTCGATAGCGCCCCCGTGTCGGAAAAGCCCTTAGCCGCAAAAGCCGGCCTGGGCTGGCAGGGCAAACACACCCTAGTGCTAAACAGCGAGGCCGGCAGTTGGTTTTTCCTCGGCGAAGTACTCACCTGCTTTGCCCTGCCTATCGATAAAAGCGAACAAATCGATCGCTGCGGCGACTGCACCGCCTGCTTAAAAGTCTGCCCGACTGATGCCTTTCCGCGCCCCTATGAACTCGACGCCAGACGCTGCATTTCCTATTTAACCATCGAAAACAAAGGCCCTATTCCCGAAGAATTTCGCGAGCCCATGGGCAACCGCGTGTTCGGCTGCGACGACTGCCAAGCCATCTGCCCGTGGAATAAATACGCCAAGGCCACAGAGGAGTTAGATTTCTTACCGAGGCACCAGCTCGACAACACCAAGCTGGTAGAATTGTTTCAATGGACCGAACAAGAGTTCCTAGACCGCAGCGCCGGCTCGCCGTTGAGAAGAGTTGGCTTTGAACGCTGGCAGAGAAACCTAGCGGTGGGCTTGGGCAATGCACCATCGAGCGATGAAATTATCAACGTTTTGCAGCTAGCGCTGCGCGACGCTACACCGATGGTGGCCGAGCATATTGAGTGGGCGCTGGAGCAGCAAGGGCGGCCGAATAGACGGCGGAAGAGGAAGATAAAGCAGTGAGACTGGGGATTTCCTCCGAAGGTTTTGTGGGGTTTTTACTGTTGCGGAGCTTGGGATAAATAATGTTAGTTAAGTGGAATGTTTAGCTTGTTCATTTTCTTTTAATGAAAAAAGAAAATGAACAAGGCAACTGCAAAGTCCAACCTACACAGTATCAACCCATCAACCCAACAAATATCAAAACTTAATAAACTCCTTCCGATAATGCTGCAACTCGGCAATAGAATCGCGAATATCATCCATGGCCAAATGACTCGAAGATTTCTTCACCCCGGCTAACACCTCTGGCGCCCAGCGCCGGGCTAATTCCTTCACCGTGCTGACATCTAAATTGCGGTAGTGAAAGAAGCGCTCAAGCGCCGGCATACCGCGCACGAGGAAGCGGCGGTCTTGGCAGATGGAGTTGCCGCACATGGGCGACTTGCCCTTGGGCACCCATTGCTCAAGGAAGGCAATAGTCGCGGCTTCTGCCCCTTGGGCTGAGGTTTGGCTGTCTTTTACCCGCTGCGTGAGGCCCGAGCCACCGTGCTGACGGGTATTCCACTCGTCCATACCGGCCAGTGCGGCATCGCTTTGGTGCACGGCGAACACAGGGCCTTCGGCTAAGACATTGAGCTGCGCATCGGTCACGATGGTGGCAATTTCGATGATGACATCGGTATCCGGGTCTAAACCGGTCATTTCTAGGTCGATCCAGACTAAATTATCGTCGGCTATGGGGCTCATGGGCTTTCACTCGTATTTTTTTGAGGGCGCACGTTTTACAATGCAGTCCATAGTTTAGCAAGCCTTATCCCCTATGAGCCAAAAACCATGATCTATCGCCTATGAGCAAACGCAAGCTCAACCGCCGCCAAACGTGGCGGATCGAGAAAATCCAACAGGAACGCAGCGACCGCGCTAACAAGCGCGACGCGAAAGCCGATCAGCAATTACAAGACGATAGCTTGGGGCCGGAGGAATTTGGCTTGGTGGTGGCACACTATGGCAAGCGCATTGAGGTGGAATCTTTAAACCAGGCCGACGATGCCGGTAGCACTGAGGGCGAGGTGATAAGCTGCCATTTTCGCGCTAACCTAGGTTCACTCGTCACCGGCGACAAGGTGGTGTGGCGGCGCGGTAAAGATGCCGGCGTGATAGTGGCCGTGCAACCGCGTCACTCGCAGTTACAAAGGCCAGACCCCTACGGCGACCTGAAAACCATCGCCGCCAATATCGACCGCATCATTATTGTTGCCGCGCCCTACCCAGAACCCCACGCCAATTTAATCGATCGCTATTTAGTGGCAACCGAGGCGCTGGGGCTAACCCCGCTCATTTTATTCAATAAATCAGACCGCATTGATGCCAGCAACCAAGCCAAGCTAGATTGGTTGACCGAGCGCTACGCGAGCCTTGGCTATGACGTGTTGAAAGTCTCGACCAAAACTCGGGAAAACATCGAGCAATTAACCGCGTATCTCGGTAATTACACCAGCGTCTTCGTTGGCCAATCGGGCGTGGGTAAATCCTCGTTGATTAATAGCTTGCTACCGGGCTATGAAATCAAAGTCGGCGAGCTGTCTGAAGCCACACAAAAGGGCACCCACACCACCACCACGGCGCACCTTTATCACTTCCCTTCCGGCGGCCATTTAATCGACTCGCCCGGCATACGGGAGTTCGGCCTATGGCATATGGAGCCGGCCGACGTGCTCGATGGTTTCATCGAGTTTCGACCCTTATTAGGTTACTGCAAGTTTCGCGACTGTAAACACGACCGCGAACCCGGCTGCGCACTACACAAAGCACTGGAAGCCGGCGAAATCAGCCAATCGCGCTTCGACAGCTGCAACATGATTCTCAATAGCCTAGACCACCCGCACGGTTAAACCTACGCTGAGTTTGCCGGAAAGCACGGGCAGACTCAGCTATTCTTCAACCATGACAAATGCCATCGCCATTACCCCTATTCAACTGCAAGCCCCGCGCGGTGCCGACCATTGGCGCAAGCTATTTAATCTCGCCGACTTAACGCTACTGCCCGGGAGTTTTGAACGGGTTGATCTGGCCTTGAAACACCCGAGCAGCAGCGCCGACCGAGTGGCCAGCGCCATGAAAGACGACCCAGCACTGTGCCTGCACTTCTTCCTGCGCGCCAATCGACTGGTGCAGCGCTCGGGTAACGAAGTGCACTCGCTGCCCCACATGATTAGCCTATTGGGCTTTACCACTGTGGCTCAAATTCTCAAAAGCCTGCCGGTGGCAGAGCGGCCGCTACCGTTTTACTGGCAGCAACTACAGGTCAGCCTATTGCGGCGCAACCTATTGATGCGCTTACCACTACACAACTTAGGCATAGATCCAACGCAGTTAGAATTCTCGGTGCTATTCAGCGACTGCGAGCAATGGTTGCGCTGGCATTTCGCAACGAGAGAGCAGCTGCATTACCAGGGCTTAGCGCGCAACCCCAAGATTGGCCCCATTAAAGCGCAACAACTGGTTTTTGGCACGGACGTAGGCGCCCAACTGCGCCTAAATTTACAGCACCAAAGCCTACCCAATGACCTGAAAGAAACTTTGCAGCAAAACCCAAAAAGCCTGAAGCAAATTCTCAAATCACTGCTAAAGGGCATTCAAGGAAAAGCTTTTAGCGCGCCATTACACAAGCGCCAAAGCCTCATTTTTTTGCTCGATAGATTGGTGGCTAACTTTTGCAGCTCGCCAATCCACAGCAGCACCAAGCGCTATCAACAATTGGTCGCACAATTGCTGCAAATTGCTGAAGCCAGCGTGGCCCAAAACCTACATCAAGTTGCCGGAGAGTTGGCGCCCTTGCACGCCAGCCTTATCGATACCCACCCTGCCCGGCGCCTGCTGTGTGCTTGGCCCAAGGGGCTAGATGAGCCAATATACGCGCTGCCGAGCCCACAACACGCTACCGCAAAAAAAGTGCCCCAAAAGCCAGTAGCAGTAGCAGATACCAGCACGCCTAATTTGCGCGACACTAACGCTGCAATAAGCCGCTCCCAACCAAACTACGAAACTCAAAACGCGAGCGCAAATCGACTGCTCGATAATCGCTTTTTAAATGCGAACTTGGTGCGGCAAGGTTTGCTAGCGCTGACAAAGGGGGAGCCTAGCCTCAACTCTCTTAATACCATTTTTCAAACCCTCAGCGATGCGCTTCAACAGGGTATGGGCATGAGCTTCGGTGCGATATTGGTGCCAATCACAGATGGCACTTGGCAGCCAAAATGTCAGTTTGACGAAGGGGATCTTCCCCCTATGGAGCAACTGCCAACGACACACCTATTCAGCAAAATGAGCGCCAAGCCGGCTGCCATTTTAATCGACAAAGATAACCGCGCCGCCATTCTCGAGCAGCTGCCGAGCCAGCTTAAAGTCAAGCTCGACGAAAGAGAATTATTGTTAGCCTCATTATTTTTAAACACCAAGCTCGTGGCCATTTTGCTGGCGGGTGAAGTGGATTTGGCGCCACCGAGAGTGCGAACCTGTAAGCGCCTAGCACAAGCTACCCAACTAGCCATTGCCCGACTTGCCTTACAAGTACAACGGCAAAGCGCGATCAAGCGCTGACCCGAGTACAACATTGATTTACAATAGCCGTTTTTCCGACGCGGAATCCCTATGCTGCCCCTAATCATTGAGCCGGCCCAACTTGCACAAGAATTGAGCAACCCCAAACTCTTGCTCATTGATTTATGCAATGAGCAAACCTACCACGCAGGCCACATTCCTAATGCGCATAGTGTTTTACCCCAAGAGATAATGGCAGGCACGCCACCCGCCGTGGGAAAGCAACCCGATGAAGCGCGCCTAACGGCACTTTTTTCCCGCTTGGGTTTAACCGCCGAGCATCACGTGGTGGTGTACGACGACGAGGGTGGCGGCTGGGCCGGGCGTATGATTTGGCTTCTCGACGTCATCGGCCATCAAAAGTATTCCTATCTGAACGGCGGCTTACTGGCCTGGAAAGCCGAAAACCGTGACTTGACCGACGCAATGCCACAGCCACAACCGGTGCCGTATAAGCTGTACGTTAACCATCAGTTCACAGTCGACATTGAAGATATTCTGCCCCAGCTCGGCAACAAGGATTTCGTCGTCTGGGACGCACGCAGCCCTGCGGAATACCGCGGCGAAAAAGTGTTCGCACAAAAAGCGGGCCACATTCCCGGTGCGATAAATTGCGAGTGGACACAATTAATGGACCAGCAGCGCCAATTGCGCATTCGCGACGACGCCAAAACCCTGTTGGCAAACTTAGGCATCGACAGAAGTAAAACCATCATAACCCACTGCCAAACCCATCATCGCTCGGGATTTACCTACTTAGTCGGTAAAACTTTGGGCTTTAGTATTCGCGCCTACTCTGGCTCTTGGAGTGAATGGGGTAATCACCCAGACACCCCCGTTGACGTTTAGAATTTTTAACCTCGGATAAACCCATGAACCCGAAATTTTTTGCAAACTTACAGTATGTCATTCCACAACACGCGCTCTCGCGCGCCGCTGGCTGGCTGGCTGACACCTCCATCAGCTGGATTAAAGACCCCTTCACTCGCTGGTTTGTCGAGCGCTATCAAGTGGATATGTCTGAAGCCTTAGAGGAAAACCCCTGCCGCTATGCCAGCTTCAACGATTTTTTCACACGCGCACTCAAGCCCGGCGCGAGACCGATTGATACCGATACACTGTCCATTGTTAGCCCCGCCGATGGCGCCATTTCACAACTGGGCGACATTGAGCTCGGCCGAGTATTCCAAGCCAAGGGGCAAGATTACAGCCTGACCGAATTGCTCGGCGGCGACCCAGAGGCTGCGGCGCCATTTATGGGCGGTAAGTTTGCCACCGTGTATTTATCGCCAAAGGACTACCATCGCGTGCACATGCCCCTTGCCGGCAAGCTTACCCAAATGGTGCATGTGCCCGGCGATCTTTTTTCCGTTAACGAAGCAACGGCTGATAATGTGCCACGCTTATTCGCGCGCAATGAACGCCTGGTCTGCTTTTTCGAGACAGACGCAGGCCCTATGGCATTGGTGTTAGTGGGCGCTATGATTGTCGCTTCAATCGAGACAGTCTGGGCCGGCCAAATCACGCCCTATCGCCGCGAAGTAAAGCGCACTAACTACGACACCATGCCCGATGTGCAATTGCAGAAGGGCGAGGAGATGGGGCGCTTCAAGTTAGGCTCTACCGCCATTGTGGTGTTTGGCCCAGATG
Organism: Simiduia curdlanivorans; assembly: GCF_030409605.1. Classification (NCBI taxonomy): domain Bacteria; kingdom Pseudomonadati; phylum Pseudomonadota; class Gammaproteobacteria; order Cellvibrionales; family Cellvibrionaceae; genus Simiduia; species Simiduia curdlanivorans. The sequence continues at coordinate 65,630 of NZ_JAUFQG010000004.1, forward strand.
TTATGACGTGGGACCAAAGCTACCGCGCAGGTACAGCCACTGTAATGGGACAAAAGCTTGGTGAGATGTTGGAGAGGTAGGCTACAAGCTACAAGCTACAAGCTACAGGCTACAGGCTACAGGCTACAGGCTACAGGCTACAGTGAGTATAAAAACAATTGCTACTTCGGCGACGCCTAACGCCATTAAAATACACAGACTTGTCATAAAAAAAGGCTCCTATTCCGGAGCCTTTTTTTATTTAGTCCCGACCAAATATGCCGGACAACCAACCTTTCTTTACCGGTTTAAATAAATATTCGTCGCGGATTTGGGCAATATCCACATCGTAGCTACCAGGCTCTAAATCCTGAGCAATCTCTATTTTTTCAATCTCGGACAAGCGCTTTTTACCTGAGTCGATCAAGGCCTGCTTTTGCCGATCGTCTTCCGCTAAATCCAGCAACATTGGCTTGCGCATTTGGTGTTTGCAAGAATCCAGCACCAGCATAACTTTGGGTTTCAAGCGGCGCTCGAAGTTTTGCTCCACCACAACGCCCACTTCGCCGGTCGATAACTCAACCAATGTGCCGGTGGGGTAAAGCCCGATGGCGCGAATAAACTCAACCACCAGTTCTTCTTGAAATTGCACGTCGCGCAATTCGTACAACTTGGCCACCGCCTTTGATGGCGCCAAGGGGTAGGCTTCACCACGAGGGTTGGTGGTGTCGTCATAGAAGGTTACGATACCGGCAATTTTACCGAGCAGGGGAATCTTATCGCCGCGCAAGTGCTGCGGAAAACCGCTGCCATTTAAGCGTTCGCAGTGGGTTTTCACCACGGCAATAACACGCGGCTCGATACCCGGCATTTGCCGAAGGATATCGCAGCCGTGCAACACAAATTTCTCGTATTCCAACTCATCGGCCGGCGAACGCACTTTTTGTGCAATCAAGCCGGCATCGATATTGACCTTGCCCACATCTTTTAGAAGGATACCCAGCGCCAAAGTATCGAGGTCAGTTTTACCAAGGCCAATATGGCGGCCAAATAAAATGCCCCAAACAGACGACCGCATGGCGTGGGTGTAGGTGTGCTCATCCACTTCGCGCACCCGCGCCAGCCAAGTAAACGCATCCGGATTTCTAACCACCGAATCCACCATCTGCGACGCCGCGCGCTTGGTGTCTTTAACGGGAATATCACCGCCCTTTTCCAGTTGACTCAGCACCTGCTCCATCGCGTGGTACACCTGCTGGTGCAGCTCTTTGGCGACGGCCACTTCTTTGTTGAGGGCCGACTTTTGCTGGTAAACATTGCGCTTAATTTTAAGCGGTGCCACTGGAATGTTGGCCGATGTATTTTTTGCAACGCGTTGACCAGCACCCGCCTGAGAGGCTGAGCCAGTGGTTTTACCCAGGGTTTTCAAACGAGCCGCAACCGGGCCCTTACCTTTGGCAACATCGATATAAACGTGCTTGCAATGGGCCTTGAGCTGCTTAATTTCATCCAGCTCGCGAATGTAGAAACCCTGCAAGGGGAAAGGCGTTTGCGACCATGGCCTATCCAGACCTGACACAAACATGCCAAGGGTTAGCTCATTAACATCGACTTTTAACTGTTTGATCGCCAAGGCAACTTCCTCGTTGCTGAATCTTATCCTATGCGCCAGTGGGCAAACTGGGCTGGGTAAACTTAACATCAAACATAGGTTTAGCACCTAAGCGCTTGAGTTAATAGATGATTTTAGCGTCTTTCTTAGCCGTTTGGCGAGTTTGACGTAAGACCAGCGTCACACATCGCAAGGATTACTGATGGTAGGCGGCCGAAAGCTGATGAACGGCATCGATAAACGCCCCCGCATTGGCGGGATCTACCTCGGGCGTTATTCCGTGGCCAAGGTTGAAAACATGGCCATTGCCCTTGCCGAAGGACGCCAATATCTGGCCAACCTCCGCCTCAATACGAGCGGAGTTGGCATAAAGCATGGTTGGGTCCATATTGCCCTGCAGTGCCACTCTATCGCCGACACGCGCCTTGGCGATACCTATATCGGTGGTCCAATCTAGCCCTAAGGCATCGGCACCAGTGTTGGCCAAAAGCTCGAGCCACTGGCCGCCGCCCTTAGTAAACAGGATAACCGGTACTTTGCGACCTTCGCGTTCGCGAATTAGGCCGGCAACGATGCGCTGCATATAGGCCAGCGAGAACTCTTGATAGGCGGCATGAGATAGAGCGCCACCCCAAGTATCAAAAATTTGCACCGCCTGAGCGCCGGCTTCAATTTGGGCGTTTAGATAGACAACTACCGAATCCGCCAGCACCGTCAGCAGCTGGTGCATTAATTCAGGCTGATCGAAGGCCATGGTCTTGGCGCGCCTGAAATCTTTACTCGAGCCACCCTCAACCATGTAGGTCGCCAAAGTCCAAGGGCTGCCAGAAAAGCCAATTAAAGGCACGCGGCCATTGAGCTCGCGACGGATAGTTTTAACAGCGTTTACCACATAAGGCAGATCTTGATGGGGGTTGACCACCTTGAGCGCCTGAATATCGGCTTCTGTGCGCACAGGCTTTTTAAAGCGCGGGCCTTCACCGGTTTCAAAATATAGACCCAAGCCCATGGCATCGGGAATGGTGAGAATATCCGAAAATAAAATCGCAGCGTCCAAGGGGTAGCGCTCCAAGGGCTGCAAGGTAACCTCACAAGCCATATCGGGGTTGGTACACAAGCCCATAAAATCACCAGCCTTAGCACGCGAAGCGCGGTACTCAGGCAAATAACGCCCAGCTTGGCGCATCATCCACACGGGGGTTACATCAACAGGCTGGCGCAGCAGCGCGCGCAGGAAACGGTCGTTTTTAAGTTCTGTCATGGGCTTCACTTCATTTTCAGTGGGCGCATTGTAAGGCCTGCGCTTGGCATCGTACAGTTTGCTAGCCCGCAAAAACAAAAGGCCCTGCAGTGAGGGCCTTTTGCTGGACTGGTTTTTGGTGGGCTAGGCACCCAAGGCCCTAGACATCCAAATAATCCAAGATGCCTTGAGCTGCTTCGCGCCCTTCCCAAATAGCCGTAACCACCAAGTCAGAGCCACGCACCATATCGCCGCCGGCGAATACTTTGGGGTTGGAGGTTTGAAACTTAAATTCTTGATGCTCAGCCGCTTCAACACCGCCCCAACTATTAATCTTAATGCCGTGCTCTTCGAACCAAGGCGCCGGGCTAGGTTGGAAACCGAACGCCACCAATACCGTATCGGCCGGTACAATTTGCTCCGAACCCGGTACGACTTCCGGCCGGCGACGACCATTTTCATCGGGTGCGCCCAGCTGAGTGGTCACCACTTTAACGCCTTCCACTTTGCCATCGCCGACAATTTCAACCGGCTGACGGTTGAAAATAAACTTCACACCTTCCTGCTTGGCATTTACCACTTCGCGTTTAGAACCCGGCATGTTTTCTTCATCGCGACGGTAGGCGCAAGTCACCGATGCCGCCTGCTGGCGAATAGAGGTGCGGTTGCAATCCATAGCCGTATCACCACCGCCTAACACCACCACGCGCTTACCCGCCACGCTAATAAAATCGGCCGGGTCTTTTTCAAAGCCCATATTGCGGTTCACGTTGGCAACGAGGAATGGTAGCGCATCGTAAACGCCCGCCAGCTCTTCGCCAGGGAAACCGCCTTTCATATACTTGTAAGTCCCCATACCCATAAATACCGCGTCGTAATCGCGCAGCAAATCGGCCATGGAAACATCCTTACCAATTTCTGTGTTTAAGCGAAATTCGATGCCCATCTCGGTGAAGATTTCACGGCGACGGCTCAACACCGACTTTTCCAATTTAAACTCGGGGATGCCGAAGGTTAATAGACCACCTATCTCCGGGTATTTATCGAATACCACAGGCTTAACACCATTGCGCACCAGAATATCCGCACAGCCAATACCGGCGGGGCCGGCGCCAATGATGGCCACTTTTTTATCAGTCCAAACCACTTTCGACATATCGGGCTTCCAACCCATGGCGAACGCGGTATCGGTAATGTATTTTTCGGCGTTGCCGATGGTCACCGCGCCGAAGCCGTCGTTGAGTGTGCAAGCACCTTCGCACAAACGATCTTGCGGACAAACGCGACCGCACACTTCGGGCAGTGAATTGGTTTGGTGGCTCAACTCGGCCGCTTCGAAAATATTGCCTTCGCTAATCAGCTTTAACCAGTTGGGGATGAAATTATGTACTGGGCACTTCCACTCACAATAAGGGTTGCCACACTCCAAACAGCGGTGGCTTTGATCTTTCACTTCCTCTTCCGTATAGGGCTTGTAGATTTCCACAAACTCATGTTTACGGGTTTTCAGTGATTTTTTCGCGGGGTCTTGGCGACCCACGTCGATAAACTGAAAATGATTATTTAAGCGAGCTGACATAGATGCTTCCTCTAAAATTCTGTTTGGTTACTGCGGGCTTGCAACAGTTTGCTTGAGCAAACCATCCAAGCTCGCGGCCTTCGGCTTAACCAGCCAGAACTTGCCAATCAGGTCGGTGAAGTTATCCAATAAATATTGGCCCCACTCGCTACCGGTTTCGGCAACAAATTCTTCAATAATTTGCTGCAAGTGCGTTTGATGCGCTTCCAACTCTTCATTGTTGATACGCGCAATTTCGACCAACTCGCGGTTATAGCGATCTGAGAAGCTGCGCTCAATATCGAGCACATAGGCGAAACCACCGGTCATACCGGCGCCAAAGTTCACGCCTACTTTTCCAAGCACCGCAACAACACCACCGGTCATGTATTCGCAGCAGTGATCGCCTGCCCCTTCCACCACAGCCTGCACACCCGAGTTGCGCACAGCGAAGCGCTCGCCCGCCGTGCCCGCAGCAAACAATTTTCCGCCGGTTGCACCGTATAAACAGGTGTTGCCAATAATCGAGGTTTCCTGTGACTTGAACGAGGAAATTTTCGGCGGACGAATAACCAACTTACCACCGGCCATACCCTTGCCCACATAATCGTTGGCGTCGCCCTCCAAGTACAACTCCAAACCACCGGCATTCCACACGCCAAAACTTTGACCCGCCACACCGGTGAGTTTTAGCTTGATGGGGCTATCACTCATACCCAAATTGCCGTGGCGCTTGGCAATTTCACCACTCAAACGCGCGCCAATGGAGCGGTCGCAGTTGGTAACCCTAAACGCAAACTCGCCACCGCTTTTCGCTTCAATAGCGGGCAACAAGGTCGCCACCATCGTCTCGGCCAGCTGACCTTCATCAAAGGGCTGGTTACGCGCCTGCTGGCAGGTTTGAGGTTTGGACGCTAAAAAATCATCGCTATAAATTACTGGGCTTAAATCTAACTGTGATTGACGTTTGGTTCGACCTTCAATGGTCTCCAATAAATCAACCCGGCCGACAAGCTCCTCAAGTGTGCGAACGCCTAGGCGCGCCATCCACTCGCGAGTTTCTTCCGCCATAAATTTAAAGAAGTTCATCGCCATATCGACGGTACCGATATAGTGATCGCGTCGCAATCTATCGTTTTGCGTTGCCACGCCGGTAGCACAGTTATTCAAATGGCAGATGCGTAAATACTTACAACCTAAGGCCACCATGGGCGCCGTACCGAAGCCAAAGCTTTCCGCGCCTAACATTGCCGCTTTAACAACATCCAAGCCAGACTTTAAGCCGCCGTCGGTTTGCACCCGCACCTTGCCGCGCAAATTATTGGCGCGCAGCATCTGATGGGTTTCAGACAGGCCCAACTCCCAAGGCGAGCCAGCGTAGCGAATAGACGTGATCGGGCTGGCTGCGGTACCGCCGTCATAACCAGAAATAGTAATTAAATCCGCATAGGCTTTAGCAACACCCGCCGCAATAGTACCAACGCCAGGGCGCGACACCAATTTAACCGACACCAACGCGTCTGGGTTAACTTGCTTCAGGTCGTAAATGAGCTGCGCCAAATCTTCAATCGAATAAATATCGTGATGCGGCGGCGGAGAAATTAAGGTCACGCCTGGCACTGAGTAACGCAAGCGCGCAATCAACGCATTAACTTTACCACCGGGCAACTGCCCGCCTTCGCCGGGCTTGGCGCCCTGCGCCACTTTGATTTGCAGTACTTCACCGTTAACCAAATACTCAGGCGTAACACCAAAGCGGCCGGACGCAACCTGCTTAATTTTCGACGATTTAATGGTGCCGTGGCGCGCGGGATCTTCCCCGCCTTCGCCGCTGTTCGAGCGACCGCCTAAGGTGTTCATCGCCTGCGCTAAAGCCTCGTGCGCCTCGGGCGATAAGGCACCTAAGGACATAGCGGCTGAGTCGAAGCGCTTAACAATCGATGCCACAGATTCCACTTCGTCCAAGGGCACGGGAGTGATGTTGTCTTTGATTTTCAAGAGATCGCGCAGTGTGGCGGTGGGCCGATCGTTGACCAAACCGGCGTAGTCGCGCCATACACTGTAGTCACCGGTTTGCACGGCCTTTTGCAGCGTCTGCACAACATCCGGGTTAAAGGCGTGATACTCCTGGCCGTGCATATATTTGAGTAAACCGCCTGGCTGGATAGGTTTGCGGGCTTTGTTGGCGTAACTTAAAAGTTTAACCACATCGGATTGCAAATCGTCAAAACCAGCGCCTTCAATGCGGCTCGGCGTTTCGGGGAAACACAAATCAACCACGTCCGAGTTCAGACCGATAATTTCAAACAAGTAGGCACCGCGATAGGAGGCCACCGTTGAGATACCCATCTTGGAGAGAATTTTCAACAGGCCTTTACAGATAGCCGTCACATAACGCTTCTGCGCGGTGGCGGCATCGTCGAGCATTTCACCGGTTTGAATTAAGTGATTGATGACACTGTAACTCAGGTAGGGGTGAACGGCGGTGGCACCATAGCCAATCAAACAGGCAATTTGATGCGAATCACGCGCAGTCGCGGTGTCGGCAATAATATTGGAGTTACAGCGCAGGCCGGTTTTTACCAAGCGCGCATGCACGGCACCGGTCGCCAACAAGGCGTGAATCGGCAGTTTATCCGTTTCCACATCGCGATCAGACAGTACGGCGATCACCGTGCCTTCGCGCACCGCGGCTTCAACTTCATCACATAAATCGACAATGGCCTGGCGCAAATCTTTTTGCGCAGGATCGAAATACAAACTGAACTTGCGAACCCGGTAACCTGGCTTGTCGAACTTTAAAATATAGTCGCACTTAGCCCAGGTTAATACCGGCGATGACAAGATCAAGCGATCAGCGTGATCTTCCACATGCTCGAACACGGACTTCTCTGCGCCCAAACAGGTTTCTAGCGACATCACAATAGATTCGCGTAGCGGATCTATTGGCGGATTCGTCACTTGCGCAAACTGCTGGCGGAAGAAATCGTATAAACAGCGCTCTTTTTCCGATAGCACGGCCATAGGCGTATCGTCGCCCATAGAACCGACAGCTTCTTGACCACCTTCGGCCAAGGGACGAATGACCTGATCGCGCTCTTCAAAGGTTACTTGGAATAACTTTTGGTGGCGGAAGAACTCGTCCATGGTGAACTGATTATCAATCGCCGGGCCATTGTAATCGGCGCGTAAACGGGTGGCACGCTTTGACAGCCACTGCTTATAGGGCTGCGCGTCTTTTAACATCTTATCGATGTCTTCACTAAAAAATAGCTTGCCCGTCTCAGTGTCGATCGAGAGCATTTGCCCAGGGCCTAAACGACCTTTGGCCACAACGTCTTCAGGCTTATAGCCGTGTACGCCCACTTCCGAGGCGACGGTAATAAAATCATCTTTAGTGATGACATAACGCGACGGGCGCAAACCGTTGCGGTCTAAGGTACACACCGCGTAGCGGCCGTCGGTAATAACCAAACCGGCCGGGCCATCCCACGGCTCCATGTGCATGGAGTTATATTCGTAGAAGGCGCGTAAATCTGGGTCCATATGCTCGACGTTTTGCCACGCTGGCGGCACTAACATGCGCACGGCGCGGTGTAACTCCATACCACCGGCGAGTAACACTTCGAGCATATTATCCAAACTCGATGAGTCAGAACCGGTGCGGTTTACCAGGGGCGTGATTTCATTCAGCTCGGGCAATAAATTGGTTTGAAATTTTGGCGTGCGCGCCACAGACCAATTGCGGTTCGCGGTGATGGTGTTAATTTCACCGTTGTGCGCCAACAATCTAAAGGGCTGCGCCAAAGGCCAACGAGGCAAGGTATTGGTCGAGAAGCGCTGGTGGAATACACAGATCGCCGTCTCTAAACGCTTGTCCGCTAGGTCCAAAAAGAAGCGCGGCAAGTCTACCGGCATCATTAAGCCTTTAAAGGACATCACCTTGGCATTGAGGCTACCCACATAGAAGCTTACATCCGCCGCCAAACGCAGCTCTGCTTTCCTGCGAACAATAAATAGCTTGGCATTCAATTGCTCGTCAGTCATGCCCTCACAATTGACGAACACATTATAAAAAGACGGCACTGATTCCAAAGCAATCGGCCCGAGGCAGGCATTGTCCGTTGGCATCTGGCGCCAACCCGCAAGGGTCAAGCCCTTGGCGGCAATCTCTTCATTAACAATTTTCTTTTGTGTTTCGGCGAGCTCGGCATCGGTGCTGAGCATCATCACGCCAACACCGTAGACATTGGTCAAGGGCAAACAACCGGCTTCTTCAGCCAACGAACGCATGAAACTGTCTGGCTTTTGCAGTAGCAACCCGCAGCCGTCACCGGTTTTACCGTCGGCAGCAATGCCACCGCGGTGCGTCATGCAGGTCAAAGCTTCGATAGCCGTTGTTAGCAACCGGTGGCTGGTTTCACCTTTTAAGTGGGCAATCAAGCCAAAGCCACAGTTGTCTTTGAACTCGTCTAACCGGTACAGGCCAGTGCTCATAAACAGTCCTTCAAATCGTTAAGAATTCCGCTAAGCAAGGGTTGGTTTAGGGCAACCAAGCGCGCCCTAAAGCCCTCTGTGAGCAATCAGTAGAGCGCAGTAACCACAGCAGGCAAAGCCCGCTGACGCTCAAAATATCGATATTGCCGGTGATGCTAGAGATTCCAGATTCAGCGCCAGTTCACTAAACTTACGCCAAATCACTCGTTGAATCAGATCCCGCACAGAGGTCCCTCAGATCCCACCTACCAAACTGTACTGCAGTTTCTGCTGTTTACAGGGCAAATGGGCGCAGAATGTTACCCGCTAAGCCATTCGGGTGCAAGTTGAGTCGCGCAATGATTGGAAAGCTAGGCGTTAGTGACCGATTCAATATTGCTAAAGTGTTTAATTTTCGTTTATTTGCTGCTGGACAGAGGCCAATGTGCGCGGCCAAGGGCCCGCTTTCTGCAGATTTTTGGGGAGTCTTTGCGTTGCTTGTCGCGCGGCATCCGAGCTCTCGTAATCACCCAAGACCACCACGTACCAAGGCTTACCGTCGCGTTTAGTGGTATACCAACGCAAGGGCTGACTGGCGTTTGCCTCTATAAAGCGCTCGACCCCAGCCTTGGACTCAGCCGCTAAGACTTGCAAGGTAAAGTGCTCTGCCGGCAAGGCTAGCAGCAGCAGCTCGTCTCCTGCAAATGCAGGCAAAGGGGTCACAGCTGCTTTTGGTGTTTCAACCACTGGTTGATGAAGAGACTCAAGCTGCTGTCCAGGTGTGATCACCGTGGGTTGTGGCGCCGACCTAACATGCCCACCTGAAACCATCAATGGATCATCTATAGCTACATCGGTTGTGGACTCATCAGTCGCTCTAACAGACGTGCCAGCCGAAGACGATACTATTGGCTCGCTGATGGGTGCAACAACCGGTGCTGGCGCCGGCACCTCAACAGCAGCCTGTGGCACTAGTACCACTGGGGTGCTAACTGTATTAGCCGCTGAATCACCGTCATAACCCCACCAAGCAATCGCTAAAATTAAGCAGAGCACTGCCAGCGCTGATAGATGCAGCCAAGGTATTCTCATGGTGGCTTGAATTGGGGCACTAGCCTTTTCCAACAAGTGGATTTCGGCCATCGCATTAACGCGATTCAAGTCGCCGCTACTGGTCAGCCAAATAGACTCCTCATCCACTTCACTAAAGGGGCTGACACTGTCAAAACCTGCATCCGCTAAACGAAAAGCTAAATAATCGGCGACGAATTCCTGGCTGATATCAGGCATGGAAAATATTTGCGGCGGTTCTGCATCAGGCTGATGAACAGATTGCAATTTATCAGCCAAATCGGCGGAGCCTACGAGCAACAAATGCCAGCAAGTGCCCGAATCATCGGGGTTAACTAAATCGAGTAAGGCTTTGAGCGTTTGCGGCTGCAACACATCGGCGTCATCGAGCAAAATATAGACCTGCAAGCTACCGCCGCTAAATTCGCTCCACTCCCGTAAGCGGGCGCGCAATCGCTGCTCCGAATCCTGCTCAGCAACCGCAAGGCCGATGGTTTTTGCAAGGTTAAACAACAATTCACTGGGCGAACCGAGCTCGATACCAGCGCGATAGAACACATAGTCTTCGCTCGATAACTGCGTATAGATCTGCTGGATTAGTGTCGTCTTACCTACACCGGGAGGACCAACCAGTGCCGAAACATTATCGGAAAAATGCAGCAGATGAATTAACTGGGCAAGTAAAGATTGGCGCCCATGGGCGGTAAAAAAACCACCGAGGCCTTTCTCAAAGGCTGGCTGCGTCAAGCCAAATAGCTGAATATAATCCAATAACGGCTCCGACTGCGTCGACAAGTCTTCAGCTTCGACGCGCAGATTGCGGAAGTTTGCCGCCGTTTTGTCTGCGCTGTCTGCCATACAGATCCACCCTTGTGTATTTTTTGTTCAGGCTAACGCCTTTAATGAGTATCGGCAAGCCCAGAACTTATGGATGCCTGTAGCACGTGTTGCAAATCACTTAGTCCAACATCGTTGACCACCACCGCCTCACCTAAGGCCTTCAACAAAACAAAGCGCAAGCGGCCATCCATCACTTTTTTATCGACGCTCATATGTGCTAAAAATTGGTCAACCGTCATCGACTTAGGGGCAGCAATAGGGAGCTGTGCCTTTTCCAATAAACCACGCACCCGGACGACATCCTTAGCAGCCAACCAGCCCAACTTTTCAGACAGCTCGGCCGCCAACATCATACCGGCACCCACTGCCTCGCCATGCAACCAATTGCCATAGCCCAACTGCGTCTCAATGGCATGTCCAAAGGTATGGCCTAAGTTTAACAAAGCGCGAACACCACCCTCGCGTTCATCGGCAGCAACAATTTTTGCTTTGTTCTCACACGACCGCCGAATAGCATAAATCAGCGCATCTGGGTCGAGCGCGACCAAGCGCTCAATATTCAACTCCAACCACCGCAAAAACTCAGCATCGCCCAACAAACCGTATTTAATAACTTCCGCCAAGCCCGCTGAAATCTCACGAGCGGGCAAAGTTGCAAGCAAATCAATATCGATGATCACCGCTTGTGGTTGATAGAAGGCGCCAATCATATTTTTGCCGAGCGGATGGTTGATGCCTGTTTTACCACCCACCGAGGAGTCCACCTGGGACAGCAAAGTGGTTGGCACCTGAATAAAATTAACGCCGCGTTGATAGCTAGCTGCTGCAAATCCACACATATCGCCAACAACCCCACCCCCTAGTGCGATTAATGTTGTGTTGCGATTGTGCCGAGCTTGCAACAAACCATCGAAGATCAGGTTTAATGTGGCAAAGTTTTTATGGGCTTCGCCATCCGGCAATTGAACTTGCGCCCCCTGCTTATCCTTCAAGCTCGATTGAAGTCTGGATTGGTATAAAGGGCCCACTGTACTGTTAGTAACAATACAGACCTGATCACTTTTGATGTGAGGTAAAAATAAACTCGGCTCAGCCAACAGGCCGGAACCAATATAGATGGGGTAACTGCGATCACCCAAATCAACCTGTACAATCTGCATTTTTACCCCCGAATTCAAAAGTCGGAACAATAGCAGATTTCTACATCTAAGGCTGCTTAAGCAGCCCTCGACTTAGTTAGGAAGATCGAACCAATGCAGCCATTTCCTGTGCAACCAGCTTTGGCGCTCGCTGTTCGGTATCAATGATGTGAGTCGCGACCTCGGCATACAAAGGATCGCGAATAGCCAGAAGTTCGCGAATGCGAGACTCCGGATCGGCGACCTGCAATAAAGGCCTTCGCTTATCCTTTGCCGTGCGCTCCAGCAATTGCTCTGTGGATGCCGTTAAATAAAAGACAATCCCTGAGGATTTAAGGCATTGGCGATTTTCTTCTCGCATAACGATGCCGCCGCCCGTCGCAATAACAAGCTGCCCCTGCAGTGACAGATCGGCTAACACAGCAACCTCTCGCTGCCGAAAGCCTGCTTCCCCTTCGACATCAAATATCCAAGGAATATCAGCACCAGTGCGCTCTTCAATTTCTCTATCCGAATCTTTGAAGGGATAACCCAGCTGTTGTGCAAGTAGTTTACCGATAGTAGTTTTGCCGGCCCCCATGGGGCCGACAAGAAAGACCGGACGACTCACTGAGCAAAATTGTCCGACATGATGCGAGGAGTAATAAAGATCAACAATTCAGTTTTGTTCTCACTCGTTACATCCTGACGGAAGGCACGGCCTAAGTAGGGAATATCGCCAAAGAAAGGAACCTTAGTGACTCCCTTAACCTGCTCAGTCTGAAAGATTCCACCCAGCACGATAGTTTCGCCATCTGCAGCAAGTACTTTGGTATTTAACTGAGTTACATCAATGGAGGGAATACCCGTTGGAGTAATTTCACCCACACTGTCCTTATGGATTTGAAGCTCCATAATGATGTGGTTATCTGGCGTTATCTGTGGCGTGACATCCAGTTTCAATACAGCCTCTTTAAAAGAAGTTGTGGTAGCACCGCTGGAGGAGGCCTCCTGGTAAGGAATCTCAGTACCGGACATAATAGTGGCTTTTTGCTTGTCGCCGGTAATCACCTTTGGCTGGGATACCACTTCGGCGTGACCAGAATCCTCGAGCGCAGACAACTCCAGAGCTAAGTAGGTATTATCGTCGACGAAGGCCGCGGTAATAGCACCAGCCGGGTTAACAACCCCGAGATCAATCATCATGGAATCACTCAAGTCAAACTCGATCTGACCGGTATCGTCGTCTACATCATAATCTAAGGTTTCTAGAGAGCCCGTAAATCTACCTTGGCTATTATCATTATTACTGAACCCTAATCCACCCCAACGAACGCCTAACTCTTCACGGAAATCAGTATTGGCAATTACAATGCGCGCTTCAATCATTACTTGCCGGATAGGAATATCAACCTCGGCGATAACTTTCTTGAACTCGGTAATTTTTTCTTCGGTATCTGTGAGGATAATCGAGTTAGTGCGCTCATCGACGATGGCTCGACCGCGCTCAGACAAAAGCGATCCTGTTGAATTTCTATCGCTGCTGCTACTACCGCTTCCACCACCAAAGTCCCTACCACTACCGCTCTCCCTTTGACCTTTAAACAATTCGAACAACTCTTTCGCGTTGGCGTAACGCACGCGAATGTACTCTGTGCGCAGAGGAGCCAATTCCTCCAATTGCTTTTTAGTTTCCAGCTCTTGGCGCTCGCGCTCGGCGATCTCAGCCGCCGGCGCGACCATCAACACATTACCAATCTGGCGCTTATCCAAGCCCTTGGTCTTTAACACTAAATCCAAGGCCTGATCCCACGGCACATTGTCCAAGCGCAAGGTAATACGACCACTTACCGTATCGGAAGCCACAAGATTTAGTTCAGTAAAGTCGGCAATCAACTGCAACACAGATCGCACTTCGATATCTTGGAAATTCAAAGATAGTTTGTCGCCAACAAAGGCAAAGGCGGCATTCTTAGCTTCCAACTCTTGCTTATTGAGCGGCTTAACACTAATAACATAGTTATTGTCAGCTTGGTAAGCGATGTAATCAAACTGACCAGGTGCGGCAATATCCACCACGGTATTGCGGCCATCATAATTCATATTAACTTGTGTAACAGGCGTTGCGAAATCAGTTACATCCAAACGACGACGTAATTCTTGCTCTAAAAATGTATTGATAAAGGTAACCCGAACGCCACTACTTACCTCGTCAACGTCTACCTCTAGATGAGCATCCGAAAGGGTAAAGTACAATTCGCCAGCGCCCTGCGCATTGCGCTTGAAATCAACGTCAGCAACACTGACTCGGCTATTGGCAGGTTTATCATTTGCACTTTTCGCAGTACTGGTCTGCTGAGATAAAGCTGCGCTACCACCGACGTTCGCTTTGGCCATCGCGTCACCGACATTGGTACCACCAACGGCAAGGATAAACTGGTTACCTTCGATGCGAGTCGAATAAGGCTGTAAATCATCGAGCGAGATAATTAAGCGAGTACGGCCACCGGCACTTACAATCGCTGCATCTTTGGCATTTTCAAAAGACAGCGCATACTTTTTCTGACTCAGGGCGTTATCCGTCTCAGGGAAATCAAGCACAATTCTCGCGGGTTTATCGATGGTGTAGCCATCAGGTGTGACGGGCGCCTCACTGAACTGCAAGTGCACCTCGAAACGCTGACCTGGTAACTCAGCGAACTTTATATCCTGAATGGTGTTGGCCTGAGCCACGCCTGCGCCAACGATCAAGGTCGCAATCGCAACCACTCTATACCCCAAACAGGTCAGTGATTTCATTAAATTACTCATGGCTGCTATTCCTTTTCCTCAATTCGTAAGCTTCTTGGTCTTTCAATCCAACCATTTAAGCCATCTGACACTATTTCTAAAAACTCAATTTGAGCCTGATTAATGGAAACGACATGGCCATGATTACGGCCGACATAATTTCCTTGCCGCACACGATGTACGCCACCTTTATCGTCTGAGACCAATGCCCACAAGGTGCCGTCTTTCTCAATCGTCCCCACCATTTTCAACACGCTAACCGAGTAATTTTCGAGATGCTCGCGCTCTCTGTTGAAATCAGGCTGGATTTTTTTACCAGCAGAACGCAACAATTGTTGCAACTCAACAACAGGTCGATCAAAGGGGCTTCTCAGCAGCATAGCGCCGTAATTAAACGCTTCATAAGGCCGAAACGAAGGCACAGGATCAATAGGCCCTGCCTGCCGAGCCTTTACGCTTGCCACATATGCCTTCAGATCAGAATCGTCGTGAACACTACAAGCCGACAAGCCGCCGCAAACAACTAAGAAAGCAATACGATTAATCAATGTCATTATTGCTCTCCCTGCGACTTGTAACGGTAGGTTTTAGCCGAAATATTCATCTGCAGGAAGGTACCTTCCTTATTTGGCTCGATGAGGTAATCGTGCAAGGTGACGATGCGCGGCATGCTGGAAATACCAGACACAAAGGCGCCAAAATCGTGATAACCACCTTGAACAACAATTTTAATGGGCAGCTCGATATAAAACTCCGCAGCAACCTCGGGCTCAAGTTTAATACTGTCGATGGACAAACCACTTGATGAGCCCTTCTCATCAATATCTTCTAGCAGGCCAGGAACTTCAGTATCGCTCGGCAACTGCGAAACTAACGCACCTAACGACTGCTCCATTTCAACCATTTGCTGTCGATAGGCTTCAAGATTCGCGGCCTGTTCACTTTTATCTTCAAACGACTTCCTCAGCTGCACTTCTTTGGCCGCGGACGAAGCAAGTTGAACTTCCAAGTCTTTAACGAAAAGGAAATAGGTTAATGCACCAATCGCAACGGCCATTATTATTGCCAGCATAGCCTTGACCCATGCGGGCCATATGCCTATCTTTTCCCAATCGACATCAGCTATATCAAAATTCTGAATTTGCTCAAGAGCATCTGCAAACGCCATGATTATTTGCCTTCCTCTTGCTCTGACTTCGGCACAGCGGTACGCACCGACATGCTAAATTTATTTGCCAACTCACCCTCTTCTGGCGCAGCCGCCACAGAAGTCAAATTTGGCGATTGAAACCAATCGGACTCATCAAGATTTCGCATTAACGAGGAGACGCGATTGTTTGATTCGGCAATGCCCGAAATATCAATTTTGTCTCCCGTGCGCTTCAAGTTTAAGACAAAAACACCATCGGGAATGGCGCGGGCCATCTCGTCAAAATAGCGCACGATTACCGGTCTTGTGCCTTGCAAGCCTTGAATAACACGCATGCGGTCTATCAGTTCCGCTTTGCGTTTTTTCAAGTCGCGAATTTCAGCCACTTGCTTTTCTAACTGCTGTATCTCGCGCTCAAGAGTGGCATTGCGTTGATTCTGAAATTCAATGTCACCCTCAACACTGGCAACCCACATATAAGCGAGAGCGGCGGCAATGATAAACACACCCCCGAGGATGGTGAAATATTCCTGTTTTTTCTCTTGGCGGTATTGATCGCGCCAAGGCAATAAGTTTATGCGTGACATTAGTCTTCAAAGCTCCTCATTGCCAAACCGGTTGCGATCATCAATGAAGGGGCATCAGCCGCCAGCGCTACCGCATTTACCTTAGGTGAAACAGACATACTGGAAAAAGGGTTAGCGATTGTGGTCTGCGTACCTAGTTTTTCTTCAATCAATTCTGCCAAGCCTTCCATCGCGGCAACACCGCCAGCTAACACAATATGGTCAACATCGTTGTATTGGCTCGAGGAAAAAAAGAACTGCAATGAGCGAGTCACCTGTTGAACCACTGATTCCTTAAACTGAAGCAGCACTTCGGTTTCATAATCATCAGGCAAACCACCTTGTTTTTTGGCCAGACCAGCTTCTTCCGCCGACAAACCGTAACGACGCTGAATTTCTTCGGTTAATTGCTTGCCGCCGAAAAGCTGCTCGCGGGTATAGATGGTTTTGCCCTCGAGCAACACGCTTAAGGTGGTCATGGTGGCGCCAATATCTAAGATGGCCACCACTTGATCGGAATCATCTTCAAACTGACGCGCGACCAAGGAGAAGGCGCGCTCCATAGTGTAGGCTTCTACATCCACCACTTTAGGAATCAACCCGGCCTGCTCAAGCACGGCCGAACGCAAATCGACATTTTCGCGTCGACAGGCAGCCAACAACACTTCCACTTGATCAGGGTTGCGCGGCGACGGGCCTTGCACCTCAAAATCAATAGCCACTTCTTCAAGTGGGTAGGGAATGTATTGATCGGCCTCTAAGGAAATTTGCGTTTCCATAGCGTCGTCGGAAAGCCCCGAGGGCATTTCGATCAACTTGGTGATGACCGCAGACCCTGCGACAGCAACCGCTGCATACTGAGTCTTGCATTTAGCTTGCTGCGCGACCTTTTTGATCACATCAGCCACCACCTCTACATCGGCGATATTCTTCTCCGATACGGCGTTCGGCGGCAGTGCCCGCACAGCGTAGCTTTCAACGCGGTAACGCTCGCCCTGACGGGAAAGCTCAAGCAGCTTGACCGACGTGGAACTGATATCCAGGCCGATTACCGGTTTTGTCTTTTTCTCGAGAAATCCCAAAATTCCCATTTTCCTATCAATTTCCGTAACTTACAGACAAGTTATGTTATAGCACTTTAACTTAAGCCTGCAACAATAGTGGCAATATGTAAAGCCCGTAAAAGCCCGTATAATGGCGGGCAAATTGACAAGGCCACCTAAGCTACTAATTCCTATGGAAAAAATATCCAAGAACTACCGCACAGTTCGCCTAATTTGCTGGCTACTACTGGCCGGAATCAGCGCCACAGCCCTCTCGACAGGCGGGCTATACCTCTATCTGAGCCCAAAACTCCCCTCTGTTGAGGCACTTAGGCAGATAAAATTCCAAACACCGCTGCGCATTTACTCTGCAGACGGCAAGCTAATCGGTGAGTTTGGCGAGAAGCGTCGCAGCCCCATTCGCTACGATCAGATCCCTCAGGCGTATATCGACGCCATACTCGCCGCCGAAGACGACCAATTCTACAAACATCACGGCGTGTCCATTAAAGGACTTTTGAGAGCAGCTTCACAAATATTGCAAACAGGGCAGATTCAAGGGGGGGGCAGCACCATCACCATGCAGGTGGCGCGCAATTTCTTCCTTACCTTTGATCAAACCTTCCTGCGCAAAGCGAACGAAATTTTGCTGGCGATCAAAATTGAGAACGAACTCTCAAAACCAGAAATTTTAGAGCTATACGTCAACAAAATTTACTTAGGTAATCGAGCCTACGGTATCGAGGCCGCGTCTCAAGTTTACTACGGTAAGAGCATAGACCAACTTAACCTCGCGCAACTGGCTATGATTGCCGGCCTGCCCAAAGCACCATCGCGCTACAACCCAATCGCCAACCCGCCCAGAGCCACAATTCGAAGAAATTGGATTCTCGGGCGCATGTTAGAGCTAGGCAAAATCAATCAGGCGCAGTACACCGAGGCGCTAAACACCCCACTAAGCGCTCGCTTCCACGAGTTAGCGCTGGATTTAAGTTCGCCTTACGTGGCGGAGGTCGCGCGCCAACAGGTGATCGACTTTTACGGCGAGGACGCCTATAGCGATGGCCTCAAGGTTTACACCACTATCGACACCAAACTGCAGGAAACGGCTCAGAAGGCCGTGGTTAGCGGGTTACTTACCTATGATTCTAGGCACGGCTATCGTGGCCCGGAAAAGACCATAAAGCTCAATGACAACATCAGCGAACCCGAGGAGCGGCAAAAGGCCTATCTGGAAGAGTTGAATAAAATCCCTGTTTTAGGCGGATTACAGCCAGCCATTATCACCGAAGTATTCGAACAAAGCGCCACGGCGCTGCTCGGCGATGGCAACAACATTACCTTGGAGTGGGAACAGGGATTGGCGAGCGCACAGCGTTACATCAATGAAGACCGCGTAGGCTCGCCGCCGACCAAGGCAAGCCAAATTCTGAGCGAGGGCGACTTGGTTAGACTACTGCCCCAATCAGACCAGCAATGGCAGCTATCCCAAGTGCCCGCGGCGCAATCGGCGCTGGTTGCGCTCAACCCAGAAGATGGCGCTATTGTGTCCTTGGTGGGCGGCTTCGATTTCCGTCAAAGCCACTTCAACCGAGCCGTACAAGCGGAGCGCCAGCCCGGCTCGAGCTTTAAACCCTTTATTTATACCGCGGCACTCGAAAGCGGCTTCACCCCGGCGACGCTGATCAATGACGCCCCCATCGTGTTCGAAGACGCCAGCCTTGAAGGCACCTGGCGCCCCGAAAATGACAGCGGCCAATTTCTAGGCCCGACGAGAATGCGTCAGGCGCTATATCAATCGCGCAATTTAGTTTCCATTCGTATCCTGCGCTCAATGGGCATCCGACCCACCATCGAAAAAATGGCGCGCTTTGGTTTCGACACCGGCAAACTACCGCGCGACCTATCCCTAGCGCTGGGCAGCCACGCTGTCACGCCGCTACAAATTGCCACGGGCTACGCCGTGTTTGCCAACGGTGGTTTCCGCGTAGAGCCCTACCTAGTGAAATCGATTGCCGATGTCAAAGGCGACCTCATTTTTGAAGAAAACCCCTTGGTGGCCTGCCGCCTTTGCCCAGAGCGACTCGCCCATAAGCAAAAAGAAGAGGTCGAAACAGAGATAGAAACTACTGAGGACGAGGCCGAAACACTAGACGACTTACTGGCCGAAACAGCACCGAGTGAGCCCCCAGCCGTCGATATGACAGCGACCAAACCAGTCAGGCTAGCCAAGCGAATTCTCGATGAACGCGACGCCTTTATCATCGACTCGATGCTGCGCGACGTGGTGAAAAAAGGCACAGGTAAAAAAGCCATGGCCCTTGGTCGCGACGATTTAGCGGGTAAAACCGGGACCACCAACGGCCCTAGGGATGCTTGGTTCTCCGGCTACAACCACCAATTGGTGGCCACAGCCTGGCTCGGCTTCGATCAAAACTTCAATTTGGGTCGGCGCGAATACGGCGGCTCCGCCGCACTGCCGGTGTGGATCGACTTTATGAGCATCGCACTCGATGGCATGCCCGAAGCGCACCGCCGTCAACCCGATGGCATTATCACGGTACGCATCGACCCAAAAACCGGTAAACGCGCACAGCCAGGCAGTAGCGGTGCGATATTTGAAATATTCAAAGTAGAGAATGCACCCGAGGAGTCAGACGCTACCCACTCGCAGCAAGAATCCTTGGACGAAAGCGACGAAACCTTGCCGGAGGAGCTGTTTTAAACCAACAACAAGAGCGCAAGCCATTACTGCCCTTAGTCATGTCGCGGGAGAGCTTGGTGCCGCTACTAGCGACCGTCACCCGCATGGGATCAGATCGCTGATAGAAAAGCATGCTTTGCCGCGCTAGCAAGGCCCACAATGTGTCATTGTGGGCCGGTGCCGAGGGGCGAGTGTTGAGACTAGATGGACGTATTCACATCGTGTCGCTAGTGCGGGCACCAAACTCACGCCCAAGCATACGCCGAGATGTCGATTCTATTGTGGGGCTTAAAACCTACCGATGATCGCGTCGTTTTTGTGAGACAGCCTTGGGCGCATGTCCCTTTTTATAAAACCCTGGCGCTGCCGCAATCTCACTTTACATCCTGGAGCCCACCCAGTGGGTAGTGCGCAGGAAAGGGTAAGTGAGCAACGCCGGTATCCACCGCAGCTTGAGCCACCGCCGCTGCGACTCGACCCAACAAACGCGCATCGGTAGGCTTGGGAATAATATACTCCGGGCCAAAGCTCAGTGCCGCGCCGCCATAGGCTTTGCTGACATCGTCTGTCACCGTCTCTTTTGCAATGCTGCGAATAGCCTCAACCGCGGCTAATTTCATCGCCTCATTGATGATGCGCGCCCGCACATCCAAAGCGCCACGAAACAAAAACGGGAAACACAAGACATTGTTAACTTGATTAGGATAATCCGACCGGCCCGTCGCCATAATCAAATCCTGACGCACCTGATGAGCCAGCTCGGGCGCAATTTCCGGGTCGGGGTTAGAGCAGGCGAACACAATAGGCCTTGCCGCCATTTTCGCCAGCTGCTCGGCGCTCAACAGATCTGGGCCAGATACACCGAGAAACACATCGGCGCCTTCGATGGCATCATCGAGCGTGCGTAGGTGGGTTTGATTGGCAAACTGCGCCTTGTATTCATTGATATCATCGCGCTCGGCGTGAATCACACCCTTGCTATCGAGCATGGTGATGTTTTCTCGTCGCGCGCCGGCCGATATCATTAAATTGCAACAGGCAGTGGCGGCAGCGCCGGCACCCAAGCACACGATTCTGACCTCAGTGATAGATTTATCTTGTATTTCCAAAGCGTTCAACAAACCTGCCGTGGTGACAATGGCGGTGCCGTGTTGATCGTCGTGAAACACCGGAATATCGCACAACTCTTTTAGTATGCGCTCAATCTCA
This sequence comes from Simiduia curdlanivorans, assembly GCF_030409605.1. Lineage (NCBI taxonomy): Bacteria > Pseudomonadati > Pseudomonadota > Gammaproteobacteria > Cellvibrionales > Cellvibrionaceae > Simiduia > Simiduia curdlanivorans. The sequence continues at coordinate 86,986 of NZ_JAUFQG010000004.1, forward strand.
AAGCACTCAGGCGCCTTAATATCTTCGAGATTAATACCGCCAAAACTCAGGGCAATATTGGCAACGGTATCGATAAATGCCTGCGGGCTATCCGATGACACTTCCAAATCGATCGAGTTAATACCGGCGAAGCGTTTAAATAACAGGCACTTGCCTTCCATAACCGGTTTCGAGGCCAAAGGCCCTAAATTACCAAGGCCCAAAATTGCACTGCCATCAGAGATAACAGCGACAAGATTACCTTTACCTGTATATCGGTAGGCATTCTCTGGATCTCTCGCAATTTCGCGCACTGGCTCAGCCACACCGGGGCTGTATGCTAAAGATAAATCTTCCTGCGTTTCCGCAGGTTTGGACAACTCTATACTCAACTTTCCCGGAACCGGAAAAGCATGGTAATCAAGTGCCGCTTTTTTACGCGACTCTCCTGATGCTGATAACTCGGACATGGTTGCAACCGCCAATTTTGTAGTTTTTTTAATTGTGATCTCTCGTAGGGAGCGCAAGGATACAGGCTTGCCTTACCCCCCTCAAGCGCGCTGCAGATAAGATCTAGAATGTTTCTTAAGGCTAGTTCACGCGAAGAGCATAAGGCGTGCGCACCTGCAACTTCCAAGGCGTGTAACCCTTTTGTAGATGATCGGATGTGTTAGAACGGTCCACAACCCAACCTTCAACTTCAATCTGATTCGCCACGTCAAAGCCAGCAGGAAAATCGTCGAAGTATTCGAGGTCATGCTTTTTAATCTGAATCGCTAACACGCCATCTAGCTCGAGCCAGTAATCGCCGGCGCGGGTTTTAGTGATTTTGGAAACTTTCCCGCTAACACGCTGAAAACCAGCGCGGGATAAGTGCCGTGCGGCGATGGCTTGGTTGGCGGCCCAAACACCCACTTTGCCAGCTTTCGGCTCGCTCGCGAGGTTAAAATAACAAGCGGCGTGTGCCAAATTGGGTGGCACAGCTAGGGGCACAGCTAGGCCTTTTATCAATAGATGTTCAGCCAAACTTTGCCCTTTGCCGTCTAGCAGGTGCGCCAGCCAGCGACCGTAGCGGTCTTGGTGCTCGCGATCAAAAACGAGAAACAGCCGATCGCGCGAGTTCAACCACTGCCTGGCTTGCTCTGTAGCCTCTCGGGCATAGGCCTGATCAACGCCGCCTTTGTGATCCAACTCTGGGGTGTTGATATTGAGCAATCGCACCTTGCGACCGTCTACCAGTTGCACCGTATCGCCGTCGTATACCCGTGCTACCTCCACCGGCTCCAAGCCTTTTACGATGTCTGGCGCGAAGCAACTTGGCCAAACCTCACTAGCCAGCGCTTCACCAGCCAAAAGCAATGTGCCCAACAACAGCCTTACCTGCATCTTCAGCCCTCAATTTTTATTGCTATTGAGCTTAAACCAATTTCACCAGCTTGGGTCCAAGCCTCGGCGACAAAGCGAGCAGGCACAAAAAAGCCGCGACATGCGCGGCTTTTTCAACACGTAAACGCTTAGCTTATTTGGCAGTGCCACGGCCAGCGAAACGCTTCTTGAAGCGGTCGATACGACCACCGGTGTCGGCAACTTTCTGCTTACCGGTGTAGAATGGGTGACATTCTGAACAGATATCAACATGGAAGTCTTGACCCAGTGTTGAGGCTGTTTCGATTTTGTTACCGCAGCTGCAGCTTGCAACTACAGGTACGTAATTTGGATGGATATCAGCTTTCATTTCGAAGTTTCCCAGTGTGTGCCGCCACCCGATCTTGTGCCGGGCACCGCACAAAGGTTAATGTTAGCGGTTTCAAGGATCGCGCATACTACCAGAATCCATCCGCCTGACAAGCGCTATTGTGTAATTTTTCAACAGGTCGCCACGGCGCAAAACCCTCTTTCATGCCAGAACACACCATCATCCGCGTCGCTGTGCCAAGTCCATTGCGGCGCCAGTTCGACTATTTGTTACCTCGCAGCGTTGGCCCGGCCGCGCCTGGCCAACGGGTACAAGTAGCCTTCGGCCAACAACAGTTAGTCGGCATTATCACCGAATTGCCACAAAGCTCCGATCTACCGGTCGAAAAACTCAAGCCAGTATTGGCGTTAATTGATAGCCAACCCTTGTTCGATACCGCCCTTTTACAGCTGTGCCTGTGGGCTGCTAACTACTACCAACACCCGGTCGGCGAGGTACTGCACGCAGCGCTACCGGCCTTGCTACGCGCCGGCGAGCAAGCGGCGCTGGCCACAGAGACCCGCTGGCAAATCACCGTGCAAGGCCTGGGCTTACCCGAAGGCGCGCCCAAAGGGGCTAAGAAACAAGCCAATTTACTCACCTTTTTACGGGCTGGCGCCAGAACCCCGGCCGACATAGAGCAGGCCGGCTTCAGCCGCGCCATCCTCAAGGCACTCGGCGACAAGCAGCTAGTCGAAGCCATAGAAATAGCCGAAACACAGACATTTAATGGCCCGCTAAGTGAGTTGGCGCTCACGTTGAATCAAGAACAAAGCGCCGCACTCAAGGCCATTAAGCCCACCGGCTTTTCCACCAGCCTGCTGGATGGCGTTACCGGCAGCGGCAAAACCGAAGTTTATCTGCAAGCCATTGCCCAACAGCTGGAAGCAGGCCGGCAAGCCCTCGTGCTGGTGCCAGAAATAGGCTTAACACCGCAAACCGTCGCACGCTTTCAGCGCCGCTTTAATGTGCCCGTGGGTATTTTGCATTCCGGCGTGGCCGACGGCGGTAGAAACTCTGCTTGGCTGCGCGCCAGAGCCGGCTTGGATCGCATTATTATCGGCACCCGCTCGGCCGTGTTTACGCCACTCAAACACCCCGGCATTATTATCGTCGATGAGGAGCACGATAATTCATACAAACAGCAGGAAGGTTTTCGCTATTCCGCGCGCGATCTCGCCGTTTACCGCGCCCATCAACTACATATTCCTCTGCTCATGGGCAGTGCTACGCCGTCGCTGGAAAGCCTTAGCAATACCCGCAGCGGCCGCTATCAACATTTGAAGCTCAGTAAACAAGCCGCCAGCGAACACAGCACGCGCATCATCCCTGTGGACATACGCGCCCAGCAGTTGCAGGAAGGCCTTGCCAGCCAGAGCTTAGCGGCCATCAAAGGCGCGGTAGCCAAGGGCGAGCAAGCACTGGTATTTATCAATCGGCGCGGTTTTGCCCCCGTGATCATGTGCCACTTTTGCGGCTGGCAGGCGAAGTGCCCGCGCTGCGATGCGCGCATGACACTGCACCGCCAACCCTACCACCTGCACTGCCACCACTGCGATCACCAGCGTCGCGTGCCGCAACAATGCCCTGACTGCAAGGCACCAGAGCTGCAGCACATAGGCCAAGGCACCGAGCGCACCGAGGAATTTCTCAGCAAGCTGCTGCCCCACACACCCATCTTGCGCATAGACCGAGATTCCACCCGTTCGCACAAGCAGCTCAACAGCATGCTCGATCAAATTGCCACCGGTGAGCCCTGTGTCTTAGTAGGCACCCAAATGCTGGCCAAGGGGCACCACTTTCCCAAGGTCTCGACCGTGGTGATTTTAGAGGCCGACGGCGGTTTATTTTCCGCCGATTTTCGCGCCACCGAAAAAATGGCGCAGCTCATCATTCAAGTGGCCGGCCGCGCCGGACGCGAAGCCTTGCAAGGCCAAGTGCTACTGCAAAGCCACCACACCGATCACCCCTACTTGCAGCTTCTGCTCAACCAAGGTTACGGCGCCTTGGCCGATTGCTTATTGCGCGAGCGCCAGGTGGTGGAACTACCGCCCTTCAGTTTTATGGTGATTTTGCGCGCTGAATCAAAACGGCCTGAAAACGCACTGCAATTTTTACAGCAGGCGCGCGCTAAAGCCGAAGGCTTACAAGCGCCAAGCCCGCAATTTCGTTATTTAGGGCCATTGCCTGCAAGCATGGAAAAGCGCCAGGATAGATTCCGCTTTTTACTGCAGTTACAGGCCAGCTCGCGCGCTCAACTCCAGCAATTTCTACCGCAATGGCTGGCGCAAATAGAACAAATGGCCTTGAGCAGACGGGTGCGCTGGAACCTAGATGTCGATCCGCAAGAAACCCATTAACCCAAAGCACACCACTCGCGTCGAACTTAAGTTGGGCTCAAGGCGCGACGAGTAGAGCAAGCACATACCCGAACACATGGCGCCCATATGCATGGCGCCCAAATGCATGGCGCCCATGGGCACGGCGCCAACATTCCTTTACAATGCCGGCCCACCTTTTGTTGTAATCAGAGCCATGACCCAAGACTTCGCCAACCGCAAACGCCGCAAACAACCGAGCAAGAAAAAATCTGACGTACCCGGCTGGGTATGGCTGTTTACCGGTGCGGTCCTAGGCGCGTTCGTGATGTTTTTGGTGTACTTATCGGATCAACCGCCGAGCAAGGCCAAACCAGCCAAAGTGGCCACTGCGCCCCAGGCAAAAGAACCTGAAAAAGCCGTGCCCAAGCCCCGTTTTGACTTTTATAAGCTGCTCGAAGAAAGCGAAGTTGTGGTAGAAACGCCAGAGGAAACACGCAAGCAACTAGAGCAACAAAGCACCGACAAGGTAGAGTATTTGCTGCAAGTTGGTTCGTTTAGAAAATCCGAAGACGCCGACAGCGTGAGAGCCAAACTGATTCTGCTCAACATGGATGCCAAAGTCGAAAAGGTCACGGTAAAAAGCGGTGAAACTTGGCACCGCGTTATTGTTGGCCCCTTCACTAACTCATCGGCCATGGCCAATGCGCGCAGCACCTTGGTATCCAATCGGTTCGACACGCTGTTACTTAAACGCAAAGCTGGCTAGAAAGGCTAGTTAGGTTGAATTACCGATCAACCACCCCCACCTAGGAAGTTCACACTCAGCATTAACCTGAAGGACTTCCCGTGACAACCATTCTTTCTGTGCGCCGCAACGGCACCGTCGTGCTTGGCGGCGACGGCCAAGTTTCCCTTGGCAACACCGTCATGAAAGGCAATGCCCGCAAGGTCCGCCGCCTGTACAACAACCAAGTGCTCGCAGGCTTTGCCGGCGGTACGGCCGATGCATTCACCCTGTTCGAGCGCTTTGAAGCCAAGCTCGAGGCCCACAATGGGCAGTTGGTCCGCGCCGCGGTAGAACTGGCCAAAGATTGGCGCACTGATCGCGCCTTGCGCCGGCTCGAAGCCTTGCTAGCCGTGGCCGATAAAGACGCCTCCTTGATTATCACCGGCAATGGCGACGTGATTCAGCCTGAGGACGACCTCATCGCCATCGGCTCCGGTGGCCCCTTCGCCCAAGCCGCGGCGCGGGCACTGCTCGATAACACCGAATTAGACGCCAAAACCATCGTCGAACAAGGCCTGCAAATAGCCGGCAGTATTTGTGTGTTTACCAATAACCACCTGACCATTGAAGAATTAAGCCAGAAGTAGCGAGCCCAATTATGTCCAATATGACGCCAAGCGAAATTGTTCACGAACTCGACCGCCATATCGTTGGCCAAAAAGATGCCAAGCGCGCCGTCGCTATTGCCCTGCGCAACCGCTGGCGCCGGATGCAGCTCAATGACGATTTGCGCCCTGAAGTCACGCCCAAAAATATTTTAATGATTGGGCCAACCGGCGTGGGTAAAACTGAAATAGCACGGCGCTTAGCCAAGCTCGCCAACGCCCCCTTCGTAAAAGTGGAAGCCACCAAGTTTACCGAAGTGGGCTATGTTGGCCGCGATGTGGATTCGATCGTGCGCGACTTAGTCGACGTCTCTATCAAGATGTACCGCGAGCAGGCCCAAGAAAAAGTTAAATACCGCGCCGAAGAAGCCGCCGAAGAACGTATTCTCGATGTGTTGCTGCCGCCAGCGCGCAATGCTGAAGGCGAGGCCGAGTCAAAAACTGATTCGGGCACGCGGCAAATTTTCCGCAAAAAATTACGCGAAGGCCAGCTCGACGACAAAGAAATCGATATCGACGTCGCCGCTACCAAAGTAGGCGTGGAAATTATGGCGCCGCCGGGCATGGAGGAAATGACCAGCCAGCTGCAAAATATGTTTTCCTCGATGGGCAAAGACAAGAAGAAAAAGGCCAAGATGACCGTCAAGCAAGCCTTCAAGCAATTGTGCGATGAAGAAGCGGCAAAAATGGTCAACGAAGAAGAATTGAAAGCTCAAGCCATCGAGGCGGCCGAGCAAAACGGCATCGTCTTTATCGATGAGATTGACAAGGTAGCCAAGCGCGGCGGCACCAGTGGCGCCGATGTATCGCGCGAGGGCGTACAGCGCGACCTTCTGCCCTTAATCGAGGGTAGCACTGTGTCCACCAAGCACGGCATGATTAAAACCGACCATATTTTATTTATCGCCAGCGGCGCCTTTCACTTCTCCAAACCCTCGGACCTGATTCCCGAGCTGCAAGGCCGGCTGCCGATTCGGGTCGAGCTAAAAGCTCTAACCCCGGAAGACTTCGAACGCATTCTGACCGAGCCAACCGCGTCGCTCACCGAGCAACAAAAAGCGCTGATGGCCACCGAGGGCGTCGAGATCACATTTACGCCAGACGGCATTAGGCGCATCGCCGAGACCGCCTATCAGGTCAACGAGCGCACCGAGAATATCGGCGCAAGAAGGCTGCACACGGTGATTGAAAAGCTCATTGAAGAGATTTCCTTCGAGGCCGGCAGCCAAGCCAAGGCTGTCACCATCGATGGTGCCTTCGTCGATTCGCAACTGGGCGCACTGGCGCAGGATGAAGACCTCAGCCGTTTTATCCTCTAGTGCCAAGCATAAATACGACAATCAGACGGAGACTCGGTAACTGGGTCTCCGTTCCCCGTTTAGCCGCTTGCCCATTCTCTCATTCACACCGCGCCTGACAACTAAAGTATCCCTCGCCCAAGCCGCTAACCTGACCTGAGCGTAGAAAGCTGTGAGCTGTCTACACTGTTGCAAGTATCTCAACGAAAGGTAGCGCCATGCATCGCCGTACCCATAAGGGCCAAAGCCTGACCAAACTCACAATTATGGTCACTAGTGCAATTGCATTCGTCTACCTGCTCGCTTGCGCCCTGTTGATGTCGGCAAACCCTAGCAAAACCACGCTACTCGTGTGCCTTGCCGGCATGGCGCTGGCACTCATTACTAGCGCAACTTTTCTCATGCACACCCGCGTCACCAGCCGGCTCAACGCGATGGCGGAGTTTTTAGTGCTAGTCGCAGACCCGAACAAGGCTCCCTCTTCGTCTCTAAAGGATGACAGAGACGACGAGCTCAGCTTCGCGGCTCACCTGTTATCTGATTTTGTCGAGCACCTGCGGCAAATTATGGAAGATGTTCGCATAGCGTCGCGCCAACTAGCGGGTTTTTCGCAGACCTTGGTGCAATCCATGGATACCACCTCCAAAGAGGTGGACAGCGAAACCCACGACATAGAGCAAGTCACGGCTGTCATCCACCAAGTGGCCGCCGCCTCACAGGCGCTCTCACAGCGAGGCCAAGAAATCAGTGACGCCGCGGGCACAACGGTGGAGTACCTAACCGAGGGCACCAAGGCCTACAGCGCTAGCCGAGATTCCGTGCAGACCTTAAGCAGTAATATTCAAACCATCGCCCAAGACATAGATCATCTCAAACACCAAAGCGCAGAAATTGGCACAGTGCTGGAAGTGATTGGCGGCATTGCCGAACAAACCAATTTATTGGCCCTCAACGCCGCTATTGAAGCGGCGCGCGCCGGAGAGCAAGGCCGTGGTTTTGCCGTAGTGGCAGACGAAGTGCGGGCGTTAGCGCACAGAACTCAGGAGTCCACCGTGCAAATTCAAAAAACCGTGGCCGACCTACAGGCCAGCGCCAACCACGCGGTGTCGGGTATCGCCAACTGCCGCGAGTTGAGTGAATCGAGCTTGCAGCAAAGCCTTGCCATGGAAAAAGTCATTACCAAAGCGCGCGAATCCACCCGTATTGTCAATGACCTAACCCACCAAATTGCAACCGGCACACAACAACAACAAGATGCCACCAACACCATTAACACACGCATGAACCATATCAACGACGTCAGTAAGGGCGTGTGCCAACGATTAAAAACCACGTCATCACAAGCCTTCGCCCAGTTGGAAGAGGCGCAAAAAGTTGATCAAGCACTGAACCAAATCTGTATTTAGGTGCGGCGGCCTTAGCGCTGCGCCATCGGCTGCGAAAACCTAGGGAACCTCTGAAACTCAGGTTTCGAACAGCAAGCAGTAGGGCTGACGCCAGATTTTGCTATACTCGCGCAAACTTTGCGTTAGTAGCAGCGGATTATGATTCCTGAAAAAATCAAACACCATAAAGGCTCCAACCAACTTGAGCTCGTGTTTAATCAGCAAAGCTACCAACTGTCGGCAGAATACCTGCGCATCTCCTCGCCCTCAGCGGAAGTCAAAGGCCACGGCCCAGGGCAGGCAAAATTGCAATTCGGCAAGCGGCTTGTTGAACTTAAAAAAGTCGAACCGGTAGGTAGCTACGCCCTTAAACTCGTGTTTAGCGACGGCCACGATTCAGGTATTTACACCTGGTCCTACTTATACGAACTGGCCAGCCAATACCCTCAGCGCTGGCAAGATTACCTAGCCCAACTTCACTCGGCGCAAAAAACCCGCGACCCTGATACCAGCGTCGTAAAATTTATTAATTAATCATCCATTTTGTTAAGACAAGGACGCACATCATGACCCTGCTACCGTCACTCCAACGCAGCCTTTGGCTATCGACCGCTGCCGCATTGGCCCTCACCGCTTGCGGACAAAAGGCAGAGCCACCAAAGGCGCCGCCACCGGCGGTAACCGTGGTGGTGGTATCGGCCCAAGACATTGGCGGCAGCCGCGAGTTCGTCGCGCGCACCGAGGCCTACTCCGAGGTGCAATTAATCGCCCGGGTGGAGGGAACGCTGGAAAAGAAAAATTTCCAAGAGGGCGGCATAGTCGCCAAAGATCAAGTTTTGTTCGAAATTAATCAAGACACCTACAAGGCGCAGTTATCTCAAGCCAAGGCCGAGCTAGCCGCCCGTATCGCCGAGAAAGATCGCTCTGAGCGCGATTTAAAGCGCGGCGCTGAATTGGCTCCCCAAGGCTTTATATCCCAGTCGGATCTCGACAAACTGACCTCCAATAAACAGCAAGCAGATGCCGCCGTGCTAGCCGCTGAAGCAGCGGTAGAAGCCGCCGAAATTAATTTAAGTTATACCCGCATTGTGGCACCCTTCGCCGGCCAAATCGGCAAATCCATTTACAGCGTGGGCAACACCGTTGGGCCCAACAAAGGCACGCTCGCCACACTGGTGAATATCGACAAAATCAAAGTTAACTTTCAACTCGAAGAAGCCAGCTACACAGCCTATCTACAAGAGCGGGCAAAATCACAGGCCACCGAAAAACTTTACACCTTAAAATTAATGCTACCGAATAAAACCCTGCACGACGCCCTGGGCGAATTAGATTTTGCCGACACTAAGGTCGATGCCACCACTGGCACCGTGAGCCTGCGCGCCGTGTTCGACAACCCTGATCACACTGTACTACCCGGTTTATACACCACGCTCTTAGTAGAGAGCCAAATCAAAGAAACCCGCGCGTTAATTCCGCAAGCTGCGGTGCAGGAAAACCAACAGGGCACCTTTGTGCTGGTGGTCGATAGCGAACAAAAAGTCGCTCAGCGCTTTGCCAAACTGGGCCAGCGCTTCGGCGCCATGTGGGTGGTTGAATCGGGCCTTGAAGCGGGCGAGCAGGTTATCGTCGAAGGCCTGCAAAAAGTCAGAGCGGGCGCCCTTGTCGCGCCCACGGTAAAAGTCGTAGACCCTAAAACTGGCGCAGTTAGCGAGAGCACTGCCCCCGCCGCCAGCCAAGAGGGTTAACCATGATCAGCAAATTTTTTATACATCGGCCTAAATTCGCCTTTGTGATTTCCATTGTCATTACGCTGGCCGGTTCGCTGTCGCTAATGACGCTGCCCGTTAACCTCTACCCGGAAATTGCGCCCACGCAAATTCAGGTGACTGCCACCTATCCTGGCGCCTCTGCCAACGTGGTTGAGGAAACCGTGCTACGCCCGCTGGAAGAGCAAATTAACGGCGTTGAAGGCATGGAGTTTATGGAGTCTACGGCCTCCAACTCCGGCCTCGCCACCATCACCGTAACCTTTAAAACCGATGTCGATGGCGACATGGCGCAGGTGAATGTGAAAAACCGCGCCTCGCTGGCGGAAAGTTCACTGCCGCCCGAAGTCATGCGCGACGGCGTGCAAACGCTGAAGCAATCCACCAGCATGTTGTTGGGCATTAATTTGATCGGCGAAAGCGAGCAATTCGACACCACATTTTTATCCAATTACGCCATCAGCAACTTGCAAGAACCTTTGGCGCGCATCGCCGGTGTTGCCAAGGCCGAGGTGATGGGTGATTTCCAATACGCCATGCGCGTTTGGTTAGACCCCACCAAAATGAACGCCCTCGATGTCACGGTATCCGATATTCAAGCGGCCATTGCCGAGCAGAATACCGTGGTAGCGGCGGGCAAACTGGGCGCCGGCCCCGTTGTTCCAGGGCAACAGTTTGAATACACCATTCAGACCCAAGGCCGACTGCAAGACGCATCCCAGTTTTCCGATACCATTATTCGCGCCGAGTCCGATGGCCGCTTCCTGCGCCTAAAAGATGTGGCGCGAGTAGAGATGGGTTCGCGCAGCTATAGCAATGCGGTGAAGCTCGACGGCCAAGACACCGCCTTCCTGGTCATCTATCAACTATCCGACGCCAACGCCACCTCGGTTGCCGCGGCGATTCACGCGGAAATGGCACGCTTAGCACCCATGCTGCCAGACGGCGTGCGCTACGAGATTTTGTACGACACCACAGATTTTATTAACGAGTCCATCGCCGAAGTTTATTCGACCTTGTTTGTTGCGGTGGCCTTGGTGATATTGGTGGTGTTCTTGTTTTTACAAAATTGGCGCGCCACGCTAATTCCCGCGATTGCCATTCCGGTTTCACTCATCGGCACCTTTGCGCTGATGAACGCACTCGGCTATTCAATCAACACGATTACTTTATTCGGCTTGGTACTCGCCATCGGCGTGGTGGTGGACGACGCCATTGTGGTGATTGAAAACGTCGAGCGAATCATGAAAGAGGAAAACCTAGGCGGCGTCGAAGCCACGCTAAAAGCCATGGAACAAGTTACCGGGCCCATTATCGCCACCACCTTAGTGTTAATGGCAGTATTTGTACCCGTGGGTTTTATGCCCGGCATTACCGGAGAAATTTACAAGCAATTCTCCGTCACTATTTCCTCGGCGGTATTTATCTCCTCCATCAACGCCCTCACCTTGAGCCCAGCCCTGTGCGCGGTATTGCTAAAGCCAGAACACATGACGCCGATTAAATGGCTGGCGCCGGTGGAAAAATTAATCCACCGCTCAACCGCCGGTTACACCGGCATCGTCGGCTGGCTATTAAAGCGCGGCGGCCGGGTGGGTATATTTACCCTGTTATTACTGGGCAGCACCTACTGGTTAATTACCAGCACACCCACCGGCTTCGTGCCCAATGAAGATCAAGGCTTCTTGTTTGTGGATGTGCAGTTGCCCGATGCGGCATCGGCCAATCGCACCGAAGAAGTCATGCAAAAAATTACCGGCTGGGTGGCGGACGAACCAGGTGTACGCAATTTCATTACGGTATCGGGTTTCAGTATTCTGAGCGGCGGCGCCACTAACGGCGGCTTAGGCATAGTCATTTTGGATCACTGGTCCAAGCGCGAGGACCCGGCGCTATTCGCCGATACGCTGCAGAAAAAGTTACAGGGCAAACTTTGGGCGCTGCCCGATGCCCAAGTGATGGTGATCAACCCGCCGCCCGTGCCCGGTTTAGGCAGCGCTTCAGGTTTCGACTTTAGGCTGCAAGATACGCAAGGTCGAGATTCGAAAGAGCTGGCTGCCGTGATGGGAGGGCTAATCTACTCCGCCAATCAGCGCGCAGATTTGGCCTACGCCTTCAGTACCTTCCGCGCCAACGTGCCGCAATACTTTTTGGACGTCGACCGCAATAAAGCCAAGGCTATGGGTATTCAACTGTCGGATATTTTCATGACCCTGCAGGCGCAACTCGGCTCGCTGTACATTAATGACTTCTCCAAGTTTGGCCGCAATTACCGCGTCATGATTCAGGCCGAGAGCCAATTCCGCCAAGAGCCGTCGGATTTATTGCACTTCTACGTGCGCAATCGAGACGGGCAAATGGTGCCGCTGTCGACGTTAGCGACGCTAACCCCAGCGCAGGGGCCGACGTCGATTTCGCGCTTTAATATGTTCCGCTCGGCCACTATCAACGGCGAGGCGGCACCGGGCTACAGCTCTGGCGACGCCTTGCAAGCCATGCAACTGCTGGCCGATCAGCTACCCGACGGCTACGCCTTCGAGTGGGCCGGCCAATCGCGGCAAGAAGTGGAGGCCGGCAATCTAGCGCCCATTTTGTTTGGCTTAGCGATTCTGTTCGTCTACCTCTTTTTGGTGGCGCAGTATGAGAGCTGGAACATCCCCTTCGCGGTATTGGGCGCGGTACCCATCGCCATTTTCGGCGCGCTGGCGGGCTTATCCCTATCGGGCATGGTCAACGATGTCTATGCCCAAGTGGGTATGGTGCTGCTCATCGGCCTGGCGGCGAAAACCGCCATTCTCATTGTCGAATTCGCGGTGGAGCAGCGCGCTGCAGGGGATAGCATTTTGGAGGCAGCGGCCAACGCCGCGCGCCTGCGCTTTCGCGCCGTGCTGATGACGGCACTGTCTTTCGTGCTCGGCGTGATTCCGCTAGTGACCGCCACGGGCGCCGGTGCCGCCTCGCGGGTGTCCTTGGGGGTAACGGTCTTGTGTGGCATGCTCGCCGCAACACTCATAGGCACAGTGCTATTGCCTTCTTTCTATCAGGGCATACAAACCCTGAGAGAGAAGTTTAAGCCACAAGCTTAAGGCCAACGCTAAGAGCCGAGCTGCAAGCTACAAGCCTGCGGCTTGCGGCTTGCGGCTTGCCACCAAGCTTTTGTGCCGACAAAAGCCCGATAACAAGGTAGAATCTGGCCCACTGACAGACTTAAGCGAATTCCCATGGCTGAGAAAAATACCACCCACTTTGGTTTTGAACAGGTTGCCGTTGAAGACAAGGCAAAGCGCGTCGCCGGCGTGTTTCACTCTGTTGCGGCCAAGTACGACCTGATGAACGATGTGATGTCGGGCGGTATTCACCGCTTGTGGAAACGCTTTACCATCGAGCTGTCTGGCGTTCGCCCCGGCGACAAGGTGCTCGATATCGCCGGCGGCACCGGCGACTTAAGTCACAAATTTGCCCGTTTGGTCGGCCCTGAGGGCCAGGTCATTCTGGCCGATATCAATGAATCTATGCTGCGCGTCGGGCGCGATAAATTGATCGACCTCGGCGATGTTGGCAACGTGCAATACGCCCAAGCCGACGCCCAATACCTGCCATTTCCAGACAACACCTTTGACTGCATCACCATCGCCTTCGGCCTGCGCAACGTCACGGATAAAGACCTAGCACTGGAATCCATGCTGCGCATTTTAAAGCCCGGCGGGCGCTTGTTGGTGCTGGAATTTTCCAAGCCCACCCACAACCTGCTGGAAAAAGTCTACGACACTTACTCCTTCCGCATCTTGCCCTTCATGGGTAAATTGATCGCCAACGACAGCGAGTCTTACCGCTACCTGGCCGAGAGCATTCGCATGCATCCAGATCAAGAAACCTTAAAAACCATGATGCAAAACGCCGGCTTTGCCGAAACTCGGTTTTACAACATGACAGGCGGTATCGTCGCGCTGCACAAGGGCATCAAACCCTAATGCTGGAATTGAATGTCGCCGCCCTTGCCGCGGCCGAAACGCTAATCAATAAAGCACTGCGCTACGACCCCGCGAGTAAAATTGCGCTGCAAAAACTTGCCGGGAAAATTTTGCACGTTCAGATTAGCCAACCCGAGCTGAATGTCTATATTTGCCCGCGCGTCGACCAACTGGACCTACAAGCCCATTGCGACTTGCCCGTGCACTGTAAAATTTCCGGTCGGTTAAAAGACCTGGTGGCATTAGCGGCAGGGGACAATTTTAATTTTTCCGGCACCGGCGTGACCGTCACCGGTCAAACCAACCTGTTATTGAACCTACGCGATATTGTTGCCAATTTAGATGTCGACTGGGAGGACTGGCTGGCCAGCTATACGGGCGACGAAATCGCCAACCCGCTAGCAAAGATGGTGCGCAAAACGGCGGGGTTTGTCACAACGCGCCTGCGCGAGACCAAAGACAATATCGAGCCCTACCTAAGCGAAGAATTGGCCTTGCTGCCAACCAAAGTGGCCTTAGAAAACTTCGCTTCACAGGTTGAAAGTCTGCAGCAAAATACCGAGCGCTTTGAGGCCAAGTTGCAAGCCCTAGCCCGAAAAATTCAGCAAAACAATTCACCCGCCTAATTCATCAGTCTAAGGGGCCCAACGGCGTGCGCGCTTTATTTCGATTATTCCAAATCATAGGTGTCGCCCTACGCTATCGGCTCGACCTACTGCTGCCCAACAACAAACCTTGGTGGCTAGCGCTGTTGTTCTCGCCGCTGGCCCTACTGCCTAAGCCCGCGGCCACCGATGGCGAGCGACTCAGATTAAGCCTCGAGCGCCTAGGCCCTATTTTTATCAAGTTTGGCCAGCTGCTCTCCACTCGCCCAGATTTGGTACCCGCCGAATTAGTGCTTGAACTCAGAAAGCTGCAAGATAAGGTGCCAGCCTTCGACCAGACCCAGCTCGTTAGCATCGTCGAACAAGCCTTAGGCCAGCCGATTGCCGACTGCTTTGGCGATTTTTCCGCCCAGCCACTGGCCAGCGCCTCCATAGCGCAAGTACACACAGCAAAACTGCATACCGGCGAAGATGTGATTGTCAAAGTGGTGCGCCCAAACCTGCTAGCCACCATTAAACGCGATATTGCCCTGCTCAAGGTGATCGCCAAGTTGCTCGAAGCGATCAGCCAGGACGGCCGGCGCTTGCGCCCGGTAGAAATAGTCGACGATTACCAAATCACCATTACCGACGAGCTAAACCTGCTTAGGGAAGCCGCCAATTGCACCCAGCTAAGGCGCAATTTTCTCGGCTCGAAGCTACTGTATGTGCCCGATGTGTACTGGGACTACTGCCGGGAAAACGTCTTAGTGCAGGAGCGAATTTACGGCATTGGGGTTAGCGATTTAGCCGAGCTCGAAAAACAAAACACCAATATGAAAATGCTGGCCGAGCGCGGGGTAGAAATATTCTTTACCCAGGTGTTCAGCCACAACTTTTTTCATGCCGACATGCACCCAGGCAATATATTTGTCAGCCGCAAAACACCGGACACACCTAGCTACATTGCCGTCGACACCGCCATCATGGGTAGCCTCACTACGGAAGATCAGTACTATTTAGCGCGCAACTTAGTGGCTATGTTTCGACGCGATTATCGCCAAGTGGCGCAGTTGCACGTGGATTCGGGCTGGGTGCCGGCGACAACCTCTGTGGCCGCCTTCGAAAGCGCCATTCGCACCGTGTGCGAACCCATCTTCGAAAAGCCCTTGGCTGAAATTTCCTTTGGCCAGGTGCTATTACAACTGTTCAGAACGGCACGGCGCTTTAACATGGAAGTGCAGCCCCAGTTAGTGCTGCTACAAAAAACCCTGCTCAATATCGAAGGTCTAGGTCGCCAGCTCTATCCGCAATTGGATTTATGGAGCACGGCTCACCCCTTTCTAGAAGCGTGGCTGAAGCAGCGCTACCACCCGAAAACCCTGCTGCAAGAGATAAAACGTTTCGGCCCCGAGTGGTTGGAAAAACTACCGCACATGCCGCAAAAAATTTACGACGCCCTTGGCAACAGCGAAAACCTGACTAAACAACTAGCCGACATAGGCACAGCACTGGCACGTGAACAGATACGTCAACAACAAGCCCGGCGAGCGACCCGTCGCCATCGTCTGGCACTTATCGCCTTAGCCGGCGCCGCACTCGTGAGCTTGCCCGAGGCGCGGGCAGCGATCGAGCAACTAAACACCAGCGCGCTGGCGCTAGGACTGCTCGGCCTGTATTTATGGCTCGTTTCTTAACCCTATGCAAAGCGTTCGCTAAGCCACAGCTTTCATCACCCAGATACGCTAGAATGCTCCAAGCACAGCCACAGCACCGGATTTTGAAACAAAACAATGACTGACACCTTTATCGATCACGTAAACTTCAACCAAGACGGCTTGGTGGCCGCTATCGCACAGGATGCCAAAACCGGCCGCATTTTGATGATGGCGTGGATGAATGCCGAAGCCCTAGCCCTCACCGTAGAGCGCGGCGAAGCGGTCTACTTTAGTCGCTCGCGCCAGAAGCTCTGGCACAAGGGCGAAAGCTCTGGCCACAGCCAAAAAGTAAAAGAAATTAGACTCGACTGCGACGGCGATATGATCTGCCTGCAAGTTGAGCAGTTGGGCGGCATTGCCTGCCATACCGGGCGCGAGTCCTGCCTGTACAGGGTACTGCGCAAGGGCGAGTGGCAAATCACCGACGACGTATTAAAAGACCCCAGCGAGATGTATCAATGAGCGATGTACTCGAGCAATTAACCCGCGTGTTAGAAGCGCGCAAAGGCGCCGACGCCGATAGCTCCTATGTCGCGTCGCTGCACGCCAAAGGCTTGAACAAAATTCTGGAAAAAGTGGGCGAAGAGTCAATAGAGACTATCATCGCCGCCAAAGATGCCGCCCTATCGGGCAGCAACGACGATGTCATTTATGAAACCGCAGACCTCTGGTTCCACACCTTAGTCATGCTGTCTCACCTCGGCCTCTCGGCCAACGATGTGCTCACGGAACTAGCCCGTCGCTTTGACTTATCTGGCTTGGAAGAAAAAGCCAATCGAACCTCTAAATAGGAGCATCCCATGGGACTCGGTGGAATTAGTATCTGGCAACTGTTAATCATTTTAGTCATCATCATTTTGTTATTCGGCACTAAGCGCTTGCGCGGGCTGGGCGGCGACATTGGCGATGCCATCAAGGGCTTTCGCAAGGCCGTGAGCGAAGACAAGAAGCCCGAGGCATTGGACGACCAGAAAGCCGCGAGCGCCGACCAGCCAGCGGAAAAAACCGACGCCAAGTCAGAACAAAAATAATTCCTCAGGGAGCATAAACCCCGGTGTTTGATATCGGTTTTTTTGAACTATTACTGGTGGCCATTGTTGGCCTGCTAGTGATTGGCCCCGAGCGGCTGCCCGAAACGATACGCTCGGTCAGCCTTTGGATTGGCCGGCTCAAGCGCAGCATCAGCGCGACCAAAGCCGAACTGGAGCAACAGCTTGGCACCGAGGATATTCGCCGCCAACTGCACAATGAAACCATCATGCGCGAGCTAAAAGCCAGCCGCGAAGAAATTGAGCGAGTGCTAAAAGATAACTACGTCGAGCCAGTGGAGCTGCCTGATCACGCCCACATGGATGAGCCAGACACCCACCCAAGCGCTACACCAGACAATCAGCAAGACCAACCGGCGAGCGAAGCAAACGGAAAGGCCAACGAGAACAAAGCGCCCACTACAGACGTACAAAAAAACAATGACTGACCAACCGCTACCGCTGGTACAACACCTGATTGAATTACGCGATCGACTCTTGCGCATGATTCTGGCGGTGCTTATTATTTTTTGCGGCCTATTCTACTTCGCCAACGAGATCTACACCTTCGTCGCGGCGCCATTGCAAAAATTTCTGCCGCCCAACGCCAGCATGATCGCCACCGATGTCACCTCGCCGTTTTTTACCCCTTTTAAACTGACTCTATTTACCTCTGTCGTCGCCGCCATGCCCTACTTACTCTTCCAGTTGTGGGGGTTTATCGCGCCGGCGCTATATAAACATGAAAAGCGCTTCGCCTTCCCATTGCTCTGCTCGAGTGTGACGCTTTTTTACGGCGGTATGGCCTTCGCCTACTTCATTGTCTTCCCGCTGGTGTTTGGTTTTTTTACCAGTGTCGGGCCAGAGGGCGTGACGGTGATGACCGACATCAGCCTATACCTAAATTTTGTCCTCAAACTCTTTTTTGCCTTTGGCCTCGCCTTTCAGATACCTGTGGCCACAGTACTCATGATTGCCATGGGCCTAACCACCTCGGCATCGCTCGCCAACAAGAGACCCTACATTGTGGTGGGTTGTTTTGTGATCGGCATGTTACTAACGCCACCAGACATTATTTCTCAAAGTCTATTGGCTATCCCCATGTGGCTGCTTTTCGAAACGGGCGTGCTTGTGGGGCGACTCGTAGAAAAGCCTGAAGACAAAGAAGTCACCCCCTAAGAAAGTTCATGCTTATAGCCGCCTAACGCGCCTAGATCCTGCACTTAGGACTGACCCAGTTCACCTAAAAGAATAAAAATGAGTAAAAATCAACACTTTGGCAGAGGAAACACCGAAATAGTCTTGATCTACCCTAACAAAAATAAAATATCCGTGTAGAATCAGTTTATCTGTGCTTTGAGAAGTATTGGCTCTGACAAGTTTACTTGTGATCCACCGGCGCAGGAAAGGCGTCCGCTTTTGCTCACTAGCAGTACCAGCGGACAGGTTTTAAGGCTCCGCCGTTGGGGCAATTGCAAAAGAAATGGAAGAACTATGTCTGATCAGGTTGAAGGCACTGTAAAGTGGTTTAACGACGAAAAGGGTTTTGGCTTTATTGAACAAGAAGGCGGCAAGGATGTGTTCGTACATTTCAGCGCCATCAGCGGCAATGGTCGTAAAACTCTGCGCGACGGCCAAAAGGTCACTATGACCGTGACTCAAGGTCAAAAAGGCCCACAGGCCGAAAACGTTAATCCTCTGTGATTGATGTTAATTAAAAAAGGGCGCTTAGCGCCCTTTTTTTATAATCGCAATTTATATCTACTAGCTCGCGCCAAGCGCCACTAACACCACACCCGCCACCGCAAACCAAACCGCATCGCGCGCCTTGTCCCAGGCAAAGCAGGCATAAATGTAAGACAAGGGCGGCAGAAACAAGGTTGTCAGGCCCCAAGAAAAGTCATCGTCAAACGAGATCTGCAACAATAAAAACCAACTCACAGCCAACAGCACAAAGCCAAACATCATCATCGCGGAAGATAAAGGGTCCATCGTTAAATCCTCTTTTTTATTGTGGTAATAACTTACCAGTTGCGCGCCCGCATGCAAAGCCAGCGAGCTTAGTGGGTGTGGCTAGACGGCTTGTCCGGATAAGCATCTCGAATCGCCAACACCTGGTCAATGATGGTCAAAAACTCCTGCACCACCTTGGGATCAAATTGACTGCCGGAATTTTCTTGTAAATAAGTAATCGTTTTCGAAACAGACCAAGGCACCTTGTAAGGCCGAGTCGAGGTGAGCGCATCGAACACATCGCATACGCTGACAATACGAGTGTACAAGGGTATTTCTTCGCCTTTCAATCCCTGGGGGTAGCCCTGCCCATCCCAGCGCTCGTGATGGGTTTTTGCGATCATCGCGGCCACTTCCATCAACTTGGAATCATAACTGCCCAAAATTTCGGCGCCCACCTCAGTGTGGGATTTCATCTTGGTCCACTCTTTGTTGTCCAGCTTACCTGGTTTTAGCAGCACCTCATCGGGGATCGCAATTTTGCCAATATCGTGCATGGGGCTGGCATGCAGAATAATTTCACACTCATCCTCGCTCAAACCCATTTGCCGCGCCAGCATGGCCGAGGCATGGCTCATGCGCACCACGTGCATACCGGTTTGATTATCGCGATACTCCGCCGCTTTACCTAAGCATTCAATCAGTTTTATCTGCGCCTGATAGAGTTGCCGGGTGCGCTCGTGCACTTTTTGCTCCAAGTGCTCATTTGCTTCGAGTACTTGTTTATGCAGCATGCGCACCTCCACCAAATTGCGCACCCGAAACAGCACTTCCACCCTTTCAAAGGGCTTGCTAATAAAGTCCTTTGCGCCTGAGCTCAAGGCTTGATGCCGGGTTTCTGCCGTGTGGTCAGCGGTTAAAATTAAGATAGGCAGGTAGTCATCCGGATTGTCTTCGCGCAGTTGCGCCATGACTTGAAAGCCATTTAGGTCAGGCATATGTACATCGAGCAATATTGCATCGAAATGGTGTTGTTGATACAGCTCGCGCACCTGCTTGGCATCGGTGGTGGTACTGATATTGGTGAAGCCGTCCTGGCGTAAAATCTTTTCCACGATAACAATGTTTACCGCATTGTCATCGACGATCAGAATACTTCCATCGTGTACTTGTGTCATTTTTACGCTAACCACCCTACTCTTTTTGTTTTTTATAGCTGGGGAAATCTACCCTACTTCCTAGTTAACGCCCGACAAGGTTTGAGGTTTAACTCTTCAACTAACTCTTACAGCAACCCTGCCATCAACTTTGCAACATAAACGTCACTGGGCCGTCATTGGTTAAACTCACTTGCATATCGGCACCAAATTGACCAGCGGCCACCGTCGCGTGCCGAGCCTGTAACCATTGCAAACAGTGCTCATACAGCGCCTTGGCAGCCTCGGGTGCCGCCGCCGACGAGAAGCCCGGCCGCAAACCTTTTTTCGTATCGGCGGCCAAGGTAAATTGTGACACCAATAAAATACCGCCATCGATATCAGTCACACTTAAATTCATTTTCCCTTCACTGTCACTGAAAACCCGATAATTCAGTAACTTCTCTAACAACTTTGCGGCGACACTCTCGTCATCTGATTTTTCGACCCCCAACAACACCAGTAGCCCTTGATTTATGGCGCCAATCGTTTCGCCATCCACGGCAACTGAAGCCTGCGTTACCCGTTGAATTAAAGCCTTCACCCTAGATCTCACTGTCACATAAATGCGCCATATTAGCGCAGTCTAGGTTTCAACCACAGCTCAGCCGCAATCCAATGGCATGGCACCACAGCAATCGGCGATCTCGGACTGGGCTTTTACGATTGCATCCACCATGGGCGCCTCGCGCATGGAATGGCCAGCCTCGCGCACTATGTGCAGTTTCAGATCTGGCAGTACGTCTTGCAGCGCCAATACCTGTGCAATCGGCGCCACCATATCAAAGCGGCCATGCACGCACGTGGTCGCAATATCAGCAACGGCTGCAAGGCTTTGTATACCGAGATCGTGCTCACAATCCCATTGCCGCATCATAAACGCCGTTTGCAAAGTCGCTTGAGCTAACACCACCGGCGGCTCTAGGTACTCCTTTTGCAGCTCGCCCTGGGGCTTTAATCCAGCGCAATGGGCGAGCCAATGCGCCCACTGCCTCGCCACGGCCATACGCTCCAACTCATTGCCCTGGCTCAACAGCTCATGGGCGCGAGCCACCAGTGCTTTGCCCGACACGCCAGCGGCCACACCTAAGGCTTTACACAACTGGCGATACGCTTCTGGAAATACCTGCGGGGCTCCCTGCTCAAATTGCCAATCCAGCTCCTGAGCTGAACCTAAGCTGGTGCCAATCAAGAGTAGTGCGCGCACCGACGTGGGTGCAGCAATGGCCATCGTTAGGGCCACTAGACCGCCCCATCCGGCGCCGGCGATCACCCAGCGATCAATACCCAACTGAGTTTGCAAGGCCAATAGATCGTCGCAAACCGCTTGTCGATTGTTACCGGTGAGGGACAAGTGCGGCTGAGACCGCCCGCAACCGCGCTGGTCGGGTAAAATGAGGTGATAGCGGTTCGGGTCAAACAAGCGCCGGTCGGCGCGGTGGCAGCCAAGCCCTGGGCCATCGTGCAAGTAAAGCAACGCAATGCCATTGGGCTGGCCCGCTTGCTCCACATACATACTCTGCCCATTAATGGACCAATGGCCACGGGCAAAGGGCCGAATTTCTGGATAGGCCTGGCGCATCTACTTACTTGGCCCCGGGGCGAAAGACACCGCCGCGCATAATGATGCGGCCGTAGCCTGTGGCCGAATCGTAAACCACATGCGCCCAGGTGGCATCGCCCGCCGCGTGCCAAAAAATAGGTTTCTTGGCGCGAATAAGTGCTGCGTATTCGGCCTCGGGCACGATGATGATGTCGTTGGTTGCGTCGTAATAGTCTTCCACTGGCTCCCAGGCCGGCAGGTCAGCCGTGGTGCGAATAAACCCATCGCGAATGACCTTTTCAACAAAAAAGGTCACCAGCGGCTGAAGATCTGGTTCATAAATGATAAAGGGAAGGTGATCGATCAAGATGCCCTCGTAAAGGTAGACCTCTCGATCGTGCTTATCTTTAATGCGAAGTGTAACGGTGGCCTCGCTACAAGGGTTGCCCACAACGCTCACCGTCAATTTATCCTGCACCTCCTGACTCACGAAGGCGACCGGCGCCTCCCGCTTCACGTCGCAGCCAGTCGGGTGCTGAGCAAGGGCGAGAGGCGCCATTGCGACAAGCCAGATTAGCGTCAATTTGACCCACATAATTGTACCTACCACATATAATCAGTCATCCTGTCAGTGTAGACGACAGATCAACCCGCCAAGCTACATGGCCTAAGTTTTAATCGGTCAAAAGGAAATGAAGGAATGGAAAACAAACGCTGCGAATGGTGTCATGGCGACGAGCTCTATCACCGCTATCACGACGAAGAGTGGGGCGTGCCGCTGTTTGACGAGCAGCGATTGTTTGAGTTTTTACTGCTTGAAGGCGCGCAAGCGGGCCTAAGCTGGATCACCGTGTTACGCAAACGCGAGAACTACCGTCTCGCTTACGATAACTTCGACCCCAACAAGCTGGCACGCTATTCCCAATCCAAGATAGACAAGCTATTGCAAAACCCTGGCATCATTCGCAACAAGCTCAAGGTCAACAGCGCCGTGCGCAACGCCAAGGCCTGGCTGGCGCTGAAAGATCAAGGTGTCGATCTGGTGGATTACTTTTGGCGCTTCGTGGATGGCAAACCCATTCAAAGCAACTTAAAGAAAATGTCTGATATCCCTGCATCGAACGCAATTTCAGACGCGCTGGCGAAACAATTGAAGAAAGATGGCTTCAACTTCGTCGGCAGCACCATTTGCTACGCCCATATGCAAGCTACCGGCATGATTAACGACCATATCCTTAGTTGCCCACGGCATAGGGCCTGTGTCGAGCTCAGTAAAAAGTTGTAAAGGAGGCTGTCGGATTTATTTACAGACCCAAAGGCGCAATATGTGGGGGCAAAGGAAGTTTACCCCACTGGCGCCTTAATCATTTTGTCGGGAAATTTTACATGCCTGCGACTGATATTACCTTAAGTGGTTGAAAATATAAGCTTATTTCACTTGGCACCATCCTTGCTGTACTCAAAGCTCATCACTTCGCTACAAGTGAAGAGCTCACATCAACAAGGAAAGTCAAAGACAATGAAAAGTCTCATTAAATCAATCGCCGCGGTCATATTTGCCAGTATGTCGCTGTCCGCGTCCGCCAGCCTGTTGGACGTATGGTCGGGCTGGACGGTTATGACCGTTACCAATGGCGATACCGATACGCTTAACGAAAACTATGTAAACCCCGGCTACGGCGGCCAAGCCTTCGACGCTGAATACTTACTTTACAAGTACGATGCCAGCACAGGCACACTTTCATTCGGCTTACAAACAGGTTTCGATATTTTAGACGGGCACTACCGCACCGACGGTAAAGACTACTATAACGGCGACCTAGCCTTATCGTTTGACGGCGATAAAAGCACCTACGAATATGCGATTGATTTTGGCAATCTCACTAAGACCTACCACAACGGCGTTAACTCAAGCTATAACCCGCAAAACATTGGTCAGGATGCCGCTGGCTTGTACGCGGTAGATACTTGGAACAACGACATTGCCTTTGACAGATCAAGCCCCTTTGCGATGAGCAGCGGTGCATTTCTAACCGGCGGGTTAATGAACGAAGGCTCTGGCAGTGGCGCAGACTTAGCAACGTCTTACTACAACATGTTCAGCTTTAATGTTGGTGCTTTGGGCTTAAGCTCTAGCTTCCTAAACATGGACGCCCACTGGACAATGTCTTGTGGTAACGACGTAATTGAAGCACATGCAGAAGTTGATGTGCCTGAACCCGCTCCTTTTGCATTGCTCGGCTTAGGTCTTCTCGGCTTAGCAATAGCGCGTAAAAGACTTAGCAAGTAGACAAGGTAAAAAATAAAAAAGGCGCCTTATTTGGCGCCTTTTTTATGCCAAAAAAAATATTTCAGGCTAGGCTAAAGCAAGGCTAATAGGTCATCTATGGTGATAGCCTCGGATACCGCGTCGGCTAATCGGTTTAATTCATTTTCAACATGCTGCTCATAATTTAACGATGCCACCTTTGCCAATCCAGCCCACTGAAGCAGCAGCTGCAAGGCTTCTTCACAATGAAAAATGCCATGTAAGTAACTAACTAGAATACGTCCATCGTCCGATAGGCAGCCATCGTGTTTTATCTCGGATGTACCTTGCTCGCTTAGCGTTATAATGTGCCGCAGTAAATCAGGGCCACGAGAAACGCCGGCATGTATTTCATAGCCACTTACTTCGGCAATCTCAATAAACCCAGGCAACTGCAATTTTCCAGTAACATTGAGCAATGTTTTTCTATCGCGCAACTCGGTTTCAAAATTTAACAAACCTAAACCTTTTAAGCTCCCCGCCTCACCCTCAACCCCCATTGGATCGTGAACCCAACGTCCAAGCATTTGCAAGCCACCACAAATTCCCATCACTTTGCCACCGTACCGCAAGTGGCTGCTTAGTTGAATATCCCAACCTTGCTCTGCCATAAAGGCTAAATCAGCGCGGGTATTTTTCGTGCCCGGTAAAATAATCAAGTCTGCACCAGCCAGTGATTGACCAGGTCCGACAAACTCGAAACTCACCTGAGGATGTAAGCGCAACGGATCAAAGTCGGTGTGATTGCTGATGCGCGACCAAACCGGCACTTTAATTTTTAGGCTTCGCCCATCCTCGCCTAGTGAATTAGCGGTCAAGGCATCTTCTGCTTCAATATGTAAATTTTGTAGGTAGGGAATAACACCCAGCACCGGCTTGCCCGTGCGTTGCTCTAGCCAATCGAGCCCCGGTTGTAACAACGATAAGTCTCCGCGAAAGCGATTAATTACAAACCCAATCACACGCCGCTGCTCAGATTTGGAGAGTAGCGCCAAGGTGCCGACTAAATGCGCAAACACCCCACCCTTATCGATATCGGCAATAATAATCACGGGGCAATCTACCGCCTCAGCAAAACCCATGTTGGCAATGTCGCCGTCGCGTAAATTAATTTCGGCTGGGCTGCCGGCTCCCTCCACCACAATAAAATCATACTGCGAGCTTAATCGCTGGTAAGACTCTATTACCGCGGCCATAGCCACTTTTTTGTAGTCGTGAAAACTGGCCGCTTCCATATCGGACAAGGCCCTGCCCTGCACAACAACCTGCGCACCGGTATCGCTACTGGGCTTCAACAGTATGGGGTTCATATCCGAGTGTGGCGCAATACCGCAAGCCTGTGCTTGCACCGCCTGCCCTCTGCCGATTTCACCGCCATCAACAGTTACCGCAGAATTTAACGCCATATTTTGCGGCTTAAACGGCGCTACGCTAAAGCCCCTACGCGCTAATATTCTGCCCAGCGCCGCCACCAATGTAGTTTTACCCGCATCAGAGGTAGTGCCCTGCACCATCAATGTTTTACTCATGAGCACTCAACTTTAATATTCACCCCCACTACTGCGCGTCCCGCGCCCGCGACATACTGTACATAAAAAAGCCGGCAATAATCACCGGCTTTTCCTGTCAG
The DNA here is from genome assembly GCF_030409605.1 of Simiduia curdlanivorans. Lineage (NCBI taxonomy): Bacteria > Pseudomonadati > Pseudomonadota > Gammaproteobacteria > Cellvibrionales > Cellvibrionaceae > Simiduia > Simiduia curdlanivorans. The sequence goes on from NZ_JAUFQG010000004.1 coordinate 112,796, forward strand.
CTGTGAACTGCTAACTCACATAAAATTATCGAACCACATTGCCATCGGCATCCAGTACCTTAATGTCACCCAATTTTAACGAACTAACGCCCGCTTCAATTTTGGCTAAATCACCAACAATTACCCACACCAATTTTTCCGGTGTGATGGCCTGTGCGGCTGAGCGAACTTGATCGATGGTCAATGCCTGCACGCGATCGGCGTAAGTTATTACGTAGTCATCGGGGCGATCAAAGCGCACTTGGCCAGTCATCGCGCCTAACACGGCATTCATGGTTTCATAACTGCCCGGTAACTTCGCCACTTCATTTAACTGGTAGCGATGTAACTCATCGGCTTGCGCTGGCTTTTTACCTAAATAGTCCGTTAGTTCTTTTTGTACTTCGGCAATTGCCTCTTTAGTTTTATCCGTTTGCACGGGCGCGTAAGCCATTAAGGGCTGTTGCGCTGCAGCATCCACAATAAACGTATAGGCACCGTAGGCCCAATGCTTATCTTCGCGCAAATTCATATTTAGGCGCGCGGTAAAAGCGCCGCCTAAAATAGTGTTGGCCATATCGACCGCCAAATTCGCGCTGTCTTTAGCCGAGGGAATTAGCTGGCCGGCTAAAATCACCGTCTGCTGCGCGCCGGGCTTATCAATAAGGTAAACACTCGAATTAGGTTGCTCTACAACTTGGTGCAACTGTTTCACCCCCTTGTCAGCTTTTGGCGCCTTCCATTTACCAAAGGCGCGCTCCAGCTCAGGCTTCAAATCGTCCAGCGACATGGCGCCCACCACAACGAGCGTCGCGTTATCGGGTCGAATCCAGCGCTCGTGATAAGCGCGCATATCGGCAATTGAAATATCCGCAACACTGGCTTCAGTGCCCGAACCCGTTAACGGAATACCGTAGGCGTGATCATTGCCGTATAACAGTGGCGGCAATGTTCGCAGCGCCATAGACACAGGCTGGGATTTCTCCTGGCCGATACCAGCGATAGTCAGCGCGCGCTTGCGCTCCACATCTTCAGCGCGAAAGGCCGGGTTTTGCACAATATCGGAAAAGATATCGAGGGTTTTTCTAAGGTTGCTCGACAGCGCCGATACACTAAAGCTGGTGCTGTCAACATCGCTATTAACGCCCCACACCGCCCCTAAGCCCTCTAGTTCGGCAGAAATTTCAAGTGCGTCGCGTTTCTCAGTACCCTCTAACATAACGCTGCTGGCAAATTTATTAATGCCTAATTTGCTACCGAAGTCGGCGGCATAACCGGCATCGAACATCATCGCCAAATTGACTTGCGGCACGGTATCGCGCCGAGCAAACACCACCTTTAAACCATTGCTCAACTCGGTGCGCTCGATCGCCGGAAAACTCAATGGGGGTACCGCACCAGTGTCGGGGATCTTGCTTCTATCGGCATCGGTGCTCGCGGCATTTAAGCTTGGGAAAGGCGTTATTTCCAACACCAAATCACCCGAGCTTAACCAGCGGTTCGCCACCTTGGTGACCTGCTTGGTGTCCACCTCTTCCATGGTCAACAAGCTCTTTTTGAAGGCGCCTGGGTCACCCATATAAACCGCATTAGAGGCGAGAATATCCGACTTGCCGCCCCAGCCACCAACTTTTTCGGCGCCGCGCACGAAGCCGGCAAACAGGCTAGTGCGCACACGCTCCAACTCTTTTTTATCCGGGCCCTTTTTCAAAAATAGGGCGATTTCTTCGTCTATCACTTGTTCGATTTGCGCCAATTCAACGCCGGGTTTGGCGTCGGCCGTGATGGTAAATAGACTGGCCAACTCAAAGGGGAAATAAGCCACATTGACGCTAGTGGCAATTTGATCTTCGTGTACTAAGCGCTTGTACAAACGCGAATTTTTTCCGCCTGCTAAAAGCTCGGCAACAATTTGTAAAACATCGCTATCGGTGCTGGCAAGCTCTGCCGTATTCCAAGATTTATACAAACGCGCCTGAGGTACACGATCTTGGGTTTTAACGCGTTTTTGCTCAGTGCGTTTCGCAATCCAGGTTTTCTGACGCACCAGCGGCTCACCGGGTGCCACAAAACCGAAATATTTTTGCATTTTCGCTTTGGCAGTTTCGACGTCGATATCGCCGGCTAAAACCACCACCGCGTTGGAGGCGCCATAGTATTCATGGAACCAGGCCTTAACATCCTCGAGTGACGCGGCATTGAGATCGGCCATGGAGCCAATAGTACTCCAGGAATAGGGGTGGCCTTGGGGAAAGGCGGCTGCCTGTAAAATATCCCAAGCCTTGCCATAGGGCTGATTATCACCTTGGCGCTTTTCGTTTTGTACGACACCGCGCTGTTCATCTAACGTTTTTTGATCGATAGCACCGAGCATGTGCCCCATGCGATCAGACTCCATCCACAGCGCCATATCCAGCGCAGGCGTAGGCACAGTTTCAAAATAATTTGTGCGGTCGAGCCAAGTGGTGCCATTCATATTGGTGGCGCCGGCCTTTTCAAAGGGCTCAAAAAATTCACCCGGCGCATTTTCGCTGCCATTGAACATCAAGTGTTCGAATAGGTGCGCGAAGCCCGTTTTACCGACCTTTTCATCCTTGGAGCCCACGTGATACCAGACGTTAACCGCCACCACGGGCGCCTTCCGGTCCGTATGCACAACCACGCGCAAACCGTTATCTAAGGTAAAGGTGTCGTAGGGGATTTGCACAGAATCGGTGAGGGGACCAGCGTTAACGGCCGAGGCCAATACAAGACAGGCCGCAGCCAAGGGCTTTTTCAGCATGGGTAAACTCCATTTATTAACAGGTAGCTGCACCGCAAAGAGCGGTGTAAATGCAGCAGATTACCGCACTGACCCAAGTAAGCAAGCCTATCAAACCCAGAAATGCGAGCATTCATCGCAGATCAACAGAGACAAAGTGCCTCACCCTCAAACCCCTTTTCTTGCCTTCTGGCCTGTAGCCTGCGGGGGCCGGCCATGCAGCTTACGGCTTGCGGCTTGCGGCTTGCGGCTTGCGGCTTGCGGCTTGCGGCTTGCGGCTTGCGGCTTGCGGCTTGCGGCTTGCGGCTTGCGGCTTGCGGCTTGCGGCTTGCGGCTTGCGGCTTGCGGCTTGCGGCTTGCGGCTTGCGGCTTGCGGCTTGCGGCCAATAATCCTCTGCCGCACGCCCAGTAACCTGCAACCTCCTTTCGCCTAGCAGCACCAACTTTTGGTCCTTTAAGCTGCCCCCCCTACCACTCAATCCCTTTTTGCGCCGCCACACCGGCGTGAAAGGCGTGCTTAATCGCTTTCACTTCGCTGAAGGTATCAGCTAGGTCCTGTAAATATTGCTTGGCGCCGCGGCCGGTGATAATCACGCTTTGATCTTTCGGCCGGGCTTTAATCGCCTCGATAATCACATTTTTATCGAGATACTTGTAATTCAACATGTAGGTGAGTTCATCAAACACCACCAAGCGCACCTCGGGGTCGCTCAATAAGTGCTTGCAGCTAGCCCAACACTGCTCTGCCGCGCGCTTGTCTTGCTCGGCGTCTTGCGTCTCCCATGTAAAGCCCGTGCCCATCACATGAAATTCAACATTCGGGAGCTTTTCTAAAATATTCCGCTCACCGCAGGCCCAGGTGCCTTTAATAAACTGAACAATACCCACATTAAAACCATGGCCCGCAGCGCGAACGGCCGTGCCGAAAGCAGAAGAGCTTTTGCCCTTGCCATCGCCGGTGAGCACGATCACCACGCCGCGCTCTTCTGTTGCGCGGGCCACAGCGGCGTCCACCAAGCGCTTGCGCTGAGCCATACGCTCTTTATGTTTAGTGGCTTTTTCATCTGTCATTTTATTTACCTTAATTTCCACGTTAGCCATGGCGATCACTATACCGAACTGATCGCTTGGCCGCTGAAATTAAGGTTTAAGTACATCCAGCGTTAGGTAATAGCTATACATGACTTTGGCTATCGTCTTATCGCTCGACGCGGTTTCAACACCGGCTTCAAGCAGGTAGCGCCCAGCGCCCTGCCATTCAACACTGACCTTGCCATCGCCATCAGTTGTGTAGGTTTTTTCCGCTTGCTGATCGCGGTAGCGCGTGCCCTCGGGTAATAGGGTTAGCGTTAAGTTTTTGGCCGGCTTACCGTCCATCAAAAATTGAAACCGCGCAGGTTCGTCAGCATAGAGTGCATTAGGATGGTCAATAATTTGCAAGCTAATACCTGGCTCTGGCTGTTCAGGCTTCACAATCGACGGCTGCCCTAAGGTTACATAGGTTTCTATGCGAGAAACCGATGCCATGTACTTCACATCCTTTGCATCTTCAGGCAACTCGCGGGCTAATTTATCCCGCGGCCCTCGTGCACGCTTAACCTCTTTACTGCCCGGCACCGTGTATGCGACAAAGTACATCGGCTCACCACCACTCATAATACGGTAGCTACCCTGCTCTTTTATGTGAACCTCAAAACTCGAGCGGCGCTTGCTCTGTATTGGGTTGCCTAACGCTTCTGCTTTGCCAGAGGGTGAGAGCACGGAAATATCATCCAGCGGCATGCCCTTGTCCACGTAAAACACATTATTTGACGCGGTGTAGTCCACACTTACCCACTCGGCATCGCTCAATGAAAAGTCGGTGGGCAAAAGCCAACGCTTGTGCGCCTGAGCGCTGCCAACAGCGCAACATAACGCAATAGAAACCAATACCTTTAAGGCATTTTTTGAACGGTTAGACAGTAAAGCTCGCATGAAATGAACTCCTCGACATTTGAGTTTCAACTAGGATGAATGAAATTTCGGGTTTTACGGTGCAACTGAAAAAGAAACTTGCCCTAACTCTGAGCGACCTTGCTCAGTGTGAGTCCACGATTGCCCCTGCCAATGCAAGGGCACCTTGATATGCTCGCGCCCCCCCACTTCACGCACGGCTTCAATATTCAAGGTGTAATTACCAGAGGGAAGATCGACAACCTTACGTTCCTGATACATGCCTGGCTTACGGGTCGCGCCCGACACACCATCAATCGGGAAAGCCAAAGTACTCCCCCCCCGTCGCCACCAACTGCGTAAGTCCCGGAACCACTTTTCCTGTTCAACCCAAACTAGAATCTGGGCGTGCGGTTCGCGCCTATCGGTCTCAACCCACACGGCTACATAGGGGCGATGGTATTCAGCCGTATCAATTTTTGGTATCTCAAACTCAACCTCGAGTTGCGCCGACCAAGCGACAGTAGAAAAAACAAATAAAAAACAGGTGAAAAAATATTTAGTCATGGCACAAATACCCAGAACAACAACACAGGAAGTGCAGCACCTAAAAGCACAAGCGGCCAAGTGGATGCACGTTTTTTTGCGTAAACAAACAATAAAAATAAGCCGGTAAGAGAGAAAAAAATGCACACTATTGCGGCCACATCGATAAACAATAACCAAGCACTACCCGCATGCCGACCTTTATGCAAATCGTTGATTAGGGCAACAGCGCCATCATCTACTTGCTCCAATGTCATGACACCACTGGTTAGGTCCAGCAGCACAGTTGAGATACCGCCAGGACGCTGATAATCCAGCACCCATTCCACATCGTCGCGCTCAATGTTGCGCGGCACAGGGAGATGCCAAGCATGATTAATGGCCTTGGCCACTGCAGCCAACTGATCTGTTTCACTGGCCTGGTTAAACTCCGCCAGCCAAATATCCGGCTGCTGAATAACACTTACCTCTACTTTCGGCGCGGCTTTAAACCAATCAGGGTGATTGAGCGTGATGCCCGTTACCGAGAAAAATAATAAGCTGGCCAAACCCAAGGCAGAGCTAATCCAATGGGTAGTTCGACTAATTTTTGAAAAGGTTGGATTCATAATAAAAATGAGCGCTGAACTAGCGCTCGAAGGAGCGACCTAAAAGCTAAAATTCGTAAGATGCGGTTAATTTGAAATTTCTACCCGGTTCGTAGTCATTTAATATTAACTCACCAAATACCGGATGCACTGTATCGCCAACGCGCGAGGCGTGAGAGGTGTATTGTTCGTTAAACACATTGTCCACACCGGCAATCAGGGCCAAGCCCTGTATCGCTGCTGGCTGCCACTGAGCAGAAAAATTATGGACGTCGTAGGCCGGTTTTTCCTGTGTCTTTTCCTCTGCATGCCACTGGGAATTCCACGATAAATCGACGTCGGCAAGCCTGTAACTAAAGGCCAAACCGAAACTATCACCCACTTCTCTATCGAGACTATTGGTTGCACTCGTATCGTGCGTGTCACTACGCGAGCGAGCAAAGGTGAACAGTGCGGTAAACTCTTCCAGCTGATAGTTAGCGCTAAACTCGCCACCGGTAATACCCACATCGCCTAAGTTGACATCTTGCAGGCTTGAGTAACTGATGTAGTTTTCAATCTCGGTTTGGAAAAGATTAAAACCGGTCGTAAACTCATCTGCGCCTAAAAAATTATCTTGCGAAAAACGCACGCCCACTTGGTCATTGCGCGCAGTTTCAGGCTTCAGCGCAGGATTGGGAGTTTTGCCATAGCCAGCGCCGACCAACACTTCAGTTAATTCCGGTGCCTTAAACACTTCCGTAGAGCTGGCCAGTAGTTGCCAGCTGTCGGTGACAAACCATTCAGCCGCCAGTGCAAAACTGGTATCGCTAAAATCTTCTTCAACGGATACCGCATCCATAGTAACCTGATCGTAGCGCACACCGGGTGTCACAAAGAATGTGTCGGTAAGGCTTAAACGGTCTTGAATATAAATCGCATCGAGCCGCTGCTCTTCGCCACCTAACCTCACGCCACCAGTTATGTATTCCGTGGTGTAGGTATTGCTCTCTAGGCCCGCACTCAGCAAATGCTCTACACCGGCGCTAAAAGGCAACTGGGTCAGAAAGGTAACACCCGTATTTTCCGCGCTGCCTTCGGTAATCACACTGAGATTGTCTCGTTCGAGATCGTAACTATTGCTGTACAGGTTCGCCGATAGCATCAGCTCATTTTGCAATTCACCCTGATAACCTAAGTTCCACGTTTCGCGACCAAACTCTGTGGGGTAGAGCGTGGCACCGGAAATAGCGGCATTCGTTGCCACGCCCATATCGGGGCGCGGCGTGTAATCACCTTTATCTTGATACTTGTCAAAACTCAGCGTCAGGCGATGGTCCTGGTTAATATTCCAGCCGGCTTTAACTAAGCCATTATTCTGCACACCGTCATTGCCGAGAATTTCAGTGCCATCGCCATCTTCGAAATTATCGCGGTCATTCTGATTCACATAAGCCAATAAATCGACACTGTCGCTCAGCTGACCGTAGGCGGTGAAGGAGCCCGACAAGGAAGCGTTGGAGTTATAACCTAACTGCACTCGCGAGCCGAAGCGCTCGCCCTGCAATAAATCTTGGGCCGATTTGGTTTCAAACCTAACTGCGCCACCTAGGGCACCCGTCAATACCGAATTGGCACCCACATCGATATCCACTGAGCGTAAAATATCCGGGTTAATTAACAGGTTTCCCATGTGGTGAAACATATAATTGGTTTGCTTTGCACCGTCGATTGTGACGTTGAGATTGCGATCGTCTAGGCCGCGAATGTTGATGCGCTGGTTAACTGAATGGGTACCGCCAATGTCCACACCGGGGATATCGCGCATTAACTCACTTAAGTGATCTGCCTGCTTGGTGGCAATTTGATTTTCACCGAGGAAAACCGAAGAGCTTTTGACCTGAGTTGCCCACACCTGCACGGTTTCAATCGAAGTACTAGCGGCGGCAGCCGGCTCTTGCTCTACATCAACATCCACTGTACCTGCAGCTAACACCGACTGTGCTAGCGCAAAACTTAGCAGCCCCAAACTAAACGTTTTCATATCTCGGTCCATTATCAATGCCAAATAATCGGTGAATGATAATGATTCGCATCAATACAATCAATGCAAATAAGAATTATTTTTATTTATATTATTAGGTATGCGTTCGCACTCGACGGTTCAGCGTGCGCCTAAAGGCGTAAAAGCTGAGAACCAGGCCGGTCAACACGAAACAAAAAGCTAACCAAGCGAATAGACGCAGCAAGATATTGTTGAAATTGTCGCCGTCGCCATAGTCCATGATGTGTAAACGCCAGAGTGCATCGTACCAAACCCAGTAGTTAGTCCTTACTTTCAAGTACTCGCCTCGATCGTTCAAATACAAGCGCGCATCGTCAAATACGGCCTGCCACACCCCCGTCTGGCCATACAACTCATCGACCAAGCCAAGTAACCGCGGCTCGCTAGTATCCAGCCAGCGCACCTCTCGCAGCTCTCCCGAACCCAGGTAGAGCTCACCAGCAAAAGCGGCCACAGCCAAGGCATCAACCTTACCCACCTCAACCCCTTGGTGGTTCAACCAACGCTGGCCGCGCGCAAGCTCCAGCTTTATTAACGGCCCTTGGGCACTGGCCACCGCCGTAGCGGACTGAACCCCTTCAACCCCAGCGACGAGATGTGACCAGTGCGCTGGCATTGGCACAGCAGCGGGTTGCCGCACATAATCACCGCCTTTAACCAGCTCAGTAAATGGCACTGTGGCAAAAACGACACCCCCCAAAACCCAGACGAATATTTGCGCAAAAATAAAATATGACAAGTATTTATGCAGTTGCCAGGCCGCTCGCTTTAACTTCATTGGCGCTCTACCCCTCAAAATGTTACATGGTTAGTGTGCCTACTTGCGTCATTAGTTTGAATCGCCACTTGGTATGATCACTCAACCAATGGTGATCATGAGGCGTGCAGAACGGCCTCCCGCTCAGCTAGATACAAGCCTAAATTAGCTCCCAAGGCGCTACAACTCCGGTGCGAATTTCACTGCGAACAGGCTTAGCTAAACCCGTCTCACCGTCAGCTAAGCGCTTGATATTTATAGCAATAGTAATCAGGCGGGCCGAACCACATGGGCTATACTTGCTAGGCTATTGCCCACGGAGGTTCCATTGGCTCGCGTAATTCCACAGTATTGGCTAACGCTCATCACACTATTTTCAAGCCTTGCCTGTCTCGGTGACGTTAACATAGACGCGGCCATCGACAACCAGAGGATGCGGGTAAAAACCATCGTCATAAGCGGCGAAAACGATAGCGTCAGCGACAACATCCCCATGTCTAGCCTGCTGAGCATGGCCCAGACCATCAGAGCTGAATACCCAGAGGAGATGACCTTCACCGAAATTTCCCTTATCGGCGATAGGTTAACTACTTTCCTACGGGAGACCGGATACAAATTTCACTACGTCTTTTTACCTCGGCAAAATGCCCGCTCTGGCGTGGTCAGGTTAAACGTTATTGAGGTGACGCTGGACGATGTTTCACTGCTCGGCAGCTCCGAGATAGCGCCAGCCGCATGGCAAAACGTATTCGAAGCGCTCATCGGCAAGCCGGTTTATCAGCCCGATATCGATGCCCGCTTAAGAAGCCTGCAACAGCGCCCGGAGGTATCGCTGTTTGCCTATTACTCGCGCGGCTCAACGCCCAATAGCGTGCGGCTAAATTTAAAAGCCACAAAAACACCGCGCCATTTACTCAGCACCAGCATCGATAACTTTGGCAGCGAGTCATCCGGTCACAACCGTTTAATCAACAACTACACTTGGCTGAGCCCACTCGATAATTTCGATCGCCTCAATGTCGGCTTGATGTACGCAGAAGGTGGTGCCAGTAATCTTTACGGTTTTCTTTCCTATAGCCTTCCATTGACCAGCCTCGATAACGAACTGTCGGTACAGCTCTCCAATAACCAATATGAGGTGGGTGAAGAATTTGCATTGCTGGAGTTAAAAGGTGCCGCGCAGATTGCCAATGTTAATTTTGAACAGCGCTGGCATCTATCCGATCAACAAACGCACAAGCTGGTTGCCACCTGGAGCGATAAATCGGTCGACTACTCCAACGTTTTTGATGACGATGCCCTGGTCAATGATGAAAGCGCGTCCATGGCAAGCCTTGGCTGGCATTGGAATATGTCGAACCAACGCAACACACTGACGCAGCTCCTCACCATTAACGCCCATCAAGGCCAACTCGCACTCACCGGCACCGAAAAATTTACGACCAGTTTTACCTATTTCACGCTCAACAGCAGCAGCCATTGGTATTTTGGTCAGCAGTCTCTCGCGCTTAATCTCAGCTTACAAGAAACCGATCATGCCCTGCCATCCTTTGAAAAATTGGCGCTCACTGGGGTTAACGGTGCACGCGGTTTTTATGCCGGCCAATTCGCTGCCGACAAGGGCGCGCGCGCCAGCCTCGCGTGGATGTGGCCAGCTTACGCAATTAACGATCTCACCCAGCTCAGGGGGTTTGCTTTCGCCGACCTAGGCCAAGGAGACAAACTCGATTTCGCCGGGAATAGCATCGATCGTGGTTCGCTATCGTCGGCCGGATTCGGCCTCTCGGCGCAATTTTCAACGCATTATTACGCGCGCCTGCAATGGTCGGCGTGGAATCAATCGCGCATGGAAAACTCCATTGAAGCCACCGAACAGCCACTGCTTTTTGATTTCCAATATCGTTGGTAACCCATGAAAAAATCTCCGCCCACATGGCTCAAAAAGTTTGCCCTCCAGAGTTTAGCCCTAAGCGTGGCCCAGTCCACCTTACTCGCGCCAAATCTATGGGCGCTACCCAGCGCGCCAGAGATTAGCGCTGGCGACGCACAGATTGACGTGGGTAGTCAGCACATGACCATCCATCAAACAAGCCAGCGCGCGGTACTGGAATACCAACAGTTCAATCTCGACGCCAATGAAAAGGTTCAATTCATTCAACCCTCAGCTAGCGCGCTGACACTAAACAAAGTCACTGGCGCGGATGCGTCAATCATTGCAGGGCAATTAACCGCCAACGGCCACGTGTACTTAGTCAACCCGAACGGTGTTTTCTTCGCGCCCACAGCCCAAGTTGACCTAGCCGGCTTGGTCGTGACGACACTCGACATCGACGCTAAAGATTTCATGAGTGGTGAGTTTGCGCTGATGGCACCCGGCTCTGGCAGTATCACCAATGCCGGCAACCTACATGCCGATCAACTCCTTGCTTTCGTGGCACCATTAATAGAAAACACTGGCCGGCTCGACAGCGATCAACATCTCGCGTTGATCAATGCCGAGCAGTTAGTGATAACACCGGCGGGCCAACGCACCGGGTTTAGCATCGATAAAAATACTCTGATGCAGAGACCTTCGGGTATCGTCAATGCAGGCGACATAACCGGGCAATGGGTGGCGCTAAGTGCTCAAAGCGTCGATGCACTACACAACAGTGTGATTGACAACAGCGGCAATATTGCCGCAAAAAATCTTTCCGAATTACTCGGTGGCGACATAACCCTTACTGCTAACGACGTGATCAATCGCGGTGCAATAACTGCCACCATAGAGCCTGGCGTCGGTGGTGATATTAGCATCTCGGCCGAGCGCATTTACAACGACGGAAGCATCGACACCAGCGGCGGCCATGGCGGCGGCGCGATAGAACTTATCGCCTCGTCGCTGTTGATTCTCGATCAAAACAGCCAGCAAGATGCCAATGCAGGCAGCGAGGGTGACGGCGGCCGCATCATTAATTTTTCCTCGGGGCAGGCGCTATTTGCAAGCAGCGCAAACATTAGCGCAACCGGTGGCCTAAACGCCGGCAACGGCGGCTTCGTCGAGGTGTCTGGCTTGGATTATGTAGCCGCTTTAGGCAGCGTTAACACCCTCGCCTACGCCGGCACTACCGGCACCTACCTTATCGACCCAACCGACATTACCATTTCAAATGCCGCCGACAGCGGTGGTGTATTTTCCGGTGCAGGGCCCTTTAGTTGGTCGCCGTCAGGGGACACATCCAATATCAGCGTTGCCACTTTGCTAAGTAACCTCGGCACTAGCAACGTGAGTATCAACACCGCATCGGGGTTTAGCGGCACCGGTAATATCGACATTAATGACATCATCGATTTTAACGGCGTGGGAACAAAATCTTTATCGCTCACCGCAGACGGCAATATCAACATCAATGCCGGTGGGCAAATTTACGACAGCGACAGCAGTGGCGACAATCTCAATCTCACATTGGTTGCCGGCGGTAATTTTACCATGGCCGCCCCTAGCTCAATTTTTTTAGGTGGCGGCACATTTTCCAGCACCAGTGGCGGCAGTGCCAACATCAGCACTATCGGCTCAACCAACAACAATACGAACGCTTTAGCCATCACCGCGTCGACCATCACCGACAGCCACGGCGCGACGACTAATTTAAATTTGCCGGGCCGCGCCACGCTAAATGCCACCAATGGGTTCAGTGCACTCAGCACGAATCTCGGTGCGATAAGTATTACTTCTGTGGGTGGTGGTGCCAGCTTCACTAATAGCGGCAATTTAAATATCGTCGACCTCAATATGATCGGCAATGCCACTATATCGGTGACTGGCGATACGCTAATCAGCAATATTTCCGCCGTCAATAATTTAACCCTATCAAGCACCGGCTCGATGACGTTACCCGACGCCGGCATTGCAATAGCCGGTAATATTAACCTCAGCGCCGACGACCTAGGCGATAGCGATCGCTCTATCATTTTGAACGCCAACAACCTTACCCTTAACAGCAATTTCTCGAACGGCGACCTAACCGTGAATGCCAATGTCGCCTCGCTCGATGTCACCAACAGTGGCGCCAACACCCTCACCCTCACCGATACCGATAGCTTTACCCTCAACAACTTTGCCGTTACCGGTGGTGGCGGCCTAGCCTTGCAAACCGCCAACGACTTCATCATTGGCAGCAACATTGATACCGACGGAAATAATGGCGCCACGCTTAATTTTGCCTCCAGCGCCGGCGACCTGTTGGTCAATGCAAGTATCGGCGATTCGAACACCGGCACGGTGGATGACGTCAATATCGGACTGAGTGCCACTGGCAATATCACGATGCAAGACGGCACAGTAATCGAGGCAGGAAGCGCCAACATCAGCCTCTTGGCCGGCGGCAATATTACGCTCTCCAGTTTATTCAGCACGCAAACAACGGGCACGGCCATCGTCGTGAATGCCGGCAATCAAATCATTGATGGCGGCGACACAGATCAGGACATTCGCCCACTCGGCGGCCGCTACAGTTTAACCGCCGTCAACGGCATTGGTGTGGGCAACGCTATCGAAGCGCGCGGCACTGCCGCTGATTTAATTAATACTGGTAGCGGCAACATAGACGTGTACAATTTTTCCGGTACTTTTGCCGTGCGCAGCTTAAACAGCGTAGGCGATGCCAACTTAAGTTCCGCCGCCGATATCACCTTGCAAGCGGGGTCGGTCATCGCGGTTAACGATCTCACCCTGAATGCGCCCAACAACGTCACATTAGATGGGACTGGCACCACCACTATTAGCGGCGTTCTCGATATTACGGCCGGCGATGTGAACGACGGCGACCGAGTGCTTTCTCTCAGCGCCAACACCTTTAATCTCAATAGCGGCCTGAGTGGCGGCGACCTCACCATCAACAGCAACACCAATGCAGCCAACCTCAGCATTGGCACTAACAACTTAACCCTTAATAATACCGGCGCGCTTGCACTCAACGGCCTCAGTAGCAGCGGTGGCGATTTAATCATTACCGCCAGCGCCATTAATTTACTAAACCCCGTGGACTTTGATGGCGCCGATGGCAGCAACTTCAGCCTCGATGCAACCGCCGGCGATTTATTGATTAACGCATCGGCGCTCGACAGTAATTTAGCCAGCGCCGATGACATAGTGATTAATCTTAGCGCCAGTAACAATATAACCATGTTAGATAGCGCAGAATTCGCAGCCTACGGCGGTACAATCACCGCCAACACTGGCACCGGCGACATCACCCTAGGCGGCCTATCCAGCACCAATAATCTAACCACCGCCATTGTCGTCAATGCAGGCAATCGCATTTTAGACGCAGGGGATAGTTTTACTGATGTCAGCGCCATTAATGGCGAAGCAGATCTCACGGCGGTAAATGGCATTAGCGGATTAGAATTACAGGTTAGTAACTTACGGCTTACCAATACCACTAGCGGCGATATTTCCATTACTGAAGCCGACGCGCTGATATTGGATCACCTAAACTCCATCGGCGCTACAAGCATAACCGCTGCGACAAGAATAGAAATTCCCAATAGCGCCATCACCTCAGTGCAAGACTTAACGCTTAATAGCGCTGACTTACAGTTAGGAGACGCGGGCATCAATAACATTTTGGGTACGCTACACATCACGGCCCAGGATATTTACGACAGCGATAGAGCTGTCGTCATGACTGCTCCCAACCTTGTTATCAGTACCGCGCTGCTGTTAGGTGATCTGTCCATCAGCGGCGATGTCGATACGCTTAGTTTCAGCAACAGTTCCAACAACAATTTAATTTTCAACGATGTCGACGACATAAGCCTGACGCAACTGGCGCTATCGGGCGGCGACTTTCAACTAATGGCTGGCGGCAACCTTACTCTGGCCAATGCCATAGACACCAACAGCAGCGATGGCAGCTACTTAAATTTCAGCACCAGTTTGGGGGATATTTTCATCAATGCGGGTATCGCCGATGCAGACACCAGTGTCATCGACAATATCGACATCGACATTAACGCTGAAAATAATATCTTCATGGCCGATGGCACAAGCGTCAACGCGCAAGCCGGTACAATCAACCTGAGCACAACCAATGGCGACATAACCCTATCGGCGCTGGCATCGACACTGACTACAGGCTTTTCCATAAACCTAAACGCCGGCAACCGCATTCTCGATGGCGGCGATCTCGATCGCGACATTCAGGCTATCGGGGGCCGCTATTCCTTAATTGCTGTTAACGGTATTAACGATCTGGAAGTGCAAGGTATTCAAACGGATCTCATCAACACCGGCACCGGCAATATCACCATCAACGCACTCAGCAACGTAAATTTGCGTACGCTAACATCTGTGGGTGACACAACGATCAATGCTGGGGCAGATATAGCTATTCTTACCGGTGCCGTTACCAGTGTGCAAACACTTGCCCTAAGCGCGGGCGGCAATATCAGTATCGACGACGCCGGCTTCAACAATATCGCTACAAGTTTCACCGCCAGCGCATCCGATATCTACGATTCCGATCGCAGCGTTATTATCGACGCACCAATTATTGATATAAGCACAAGCCTTGCCGGTGGCGATAGCATATTTAATACAACCGCGTTGTCGGCCACTATCAACAAATCTGCAACCACTAATTTACTGACGCTGAATAAAATCAACAATGGCAATCTATCATTACTTAACTCAAATACCGGCTCAGGTGATTTAACAATTTCACTGTTAAATGGCGATTTAGACGTCAACAGTAGTGCCGCAGGGCTTGTCACCGGTGGCGCACTCGCCATTAGCGCGAATCATATTGTTGATTTCCCTAACGATGGCATCGTCACGCTAAATGCCAATACCATCGACCTCACACTACTGCAAGACCGCGCGCCTTTACAGCTAGACCTAAGCACATCGTCCTTAACGCTAAACGGCCCATCGGCCACTGCATTGACGATTAGAAAAATATCGGGCGATCTCGCCCTGCTATCAACCTCGTGGAATGGCGATCTCAGCTTTGACATTGCAAGCGGCAACCTAATATTAACTGACACAGGGTTAAGCACATTGGGGGATTTGAGCATCAGCGCCGTCGATCTCTTCGACACTATAGACCGCAATCTAACGATAAATAGCAACCTCCTAAACCTCAATCTTGCGAATTCAAACACTGACTTAGTCATCAACGGCGATATGAACAACCTGTCTCTGAGTAGTGCGGGCTCAGCAGCGTTTATTATCAATGACATAGATGAACTCAGCCTGGATAACCTGAATATTCTCGGCAATGGCACCATCGCCAGCGTCGGTAATCTGACAATAGCGAATGGCGCCATAGCCAATGTTAACAATCTGAATGTCACCAGCTTAGCTAATATCATTTTGTCCAACACCGGCATCAGCAATATTAACGGCATGCTGTCGCTCAGCGCCAACGACATCAACGATGGCGATAGAGACCTGCTAATTTCGGCACCCACGCTCACGTTAAACAGCGCGCTCGCCGGAGGTGACCTTAACCTAACAACCAACAGCAATAACATCAGCATTACCACATCCGCGCGGCAAATCGGGCTGACGCAAACCGGCAACTTAAACCTGACGCTGGACAATGCGGGAGGATCGTTGCTATTGCAAGGTGATGGCAGTCTAAACCTACAAAGCTACAACGCCGACAACCTAGACATTGATATATTGGGCAGTTTGCAACTACCTAATACCGATATAGCTGGCTCAAGCGCTTTTATTCGCGCAACAGATTTGGTTGACCTCGATAGGAACGTCGTACTTAACAGCCAACAACTTCTGCTGTACCTAGCCAACCCAGGCTCAAACCTGACGCTAAATACCAGTGCAACATCAATTGATCTGAATTTTGCGCAAAATAATTTAACGGTGAACAGCAACCCACTCGGTAACACACGCTTAACAGATCTCGACAGTGATGGTTACGCCGTTTTATTGGCCGACGGCAACTTCACCTACAACCAATTGCAAGGTGGCTTACAACTAGAGAACTGGCTGCAAGCAAGCGACAATAGCGCCGACGGTATTCGCGCCGGCATGCTCGGCTTTTACCTCACCGGCGGTGACATTGTGGTTATCGACGGGGCGCGAATTAGTGCCATCAACACGGTGGACGCCTCCGCTTTAGGCGGGCTCGACAACAATGATCAAACCGCACTGCTGTTTCGCCAACTCGACCTAACCGACACCAGTTACAGTTGGGCTTTTGGCGATGCCAGCACCAACAACGCTATTGTTATCGAGAGCCAGGGCGGCGATATCCTCATCGATAACTTTAACAATGCCAATATAAACACCGCAGCGAGAAGCATTACCTTGCTCAATAACGTCGAGATGCGCGCCTACAACAATTTAACCGACGCCCCAACCGGTAATATTATTAATCGCACGGCGACGCTGTCTAACGCCACACTTAGCGCGCTCGCGAGCCGTTCGCTCAGCTTGCTCACCGAAGCCGCAATAGCGCCACCACCACCGCCGGAGCCAGAGCCAGAGCCAGAATCGGAAAAAAGGCCGGTCGACCTCGACAGTGTTGGCAACGATTCCAGCTCAGCGCTAACCGACCCTGAACTGGTGGGAAATGAACCTCAGCCCAGCACGAGCGTGAGCCAACTGTTACAACAGGCGAACGGCCCCTGCGACAGCACCAATGATGCCAACACCAATCAAAAGCGCTGCGCCAATCAGGCATCGATAAATCGCTTTTTGAACAGCTTATTAATCGGCGGCCAGCTACCGACACCAACCCGAGAGTCATCCCAGTGAAAGCAATAATTCTATTTTTCTGCATCTTCGTCTGCCATGTCGTTCAAGCCGAAACAAACAGCAATGACAACGAAAAGGAAATGGCGCAACTGCAAGTTAAAGCGCTGTTTCTATACAACTTTGCTAACTTCGTCGAGTGGCCCAGTGACGCCTTTGATTCTGCCGATGCGCCTATTCGCATGTGCCTGTACGGCGATCTGCCCTTTGGTATTTTTTTAGACAGTGTTGATGGCACCCCAATTGCCAATCGAACGCTGGCTGTCACCCGAACCAATGAGATAGCTGAGATCGCCGAGGGTTGTCATATTCTTTTTGTTGGCGGCGAGAGGAAAGCGTCGCTGCCAGATTTCTGGAAAAACGTGGAGTTTTTATTTGTCTTGAGCGTTGGCGAGCAAGAAGATTTTTCCGATTCAGGTGGCATCATCAATATTTTCCGAACCGAAGATCAATACCAGTTTGAAGTAAACATTTCCAATGCCATGGCGGCCGGTTTATTTTTAAGCAGCGATCTCCTAAGTTTAGCGCGGGCGGTGCATGAAAACACCAAGTAAGCTCAATCACTTGATGAAAGGTGCCTTCCATAACCTTTCCATCAAGCGAAAACTACTTGTTATCGTGATCACTAGCTTGGCAATCGCTATGCTCAGTGCCTCAATCTTTTTTGTATTATACGATCGAGGCAAGGCGCAGGAAAATCTCGCTAACAATATTGAACTTATCGCCATCATGACCGGCAAGCGCAGCTCTGCCGCGCTCGCCTTCAACGACAAGAATGCTCTGCGCGACAACTTGGAAACATTGCGAATCCTACCTGGCTACATTGCCGCCTGCGTCTATGATCGAGAGCATAAACTATATTTACACGATAACCTGAAGGGCCGCGAACACCTGGAGAACCACGCTACACCCTGCCCCCAAACGCCAAATACAGAAAAACCTAGTATTATTGAGGGCTCGGAGATTAGGGCTATCGCCGAGATTACTCGCAACAATGTTATCTACGGCTCGCTACTCATTCGCTATAGCCTCGAGGAAATCGAACAGCGCACTAAGTTATTTTCTATCGCCACGTTTATCATATCGATGATCTCTATTCTCATTACGCTGCTTATCACCAGGCGCTTACAAGGTAGCTTTATCTACCCTATTACCAGCTTAAATGCCATTGCAGACCTTGTTAGCCAGAGCCAAGATTATGCGATTCGCGCGCCCCTGCACAGCCACGACGAGATAGGAAACTTAGTAAAATCCTTTAATGGCATGCTCAATATCATTCAGCAAAAGCACTTAAGTTTGAATGAGGCAATACTTGAGCTACAGCAGTCATCCCTTGAGCTAAAATCCTATGCCGCCAGTGCCGAGGAGCGCGGCGCAGAATTCCAGCAGCTACTCGCCGGTGCCAGCCACGATTTGCGCCAACCCTTGCAGGCCATGGCTATTTTTGTAGACGCCTTGAAGCTGAGCGCCACCAAAGACCAATCGCAATTGGTTAAAAAGCTCGACATTGCCATCGAGAACATGAGCCAATTATTCTCAGACCTACTCGATTACTCGCGCCTACGCAGCAAACAGCAAGCAAACTTTATTGAGGGCCCGGTTAATTTAAAACAACTCTTGTTTAAGGTATCGCACGAGTTTGAAGCCGTTGCCAACGATAAAAATTTATTTGTTAGGTTTCGCGCTGACGATATCAATGTCATCGGGCATTCGACATCGATAGAAAGAATCATACGCAACCTTTTAAGCAACGCTATTCGCTACACTGAAACCGGTGGCGTGCTTATTAGCTGCCGGCGCAGACAAGGCGGCGTTGTAGTGGAGGTATTCGACTCCGGCATAGGCATTAAACCCGAGTCATTATCAACAATTTTTGACAGCTACGTGCAAGAGGATAGAAATTTTAGCGGCCAACAAGACGGCGTCGGATTAGGCCTATCGATCGTCACTCGGCTGTGTAATCTGATGCACTACTCGCTCGAGGTAAAATCCAATCTCGGCCGCGGCACGCGCTTTCGCATCGTCATTCCCGCGCCAAAGTACATAAGTACAAGCGCCGCTGACCGGTCCGATGATGCGCCAAGTGTGGCCAACCTCATCGATCAAACTCTTATGCGCCAGCAAGTGCTCGAGGATAAATCCGTGTGTTTAATCGACGACGACCCAGAGATACTCGCCCAGCTGCATGCCTTGTTAACCAGCTGGGGCGCCAAGGTAAGCAGTGCCGACTCGCTGGAACAAGTGCACCAACTTATTCCCCGCTACAAGAGAAGTGCGCCGGATATCATTGTTTCAGATTATCAAATCGGGGTGGTAGACACAGGCATAGACGCGGTAGATCTGATTCGGGTTGCCTGTAATCACGCCGTGCCGGCGCTGATTATCACCGGCATCAGCGATGAAACCGAGCTACAAATTTTGCGCAGCCAAGGTTATAACGTCTTGCGCAAACCGGTAAAACCGGCCAAATTAAGGGCCGTTATCAGTTTTATGCTGAATCAGTAGCCAACTTAGGGCGCATTGAATTGCGCTTAAATCTATGCGAGCGCTAGGCTTTTATCCAACCGATATCCAGCGCCTTAGACACGGCCTGGGTGCGATTTTTAACGTCGAGCTCTTTTAAAATAGCCGCAACATGCACCTTGACAGTGCTCGGTGACATGTCTAAAACCTTGGCAATTTCTTTATTCGATAAGCCCTTGCCCATTTCCACCAATACATCTTGCTGTCGGCCGGTGATTTTCATTTCGCCATGGCTTAGGCGCGTACCGCTGGAACCAGATTGTGCGGCTGGTGGAGCAACATTGGCTACAGCACCCAACATCAATGGCGGCACGTAGACGCCACCGGAGAGCACTAATTTAACCGCACTTAACATCACTTTTGTAGGCGATGTTTTTGTAATAAAGCCACTCGCACCTTGCTGTAGCGCTTTACGCACTAAGTTTGGATCTTCTTCCGCCGACAGCAAAATAACCGGCAATTCCGGCGCCTCCATCTTTAGATCCACCAAAATGGATAAACCATCTTGATCCGGTAGGTGATAATCCAACAGCACAATATCAAACTCGGCGCCGGCTTCAATATGCTCCAGTGCTTGAGCGCCGCTATCGGCTTCGGTAACCTTGGCATTGGGCTCCAACTGACGCAAAAGTACGCCTAAGCCATCTCGAAATAGTGCGTGGTCATCGATAATTAAAATATCCAAAATACTGCCCTGCGATTAGTAATTGACCTTGTTTTCTAGCCAGCCTAGCAACCGATGCCAGCGCCACCTTTCGACCAACTGCCATGAGATTAATTGTTTGAGTAACGTCAAAAAACCCATGCTCTGAATGAATATTAGCTAACTATAGCCGCTCCGCTGCCAATTGGCGCGCCCTAATTGTCAGTCTCGACCAATGCCCAGCCCACCAAAAGGCTTAGACCATTAGGCGAATACCGCTCGAGCATTAAGGTCTCTACAGTAGCGCCATCATCAACGCCAAGAGCTAAGCCCATGAACGCGCAACGCCAAATCGATCTCGCTTCTGTAACCCAATTGGAACCAACCCAAGTTCGCACCTTAGGTAAGAGCAAAAATATCGACGACCTGATACGCGAAAATGGCGAGTTAAAACGCTCAAATAAAGCACTCAACGAACAGGCGACGGTGCAAGGCTTTTTCCTTGCCGAGCGGGATGCACGCAGCTCGACCTTAGAAAAAGATATCGCCAACTTGAAAGCGCTCAACGCCACCTTAAGGGCCGATCTCAACAAGCTACAAACCCAACACGCCGGTAGTAAAATCGCGCAAATCAAACTTAAGCACGCGCTAACTGTCGCCCGCCGAGAAAGGGCAGACTACCTCGAAACCAACGCCAAATTGCAGGCCATGCTCGATATCATGGTAAAGAAACAATCGCCTGTTTATCAACTTCAACTTTGGCTCGAAACACTGGTGTTACGATCCAAGGCGCGACTGGAAACTATCCGACAAAAAAATCGCTTTAAATGGGCCATCGAGAACCCTTACCACAACCGTTAGACAACAGACATCGTCGCTAACAAGAACAGCCAACCGGCAAGCTTAGGCTTAGCCGGTGCTCCTCTGATCCTTAAAACAAGAACGGCCACACTATTGCGGCCTGAGCACCGCGCGCCCCTAAAGTAGAACCCCTTTCCTGCTAATTGTTTATCGTTTTTCTTCGATCATCGAAAAAATAACGCCAACGCTATATCTGTTGCAAAAGCACTACAAATAAAATGCGACAAGCTACTCGCAAGACTTCTCGATTACTTCACCCCATTAACAAATAAATTATTAATTAAACGAACTATTGACATAGGCCAAATGGGCTAGGGCTAGACCATCAGGTCAATAGGTTAACCCGCGCCGGCGACCTATAGTGCCGTCTGAAAATTAACCTTCCAGCAAAAGGCAAACACCCATGTGGTTTAAAAATTTATCTCAACCGGCAGGCATACTGCTCATTAGTCTGGCGCTTAGCGCCTGTGGCGGCGGTGGCGGCTCGAGCGCTGCGCCCAGTACACAAACCGGCTCACAAACAACAACCGATAGCACAACAGACACCGGTTCTAACGGCGCCGGTTCTACAGACTCAGGCTCGACCGACTCTGGCTCTACCGATTCTGGCTCGACTGACTCAGGTTCGACCGGTACGGGCGGCTCAAACGCTGGATCAACGGGCTCAGGGTCTACCGACTCAGGCTCTACTGATTCTGGCTCTACCGGCTCGGGTTCAACTGACTCTGGCTCTACTGGCACTGACTCTACTGACTCGGGCTCCACTGAGTCGGGCTCCACGGATACCGGTTCTACCGACTCAGGCGACACCGGTTCAACGGATACGGGCGCTACCGATAACACCGGTGAAACCACAGACAACAACACCAACTCTGGCAATCAACACAGCTTAGGCAAGCCAAGCTACAGTGTCGGCACAACCTATGATGCAGGCTTAGACTTCGACAGCTTAGGTGGCGAGCACAAGCGCAGCGAATACCGAGTGATTGGCTACTACATGCCGTCATTGGCAGACTCACTGCCAGCAAAAAGCATCAGCGCAACGGTTGCCCGCCAACTCACGCACATCAACCTCGCCTTCATGCACTTCAACGCGCAAGGCGAATGTACTTTCGATCCAAATGACGACGCCAGCCAAGTCATACAAGTTATCGAAGATCTGCAAAGCCTGAAACAATACAACCCAGATTTAAAAATACTTTTTTCCATCGGCGGTTGGGCGCTATCGAATGACGATAGCCCAACGGTAGCTAATTACCGCTCGGCCTTTGCACCAGAAAAACGCGCTACCATGGTGAGCTCTTGCGTAAACTTCATGGCACAGCACGGTTTTGATGGTATCGACATTGATTGGGAATACCCACGTAGCCAAGACGTGGCCAACTTCATTGCTGGCCTAACTGATTTGCGCACAGCGCTAGATGCTCGCGGCAAACGCGAAGAGCTGAGTATTGCCGGCGCCGGCGGTGCATTCTTTATGTCGCGCTACTTTGACCAACTACCCGCGATTGTTGAGCAGTTAGATTTCATCAATTTGATGACCTATGACCTAAACGGCCCCTGGAATGGCGTGACCAAAACCAACTTTCACGCCCACTTGTATGGCAATAGCGATGAGCCGCGTTTTTACAATGCGCTGCGCGAAGTTGTTTTCAATCCGATCAAAACCTGGGAAGAAACGACCACACTATTCCCCAGCCCCTTTGCCTTAACAGTTGACGCCGCTATCAAGCAACACTTGATCATGGACATTCCACGCTCAAAAATTGTCATGGGTGTGCCATTTTACGGCCGTGCTTTCTTTAACACGGCCACGGGCAACAATGGCTTGCACCAAAGCTTTAACACCCCCGGCGGCGATCCGTATGTGGGCGATGTGACACTACTCACCGGTTGCGATGCCTGTGCTGAACGCGGCGAACCACGTGTTGCTACTTTCCGTGAAATTGAAGCCATGAAAGCCGGCGATTACGGTTACACCTACCACTTTGATGAACAGACCAAAGCGCCATGGCTATACCACGCCCGCGATAAAATTTTCGTGACCTACGACGACGAAAAATCCATGGTGTACAAAACCGATTATGTAAAAGCCGAAGGTTTAGGCGGCGTTATGTTCTGGCACCTGGGTCAAGACGACGGCAACTTTTCGCTGCTCAACACGCTGCACACTGAACTTAACGGTGCAAACAAAGGCACCTACAACGGCGATGGCGCTGAAACCATTATCGACACCAGCGATAACAGCAACAGTACCGAAACCGAAACCGAAACCGAAACCGAAACCGAAACCGAAACCGAAACCGATAGTGAAACAAATACTGAAACTGAAGCAAATACTGACACTGACAGCAACACCGATACGGCGGCATGGCATGCTAGCACCGTTTACAATATGGGTGACCAAGCGGCTTACAACGGCAATATCTACCAAGCCAAATGGTGGACGCAAGGCGCTCAGCCAGATCTTAATAGCGGTACCGATCAAGTATGGTTGTTAATCGGCGCAGGTAGCAACGCCAACGGTAACAACACCGATACCGACGCTGGCAGTGACAACTCGACTGACAACTCAAGCGGTACCGACACAGGCACTGACACGACTACCGATAACTCTGGCAGCGCTGGCAACACCGGCAATATCGATAACACCAGCACTGGCAACGAAGGCTCAACCAATTCAACACGCCCCGACGGCAAAGTGGTTGGAACTTACTTTGTTGAGTGGGGTATCTATGGTCGTGACTACCATGTAATGGATATGCCGGCGGAAAAACTGACCCATATTTTGTACGGCTTTATTCCCGTGTGTGGGCCGAACGATTCGCTGCGCGACGCAAATGCCAGCGGTTACAGTGCGCTGCAAACACAATGCGAAGGTAAGCAAGACTACGAAGTAACCATCCACGATAAATACGCGGCACTGGAAAAATCTTACAGTGGCGACAAGTGGGACGACCCTATTCGCGGCAACTTTGGTCAGCTGATCAAATTAAAACAACAGCACCCACACCTCAAGGTATTGCCTTCCGTGGGCGGCTGGACCTTGTCTGATCCGCTTTTCGATATTGGCACAGACGCCAACAAACGCGCGGTATTCGTTAACTCAGTAAAACAATTTTTACTCGACTACCGCTTTTTTGACGGCGTTGATATCGACTGGGAATTTCCTGGCGGCCGCGGTGCGAACAGCAACTTGGGCTCGCAAGCAGATTTCGAAGGCTATGCCGACTTGATGCGCGATCTGCGCGCCATGCTCAACCAACTTGAAGCTGAGCTAGGCAAAGAGTTAGAACTCACCTCGGCCATTGGCACCAGCCCAGCCATGGTGGCCTCGGCAAACTACGCGCGCGCGCATCAATACATGGATTATATTTTTGCCATGACCTACGACTACCATGGCGCATGGAATGGCGTGCTTGGTCATCAAACCGCGCTACACAACTATAGCTATAACCCACAACAGGGATACTACGCCGCGTCGGTTGTCGATAGCCTCGTTGCGCAGAATGTACCGCTAGGAAAAATCGTTCTTGGCGCAGCCGCCTATGGCCGTGGCTGGACCAACATCAGCGGCGCACAACCCGATTGGCCTTTCGCAGGCACCGGTAATGGCGCCGCCAAAGGCACGTGGGAAGCGGGCGTATTGGATTACAAAGATATCGTCACTAACTATTTAGGGGGCACACAAGGTACCGGCATCAATGGCTTTCAGTATTACTACGATACCGATGCAGAAGCCGCCTACCTATGGAATTACACCACCGGCACACTGATTAGCTACGACAACCCGCGCTCCGTAAAGGCCAAGGGCGCCTTTGTAAACCAGCAAGGCCTGGGCGGGCTTTTCTCTTGGGAAATAGATGCCGATAACGGCGATATCGTCGATGCCATGCTCGACGGATTAAACACCCCGTAAACAACCACTATCTCATTTTGTGTTTGGCGGGTTTTGCTGGAACCCGCCTTTTTTTGTGCTCTCGATTGTTAACCTACATTCACCGCGCACATTAAAGCGCTGAACTCTTGAGCCAGAACAAAAAAAGCGGCCTAGGCCGCTCTTTAGAGATCGCACGTTACCTCTACTATTTCGACAAACGCTCGAAGTAGCGATCCCGCAACATGGTAGCTCTAGTCACTTGCGACGCCTCAACACCGGCGGCAATCACCAACTCAGCACTGCTGGTCACCTCAAGTGGGTCACCGCTCCACAACACCAAATCAGCCACCGCACCCTGGCGAATATCGCCCGTCAATGGCGACTTAAACCAGCGCGCCGGGTTTGCCGTCATCGCGGCAATGGCTAGCTGTTTATCTAAACCATTGGCCACCGCATTACCGGCAGATTGACGCACTAAATGGGCGTTGTGGGTGTTATGCCAGCTCATGCCAGTAAACAATAAGGTAACACCCGCATCGCTTAACAATTTTGCATTGTCTAGGCGCGCACCCAAGGCGTCGTAACCGCTGGGTAAATTTTCGATCGGGTCCATAATCACTGGAATGCCCTGTGCGGCAATCGCCTTAGCCACCATCCAGCCTTCTTTCACGCCGGCCAAAATAAGTTTCAACTCAAACTCATTGGCAAGTGCCAATATCTTGGTGATGTCACTGGCCCGATTAACCCGCACAAGCAAAGGTTTTTGGCCCTTGATTACAGGTTCGAGTGCCGCCAAATCCATCAGGCTCAAGGTGTAGTCGCGCCTTTCGCCGGCCAAAGCTGCGGTTTTATTGGCAGAAAAGTCCCGCGCATCGGTTAAATTTTGACGCAATAAAGCCATTGCCGCCGCGCGCGAGTTACCGGCAAGGCTAACGCCGTACTCGGTGTAATCCACGGCGATGGCCAAGCTCTCGTTAATAACTTTCGGCGTGCCACCTAATTGCACTAACGCCACTTGGCCGGAAAACAAACCACTGCCCGATTCAGGAATCAACAAGGCCTGGGTTAAGCCGTGGGCGCGGTTGTAAGGCAACAAAGTGGATTGCGGGTTAAATGCGTCAGCCACTTTTAACGCCGCGGTAATGTCGGGGCGCTCGGTATAGAAGTCACTGGTCTGCTCAATGGCGCCCACTTCTACTGCACCTAATTGGGTGTAGCTGTTAAACAGCCCGGCGGTCACAGACTTACCTTTGGCGTCGATGGTTTTATCGGCACTCATGGTTAGGTTTTTACCCACGGCCGCAATTTTACCGTCGTTTATAAACAGATCTGTGGCCGCCAACATTGTATCGGCGGTATACACATCGGCACCTTTAATCAACAAGGAATCGGCTTGTGCCTGCAGAGCCAATGCACTGATCGCCAGTGCGCTAAGTAATTTTTTCATGGGCGAACCTCCCCAGCTTCAAGAATGCCAAGATTAAAATCACTGGTGGGCTGCACGCTCGGGTCTAAGCGATCAAAGCGCAAGCTGCCGTCAATCCAAACTTTTTCCGCATGGGCATACACACTCATGGGGTTGGCATCCCAGAGCACTAAATCGGCATTTTTACCGACTTTTAACGAACCAATTTTGTCCTCTAAGCCTAAAGATTTCGCTGGATTTAACGTGGCCCATTTGATCGCGTCCGCAGCGGTTAAGCCCAAACCTAACTTGTTGCCCGAGGTCATGGCCTTGGCCACTTCTTGGTTCAAACGCTGCACTTGTATGGGGTCGTCAGAATGAATCACGGCGCAGGCTTTGGCGTAATCAACTAAAGCAATATTTTCTTCCACCATATCGAAGGCCTCTTGTTTAAAGCCCCACCAATCGGCCCACATCACGCCGCAAATATCTTCCTTTGCCAACATCTCTGCTGCTTTATAACCTTCTACAGCGTGGTGGAAGGCGGCAATTTTGTAGCCAAACTCTTTTGCCATATCAATCATCTGCGCCATTTCATCGGCTTTATAGCAATGGTTGTGGATGCGAATATCGCCTTCCAAAACACCCGCCAAAGTCTCTAAGCGAAGGTCGCGCGTCGGCGCATCGGCGTCTTCGCCGGCTTCGATTTTCTTCACGTAGTCGTCCCAGCCTTTCTTGTACGCGGCGGCCTCAATCCACGCACTGCGGTAACCCGCCATGTTGCCCATGCGGGTAGACGGTAATTGCCCCTTTTCGCCGTACACGCGCTTGGGGTTTTCACCGCAGGCCATTTTTAAACTGTAAGGCGCATCGGGAAATTTCATGCCCTGCACAGTGAGCGACGGTACATTTTTCAGAGTGACGCCGCGGCCGCCGATTAAGTTGCCAGAGCCAGGTAAAATTTGCACCGTGGTGATACCACCGGCCAACGCCTTCTCAAACTGCGGGTCTTCCGGCCACACGGAGTGCTCGGCCCATACCTGCGCGGTTACCGGTGCGGTCATCTCATTGCCATCTTCGTGGTTGGCTGTACCCGGCGCAG
Organism: Simiduia curdlanivorans; assembly: GCF_030409605.1. Taxonomy (NCBI): domain Bacteria; kingdom Pseudomonadati; phylum Pseudomonadota; class Gammaproteobacteria; order Cellvibrionales; family Cellvibrionaceae; genus Simiduia; species Simiduia curdlanivorans. Next base: position 140,580 of record NZ_JAUFQG010000004.1, read on the forward strand.
GGTATACGCCCATGTGCGAGTGCACATCGATCAAACCCGGCGTCAGCCACTTACCTTTGGCTTCTATCACCACTGCGCCCTCAGGCACTTGCAAGCCTTTGCCCATGGCCTGAATTTTGCCGTCCATCACCACCAAATCAGTGGCCTCAGCCTCGCTGCCATCGCCCACCAGTAAATTCGCGCCTTTAACCAGCAGGGTTTTGCTAGTGGGCACTGTGTAAGTAGAGGGAAAGGGGTTTTTATTCGGTAACTCAAGGCTGGGCTTGGCTTTTTCTGGCTCGCCACAAGCACCTAACGTAAGGGCTATGGCGGCCGCTAAGCCGGATATCACTAAACGGTTCATAGTGCGTCCTGTTGTTATTTATAGCTATTAGAAGTTGATCGACTGTGATCGGGGTAAAGGAATAGGACGAGAGAAGTAGCCAATGCCTCACAAGAAAACCCACGCGGCTCAGCAGATAAAAAAGCCGGCACGGGGCCGGCTTGAAGAGAACTAGCTAATATTCAGACGCAAATAAACCCAGAACAGCTATCGCTCAAGCACTAGAACCGATAGGTGGCGCTACCGAAGGCATTGATACCGTCTTCGTAATAACCACTCACCACGGTGTAATCCTTGTCGAGCAGATTATTCACCTTCGCTTCCAGCACGAGATTGTTGCTAATAGCCCATGCAGCGCGAAGATTAACCAAGCCATAACCTGACAATTTTTGCGTGTTGGCCTGATCGGCGTAGCGCGCCGAACGCGCTTCAAAACCTAAGCCCAAGGTAATGCCGCCAAATGCGCGGCTAAGATCGGCGTTAAACAATTGATCCGATCGATTGATTAAGCGCTTGCCCGTGGCTTTGTCTTCCGCATCTAGGGCTGTGTAGTTAACGCCGAGCAACCAGCCGTCAAAGTTCTGTGCAAACTCCGCTTCCACACCGGTAATCTCCGCATCGTTGACATTGAACGGGTACCAGTTGCCACCGGCATCTGGCGCCCAGGCAATGAGATCGCTCACATCGTTTTCAAATATATTCATGGCAAACAGCAGGCCATCTTGGTGAAATTTTATGCCGGCTTCCAGGTTGCGCGAAGATTCTGGCTTTAACTCAGCATTACCCGAAAATGGGTAGTAAAGATCGTTAAAACTGGGCGCCTTAAAAGCGCTGCCATAGCTTGCCATTAGGCTCCAACCGTCGGCCAAATCAAAGCCATAGGTGATACTCCCCGTGTCTTTGCTACCAAACTGTTCGTTGTCGTCGTAACGCAGCGCGGCAATCAGATTATGGCCGCCAGAGCGACCCTGATACTGAACAAAAACCCCGGTGTTATCCCGACTATCAACGGCGTAAACAACATTATTCGATTCGACCTGCTCGACGTAGTAATCGACACCAAGACTCAACAAGCTCGCCTCCGCTAGCGCTAAATCATTTTGCCAGCTGGCACTTTCGCGCTCGGTATTAAAGCGGTTATTGCCGCCGTAGTTTATCTCTGCAACGCCGGCAATATGGTCGTCTTGCTGTGATTCATCCTGCGACAGACCGGCGCGCAATTGCGTAAGCCACACCTGATTTATCTGGCCCTTGAGCCCCACATCAGCCGAGTAGTTAGTGAATGTGGCGAAGGGTTCGCAGTCGACAAAACAAAAGCCGTTGTCGCTATCGCTTTCACCTTGCTGATACTGCCCACTGGCCTCCAGCGACCAAGCTTGCGACAGCTGCTGACTGGCATTAAGCGCCAACCGATCAGCGGCATAGGCATCTTTATCGCCGTTGCCATTGCTGGTGTTGACTGTGCGATCGAAGCCATCGGTGCTGATATGCGAAGCCACCAGATTGAGCTGGGTTGCCTCATCCTTCCAGCCAGCAACCAAGCGCGCCTGCTGCTCATTGTGCTTACCGTAACCGACATTGACGGCAAGGCTAGCGCCGTCATTTTCCGCCTGGCGGGTAAAAATTTGCACTATGCCGCCTATGGCGTCAGAGCCGTACAAACTGGAGCGCGGACCGCGCACTAATTCAATGCGCTCGATCGCCGCCGGGTCGACGAACTCCAGCGCCGTACTGCCCAAGGTCGCCGAACCCACCCGCACGCCGTCAACCAACACCAACAAATGGCCAGAGTTAGTGCCGCGCACGAAGGCGCTGCTGTTGGCACCGCGACCACCGCGCTGCACCATGTCGACACCGGTAAAACGGCTAATCAATTCAGGCACATCGCGCACCTGCAACTGCTCGATTTCAGCAGCCGTCAACACAGACACGGGGGCAAAGGTTTGCGCCAAGGGTGTTTCTGTTCGAGTGGCTGTGACAACCATCTCTTCTTGTTGAAGATCTTGGGCTTGAGCCTGAACGCCAACAATAGTCAAAGCAATTGCAGCAGATAAAGAAGTAAGTTTCATGAGAGCTCTCTATTCACAAAATAAGTGGTTTGAGAGAGGGAGAAAAGTGGGTACTCGTTCGCCAACGCGAGAAAGAAGACCACCGATGCAGCCCTCCGCTACGTCGTGTTGCCGCTCAGCGCCACACTAAAAATGGCGAATAACGGGCAGCAAAGCGAGGCAGGTATCGGGCTTAGGGTTGAATCAACCACATCACCGTTGCGGGGGCAGCGCTGGCCTTGAACCAGCTTCCCATTTAACTCGGGCATGACTCTCTTGTAGCAGAGAGTCACCAGAGCACCTAGCTTTGATGGCGCGGAGTTTACTCGGATATCGGAGCAGGTCAAGAAAGCAATGGCAGTGGTTCGCAAGCACTGCTAAAAAGCCGAGTTTCGCGGCCACGCTCCTGCGTAAAAGCGCGAACCTGACAGTACTAGAACAGGAGCTTGAATGTCACCAAGGGTTGCACAAGATTATGGCTGTGCAACAGGTCGTTTTCGAAGGCGCGCAAATGCGCGGGCAGTAATTTGTCAAACTGATAACTTTCGTTCAAGCCCAGCAAAATACGTGGCGAGAGACGCTGCGTATTCATCAGCACAGGGCTCGTCATATCAAGCTCCCATAACAATAGGTTCGGCCGGACAGCTGCAGCACCTGCCGTGAGTATCACCGCCTGACGTTGGTAGCCACCGCGGGTAATTGCCACAGGGTCACTGGTGATAGCGAGCTCAATTTGCCCCAAACGTTTATCCACCAGCGCGAAAAGGCTACTAGGCGGCATGCTGGAAATATGGCGCTCTGCAGCAAGCAGCGGCGAACAACAAAGGAAATTGAACAATAGGGCAATACAGCACGGCAACTTCATGGCACACCTCGGAAACGTGCTGCCATGTTAAAGCGATGTTTGGTGGAGAAATATTCGCCAGATGGCTAAAAATGACTAGCAAATGGCCTAGTCCATTTTAGCAAGCTGACAGATGGCGACACACTGTCAGGCCGTATTTAGTAAGTTGTACTTATTCGCTCAACGCTACTCGCCATGGCGGGTTCAACCTATTTTTGCCAGCCCAATACAAGATGATTTTGTTTCCTGAAGGGTCTCTTAGAACTGCCTCCCGCCAGAGGTATCGCTTGTCTGTTGGCGCCGCTTCGAAACAAAAACCTTTAGCTTCAAGCCGGCCCACCAACTCGTCAATCTGCTCATCTTCAAAATAAATAACGCTGCCGTTGTTGAACCCCTCTTCTGCCAAGCTTAGTGAAAAAGTTGAACCGCCATCACTACATTCAAAACGCGCGTAATGTGGGGTATCAACTATCTGAACAAAACCCATTTTCCGGTAGAAGGCTGCCGCTAATGGCATATCGCTAACTGGCAGTGTGACTTGATTCAAATTCATGCTTCCATTCCACCTTGTAAATACTGTCAGCATTACCCTTGAGCTGAACTAGCCGAAGGCAGAACCGGGTTTACAAGCCGTTGTTATCAATCTGAATACACCCCCGGCACCCAAAGCTCCATAAATGATTCAGCCTTTGCCAGCTGTGTAAATCCGAATTGTCCGTATAGACCATGGGCGTCTGCCGTCGCCAATAGCATACGCCGCAAACCCTGCAATTGGGGATGAGCCAAGATCGTTTCCATTAACCATTTGCTCAAGCCTTGGCCACGGTGGCTCTCAAGAATAAATACGTCGGCAAGGTAGGCAAAGGTTGCTGAGTCAGTGATCATACGCGCAAAACCCACTTGCTCCCCGGAACGCGTAAACACCCCGAAACAGAGCGAATTTTTAACTGCCCGCGCCATGGTTTCAAGCGGAATGCCTTTCGCCCAACTAGAGCTTGAAATAAAAGCATGCACAACAGACAAGTTCATCTCGTCATAATCTGTACTAATTCTATAGCCCTTCATATCAACACCCAAAGCAAGATAAAAACATACCAGGTATTCAACCTTAAGCTTTATCACCCATATATTTTTTGGAAAATAAGATACGCCAGATACAACCAAAGCAACACCAATGCAATGGACCTCAACCCTCGATGCTTATCATTTTTCTCAGAGTCGTTATTCAAGCTGCTTTTTTGCGCCAGCTTAAAAGACCCGCAAGCAGGGCAAGCACCCTGAGAAGACTGCTTGCCCTTATAGCCACATTCTGCACACTGAAAACCCATTCCTACTTATCTCCGCGCCACCTCGTAGAACTAAAATGCTTAGAGCATTCCTTCATCCACCTCAGCAAAAAAACTAGTCCTCATTAAAAATAGCATTCTGGATTACTAATAAAACCGTTCCGACTAATAGCGTAAACCCTCCTAGAAGAGACTCAAACTAGAACCACTTCGGCACAAGCCTATTCTTTTGCCGCCATGCGCCTATAAAGATAATGCGATTTCATTGGCGAGCGCTAAAGCAATATAAATCAACCCAACGCCTTACAACCGACAAAAAACACTCGAACAAATCAATTTCCTACTGATTCAATGCCGTATTTTTTAGCTAGTGCTTTGTAAACCGATTCGGCGTTATAACTAAAGCCTTGCCCGGGCTTTTCCTTGAATATTATGATTGTGTTTGAAGTATTCGGCTTGGTTATAATATAAGAATCACCGCCGTAGGTTGTGGTAGTCGCGCTACCGTAACTTGTACCGCCAACGCTAGACACGCTCGCCATAGTACTAGACGTGGTTGGCGTTGAATGTGCACTGCTCGTTGTATAGCTATTTGCATCGATGATGACAAAATACCGGCTGCCTTGTTCCAACGTGATTTCGGCACTACGCAGCAAGGTAAAATCCGAAGCCTTTCCAGCATCAGTAAACGCATTACCTCTAAAGGAAACCTTAAAGACATTGTCATCGAGCTGCGTCTCTGAATAGCCACCGGTTAAACCGTCATTCTGGTAAGACGTAGCGCACCCTTGGATAAAAGCAAAAAACAAAACGAATACAATTAGATTTCTCATGGTCTCTCCTGATTAGTGGGTAATGCCGGCGGCAAAAGTAAACGTTAATAAGTTCGGCAGCGATAGCCGCCCACGTAAACACCCTTGCCAGCTAAACATCGCACTTATTCAGCCGACCCAACTTTAAATGATATGGTGTTGCCCATAGCTGCAGCAACAGACATTCAGCTAGATATCCCGAGGCCTCTAAGCACCCACACTAGCGGGCGCCCTAACTAACTCGGAAGCGCTACTGCCCCTACTATTACTTGAACAGTTCAATTTTGCTGAAAATCGAATGTAGCAAGAGTGAATTATGAAAACAACAAGCAAAACCGATATGAATAAACACCCTACTACTGGTAACGAAACAATAGCTATTTACACGTCAAAATATGAGACGCACCGCCTAAAAGCCTTATTCAACGCCAAGATTAAAGTATTAGCTAAACCAGTTATATCAATTGCTGGATTTAACTCGCGAATACACTTGTTTGAACGAGCAAGAGGCTCTCTCTTTAATGCAGATAGGATTGACACGAGGTTGAAGCTGATTCTAGCCACCATGATAACGGCCAATGTCAGACCAATGATAAAAAATTATACTTATCAAAGACTTATCACCCGGCTAGCGGAGGTTAATGAAAGCAAGAGCACTGGAGTTAACTCACGCTTGAAGGCACAAAACACCGCGCTCAACCACGCAAGCAGTGCCAAAAATTTAAATAGGCTAATCCTTTCAGATCACCTCGACAGCGTTTAAGATTTTTGCTTACGTTGTTTCTTCCTATCGCCGTGGCGACGACCTGTCTAGCCTTTGATAGTATTAAAAACAATATTCTATATACCTGCGTATCTTCTTACGTTTTTATTCCCATTCAGCCAAGTTGCGAGAGTGCTCGCCGGCTGCATCAGACAATTTTTTGCAGCCGTCGAAGGCAATGAGCCATGGCCGAGACAACCTTTTTAATCACAAACGAACAATACCTCTTCGAGCGAGTCTAGGTCCGTAGGACCGATACTGCTACCACTTGTTATATGCTTGCATAGTTTGAAACTTCAATTAGATTACCATCGGGATCTCTAAAATATGCAGATACAATTTTTCCTGTGGCTCCAGTGCGATTAACAGGGCCCTCTATTATTGGAATATTATGTTCAATGAGCCCTTTGATTACCAACTCGATGGGTTCTTTGACGATAAAACACAAATCTGCACTACCAACACTAACATTTTCAGCTTTTGACTCAAGCTCCGCTCCCTGCTGATGAAGGTTTATTTTCTGGTTTCCAAAAACTAATGCAACGCGCCCTTGACCAAACACCACCTTTTCCATGCCCATAACAAGGGTATAGAAATCTACAGTTGCAGGAATATCCTTAACGGTAAGAACTATGTGATCAATTCTATCTACTTGCACGATGCTTCCTGCTTGATTGACATATAAAGTTTTTATTCATGAATCGTCTAGTTGCGGTGATTAACCTTTGACACTTCGCCACATTCATAAAGCAGCGCTAACCAAGCGACCTATGATTCTTCGGCCTGCCAACTTTGGCCATTGACCAACAATTTCTTCACCACATTGGCACCCGACGGGGTGACAGACAGCACAATGGAACCCTCACCCTTGCGCACTGCGGCATCCAAGCGCATGGCTTCCGATTGAGGGATATAAAAGCGCTCCAAACCTGTTTGAAAACGGCCATATTGGCATACACCTCGTAAGGGATAATCGCACGCCAAGGCCGAATGGCTCGCATAGTGATCACCACCTTCCACTAAACAGACCGCCTCCGGTTCACTGTTTTCAGCGCATAGGTCATCAATATCAAAAGCAATTTGATACACGATGTAATGGCCAGATAATAAATCTCTCGGGTCAAAGCCCGTAACAGGCAGAGTAAATTCCTTGCCAATGCTCGACACATAGGCCTTAGAACCGGCAAGAAATACGAGACAGAGCAAGGGAAAAACAAGCGCCGCAATCAGTATTTTTTTATGCTTCATAATCTGATGCCCTCAACCAATGTTTGCAGGCGCCCATGATGCTTATACCAAGCCCAAGCCAAGCTCAATATGATAACGCCGGAAATAATCAAACCAATGCCAGTGGTCGCTAGCCCACCCAACGCATCGAAATAGACGATTAAAAAACGAATGGCCACCAGCAAGGCGAAGAAATTGAATAGCCGGCGCGAGCCGCATAGGGCAAAGTAAAATGCGCAAAGGCTCGCAAGGAGGATGCTAAATGTGGCGGCCACCAGAGAGCTTTCTAGACTCAAACGAGTCGCGAATACCGCAACAACATAAACCGCAAACAATAATAGAAGCGCTTTCCGATGAGTTGCCGACGGGCTATCGGTAACGACGACTAGCGCCAGCGCAATCGCGAATAGCGCTGTTAGCCCGATGAGAATGGGATAGCTGAACACCAAGGGCATCCAACCCCACGATCCGATATCCATGGTGACCACAGCAATGCACCCTAACACCGCCAGCCAAAAGTTGAACACGCGAGCAAAAGCATGGGTGGGCAACAGCGCCAATGCCAATTTACCCAATATAAATAAGATAGCCGGTGCAGCAAACAACAGGCTTAGCATGACTTGATCATCGGAACTGCCAAACCAGTCATCGCTCTTTGCGTCGACTAGCGATATGACTGCGCCCATAAAAACCATTAGCCATACGTGGGGCAAGGGTGCGCGCTGCGTGCATAGCGCTAAAGGCAATAACATCACCAGCCACAGCAGTAGCGCTTGGTACAAATCGCCGCCTGTGTGGTAGATCTGTGCAATCAATCCGATAGACGCCAAAATCAGCGCGGCGAAAAAAACGATGCCCACTTCAAACAGCACTAGGCTTCCGCTGCCATGCAGCCGGTAAATACCCAACGCCAAGGCGGCTAGCACGAGTAAGTCGGCACCAAGTTTTGCCCAATTAGGTATTTCACTCCAATTAGCGGCGATCAAAGAAATCACGCCTATCGCTAATACGGTTACGCCAACCGCCAAAATGCCATAGAGTACCCAATGCCGCGCCGGCTTTGCTTGTTCATAGCGTTCGATACTGGCGGCTTGCGTCGATGAGATAAGTTCTGCGCTCACCCACTCCTGAAGCAGTTGTGTTAAATTCGCCATGGGCATCCCTGATTAGCTGAGTTTTCGGGTGTCGCTTTTGTTTGGCACCACAAAGATTAAGCGGCGATTATGGCGCGCTAAACGGCGCCAAGCTAGCCTAACATCTACACAATTCAAGTAAATTATTCACTTCGCTATCGTCTTACCCTGAAGCCCAACTATTTTTAAACTAAACTTGATGGTCCTATCATGAACAATATCAAGCCTAAAAAACTACTTAACAGCAAATGGACGGCAGTTACACCAAAGAATCGAGAAAAACATTTTTTGGTAACAGAGGTAGAATTTGACCAGGAGGGCACTGTAACCTCATGCATTCTAGAGGCTGTATTGTCAAAAAGATCTAGTTCAATCGACTGGCACGACTTGACTAATAACACACGCTGGCTTCACGGCTGGCAGTAGGTTAGTCATATTTCACTAGTTAACGGCTAGTCGCTTGGGGCTCTATCGCCACGACTTAAAACGGAGCACGCCTACTAGCCATCGCACATTAGGAATTTAGCATGAGCGAAATTAACGTCATCAACACAATTCAAGTCCCCGCTGGCATGGAAGCCGAAGCCGAGCAAATTAGAGCAGTGTACGTAGACTACTTTAGCAAGCAAGAGGGCTTTGTGAGTTCGACCTTTTACAAATCCATCCATAGGGAAACTGACGGCTCGATCAAGTATGTAAACACCGTAGTGTGGGCGTCGATACAGGATTTCGAGCGCGTTGTTAACCTAGGATTTAACAATACCGACGGCGAAAATAGCGACGGCATGCGGGTATTGGGCAAGGGCTTTCCTGAACCTATTGTTGTTTCACCTGGGCAATATCAAATTATTTCGCAAAGCTAAGCGCTACAGGTTACAGGCTACAGGCTACAGGCTACAGGCTACAGGCTACAGGCTACAGGCTACAGGCTACAGGCTACAGAGGAATGATCCTACGACTCATAGCCTTACACACGTTAAAATTTGGATGGAGGGATTGCGCATGACAACATTAACCGGTGAATGTTTTTGCGGCGCGGTTAAGTATCAAATCACAGGCCCGCTGCGCGACGCGCGCTCTTGTCACTGCTCGCGCTGTCGCAAAGCCTTTAGCGCCCAGGCTTCGGCCTATGCCTTAGTCGATCCTGCGGATTTCAGCTGGCTTTGCGGCGCCGACGCGTTAACCACCTACGCAAGCCAGCAAGATTTCGGCTTTCAGTTTTGCCGCCAATGCGGCTCTACCTTGTGCGGCATCTACAAAAATCACGTTCACGGCATCACGCTAGGCTGCCTGAACGAAGACCCTCACATTGAAATAGGTCGGCATATCTTTGTCGGCTCCAAAGCAAGTTGGGAGGTTATGCCCGAGGGCGTTACCCAGTATCAAGCGCAAGGGCCAGATTGACCCAAACCAACAGTCACAGCACGGCGCTGTCTGGCATCCAATTTTTACTTTGTCGACAGGAAGCTCTGATGCAAAAGGATGTTCAGGTAAAGTTCGCGTCTTACCCAGAACACATTCGGCCGTTGATGCTCACCCTTCGTTCACTTATTTTTGAAGTGGCGGCGGAAGATGGCATAGATGATCTTGAAGAATGTTTAAAATGGGGCGAGCCCAGTTATTTATGTAAACACGGCAGCACATTGCGCATAGATTGGAAAGCGAAGGAACCCAACCAGTACGCGATGTACTTCCACTGCCAGACCTCTTTGGTGGCTACTTTTACCGAACTATATGGGGAGGCGCTTTGCTTTTCTGGCAACAGAGCGATCATTCTCGACATACACCAAAAACTGCCGGAGCAAGTTTTAAAACATTGCGTATCCTTAACGCTGCGCTACCACTCACTCAAGCATAAACCTTTACTTGGCGCTTAAGCGTTCGACAAAAATCGATCATTAGACTCATAAACGGGTTTAATGCGAGCTATGATCAGGGCAAACCAGCTACAGTATCGGATCGGACGCGCTCAAGCTAACCCGTATACAACCACACTTGATTCAAGTAACGCGAACGCAACTATCCAACCACAACGCGCACTTGCTTTCACACCCTTAAATGATAATCCTTTAAGGGCAATCAGGAGAGGGCGACATGGTCGATGCACAAGCAAGCAAAGAAAAAAAAGGAAGTACTCAAGGCGCTAATTGGATAATTAAAGTTTATCCTTTTGGGGTTTTACTATTGAGCTTGGTCTTATGTTTTGTATTGGGCATTCAACCCACTCAGGCAGCGGTGCCTACCAACGAGCTGCTAGGCATACTTACATTAGCAGCGGCCATTTTAATCCTGAATCACTCCTGGGTAATGACCGCTACCGAGCTAACCCGGCACAAGTACAAAGTGTACGCCTCGCCCGAAGAAAGGAAAACGCATGCAGCAAGTAAAGCCGATGTTTCCGACGAGGGCATAAATGAAATTGAGAGGCACCTAAACACCCACAGAAATACAACAGAAAATACAATTTACTATATCTTTCTGGCCATTATCTTTTCGCTAGCATCGCCAAGCTTGCTCGCGGCATGGGTATGGTTACTGTTATTTCCCATCGCCCGTTTAGGCTACACCTACAGCTACTTCGCCGGAAACGATAACCTACGCGGCGTTTTCATGTCTTTAACGTTGCTATCAACTTACGGCATGGCGAGTTATTTGGCGCTCAGTTTTCTCTTTCGTTAGGTAATTTATTTTGAAAAAAATACGCATACACCACTACATGGGGAAAACGCTCGACACTGACGGCCGTTCCACTTGGGAATCCATTCAAGTTGAACTGTTAGTGGGCTTCCTATTTGGGGGGATAGCGTTTTCAATGTACCGACTTGGCTCAACCTTCTTTTTTGTCGCAGCCGCCATACCTACGCTTGCCTGCATCATCAGTGTTGGCCTTACCTTGTATTGGGCAAAGCAACATCAAGCGTCAAATACCAATACCGAGCGTTAAAAAACTGCTATAAACCAGCGCCCACTGCACCTCTGTTCTGCATTACATTTCGGTTTTCTCAATCCACTGCTGTCTCGCTAACGCTGAGAACATGAATTGGGGGCTTGTGCTAGAGACCGTCACCAGCATGGATGCTGGTGTTGAGCCTACATGGAAGTATTAACGGCGTGTCTCTAGCGTAAGCACGCGGTTCATGTCTGGCACCATGCTCACCCAAGGTCATCTCATTAAATACGAGTCCATCGGAAGATTCGCAAAATCCTTAACGGGACAGCAGTGATCTCAAACACACATTACTTTTCACACCTAACAATCTCCCTGCTGAAATCCCCCCCCAGAACTCACTTACGTTCGTACCCACTAATTTCAAACCTCAACCTCCTGCCATCCTCCGGCCATAACCCGCTGTTTTTGCTCACCTTCCCCATACCAGGGCCGCAAGTCACTAGCCCAATCCTTTTGGGCATAGCACACAGAGTCAGAATGACAACGTTGTCCATCCTGAAACTTTATGATACAACGTTGTCATTCTGTGCGTTTGCCCTCTCTTTTGCCCAGTGGTGATGAGGCTCTAGGTTTGTTGGCCTACAGGATGTTGTGAAAAACCAAAAATCAAAATAATAACCACGAGGTGTAACACGATGTTTAAACGCTCCCAACTCGGGCTGGGCGTTGCTTTGGCCTGTGCTTTCGCAAGCTTCAGCAGCCAAGCAGCAGTGCCTGCAAAACCCGCTATCAGCTGGATGCCCACCAGTTTCGAAAATGGCAACAACCTTACCGTGCACTGGGATATGTGGTGGGGTGTAAATGGCACAAGCTGGACACTCACCAACAATGGCGCCGTGCAGTGTGAAGGCCAACTCACCCCTAACGGCCAAAACCAACAAAGCGCAGAGTGCACCAGCAACTTTTCAGCCGGCAGCCACGCACTACAAGTCGCGCTGTGTAATACCGATGGCTGCACCAGCAGTAACAGCTTCACTATTCAAGTGACCAACGGCGGCACCACCAATCAAGCGCCAACCGTTAGCCATAACGCCCCAACGTCCGCTAGCGAAGGCGATACTGTCACCTTATCGGCCAGCGCCAGCGACGCCGATGGCAGCATTCAACAAGTTGCGTTTTATGTAGACAACGCTTTGATCGGCGCAGATACCAGCGCGCCCTATTCGGTGCAGTGGCAAACGACGGCCGGCAATCACACCATTCACGCCATCGCCACCGACAACCAAAATGCCACAGCGCAATCCGGCAGCTCGTCTATAGCCGTTACTGCCCTGCCCAATCAAGCACCGCAAATTTCCCTGGCTAATGTGCCGGCTAATTGGATGGACGGCCAAGCCGCCAGCTTTAGCGCTGTGGCCTCCGATACCGACGGCCAAATCAGCGCCGTGCGCTTCTATTTAAACAACGCGCTATTAGCCACCGACACCAGCTCGCCCTACCAAGCCAATTGGCAGGCGCAGGCCGGTAATCACAGCCTGTATGCGGTAGCAGTGGATGACGACAACGCCGAAACCCAAAGCGCCAGCCAAGCCTTCAGTGTGGCCGCCGATAGCAACGCCGCACCCACGGTAAGCTTGGCACCGCTGGCCAGCGGCATTATTGCCGGCGATCAAGTAGCACTCTCGGCGACGGCGACTGACGCCGATGGCAGCATCAGCAAAGTTGAGTTTTATATAGACAATCAACTACTCAGCACCGACACCAGCCTACCCTTCGAAACCAGCTGGACCGCCAGCGCCGGCAGCCACACGGTGCTAGCCCGCGCCTACGACAACCAAGCCAAAACCGCCGATGCCTCACAGACCGTGACCGTGGCCAACGACGGCTCGGTGAACCATGAAGACTGCCGGCCAGACGGCCTTTACGCCACACCCGGTATCGATGTGCCCTACTGCACCGTGTACGACACAGACGGGCGCGAATTGATGGGCAGCGCCACGCGCCGCGTCATCGGCTATTTCACCAGCTGGCGCACCGGCGGCAATGGCCCCGCCTACTTAGCGCACCAAATCCCGTGGGATAAGCTCACCCACATCAACTACGCCTTCGCCCACGTGAACAGCAATAACCAAGTGTCCGTAGGTGCCAACTCGCCCACCAATGCCGCCACTGGCATGGAATGGCCGGGCGTAGCCGGTGCCGAAATGGACCCGAGCCTGCCCTACAAAGGCCACTTCAACCTGCTCAACAAATACAAGAAGCAATACCCGCACGTGAAGACCTTGGTATCGATTGGCGGCTGGGCTGAAACCGGCGGCTATTTCGAGGGCGAGGGTCGCGTCGACTCAGGCGGTTTCTACACCATGACCACCAACAGCGATGGCTCGGTTAACAGCGCTGGCATTAACACCTTCGCCGATTCCGTAGTGACCTTCCTGCGCAGCTACGGCTTCGACGGCGCCGATATCGACTACGAATACCCCACCTCCATGAACGACGCGGGCAACCCGCTCGACTTCGCCATTTCTAACGCCATGCGCGGCGGCTTAAACGCCTCTTACAATGTGCTGATGAAAACCCTGCGCGAAAAACTCGACGCCGCCGGCGCGCAAGATGGCAAGCACTACATGCTCACCATCGCCTCGCCGTCGTCGGGTTATTTGTTGCGCGGTATGGAAGCGTTTAAATCGGTGCAGTATTTAGATTACGTCAACATTATGTCTTACGACCTGCACGGTTCGTGGAATCAATTTGTTGGCCCCAATGCACCGCTGTTTGATAACGGCGAAGATTCTGAATTGCTGAAATGGAATGCCTACGGCGGTCAGTACAAAAATATTGGCTACCTCAATACCGATTGGGCCTACCACTATTTCCGCGGTTCACTACCGGCCGGTCGCATTAACATCGGCGTGCCCTATTACACCCGTGGTTGGCAGGGCGTTGAAGGCGGCACCAACGGCTTGTGGGGCGAAGCGTCGCTACCCAACCAAGGCGAATGCCCAGTGGGTACCGGTTCCGGCGAAACCAATAAGTGCGGCTACGGCGCCATTGGTATCGACAACCTCTGGCACGACAAAAACGAAATGGGCGATGAACTGGGTGCCGGTTCCAACCCCATGTGGCACGCGAAAAACTTGGAGAATGGTATTCCGGGTAGCTATCTCGCAAGCTACGGCTTAGACCCAGTCAACAACCCCTACCATCAGCTGCAAGGCACTTACGTGCGCCACTACAACAGCACCATGGCGGCACCTTGGTTGTGGAACGCCGAGAAAAAAGTGTTCCTATCCACGGAAGATGAACAGTCTATTAACCGCAAGGCAGATTACATTGTCGATGAAGGTATTGGCGGCGTAATGTTCTGGGAATTGGCGGGTGATTACCGTTTCAACGCCGGCACCGGCGAATACGAAATGGGCAACACCCTCACCACTGCACTGGCGGATAAATTTGCCAACGCACCCAAGTACGGCAATAAGCGTGCGGAAGTGGCATTGCCCGGCGAGCAATTGGATATCAGTTTTGATCTCACCAATTTTGCTTTGGGTGATTCCAACTACCCCATCACGCCCGACCTAATCATCACCAACAATTCCGGCGTAGATTTACCGGGCAGCACCGAGTTTTATTTCGATGTAGCCACCAGTGCGCCGGATAATATTGCCGACCAAAGTGCCGCCGGTTTAACCGTGGTGTCTAACGGTTCAAACGCGTCGGGCAATAACATCGGTGGTTTAGACAATAATTTCCATCGGGTTAAAATTGCCACACCCAGTTATTTAACGGTGAAGCACGGCGAATCTTGGAAGGTAGTGATGAAATACTATCTGCCGGTTTCACTGCCTTCAAACTGGGAAGTAAAAATCGGCAGCCAACGCTTTGCGCTTTTACAAGAGCATCCGAACTTACCGGCGGGTACGGTAACGGGCGGCGGCACCGGTGGTGGCGATGGTGGCGGCACGGGTGATTGCGCCGCACAAAATATCGACCCAGCCAGCTACCCGGCCTACCCCCACTTTCCCCAAAAAGATTGGGCCGGCAACCCCTCCCACGCCAACGGCGGCCACCGCATGACCCACAACAGCGCGGTGTACCAAGCCAAGTGGTGGACGGCGACCCAACCCGGTGGGAGTGATTGGGATTTGGTTTGTGGCTTCTAATAGAGTAAGTAAAAGCGTTTAGGTTTTTTTAAACGTTAGGAAAGGGAAACGGGGCTTAGTGCCCCGTTTTTTGTTTGGCGTCTAGATCATCTATAGATGAAAACCATAAGAGCAAAAGCTAAGGCACCTACTACTGAGATTATGGTTGGGCACGTAGGTCGACTCACCCAGCCGCTTCACCGCTCCATCAACGCCTAAAGGCGCCTACTTTTGGTGCTCTACCTCCTGCATATATGGACCCACCCCGTTTGCAAGACATTTGATTCTGATAATGGATAAAAGTCATTGCTCTCATATATCCGGCCTGTTGGTGGAAGTTTTTGTCCTCCTGGCCCCGATGGATATTTGCGCTCGTCCTCCTCATCATCCCTACGGCTTTATTAAAGCCAATGCACGGAACAGGTTTTGAACGAGCCGGTCTGACCTATCTCACCATCCAATCAATCTATCTTTGCAACTGACGCGACGGGTTAAACTCTTGCAGTACGCTATCGCGTACTGTGATAAAACGCTGCTCTATACCGCAGGGCGATAGCGCTCGCCTTTTGCCATGATCACCCAAGCAATTCTGGCTAACTTATTTGCTACGGCGACGCAGGCTCGGTTGTGGCCTCTTCGCTCCAGTAACGATTGCGCCCAGCGGCTAAAGCGATCTGTTTTCTCCGCAGAATACCGCAGTACTGCGCGTGCCCCATGTATCAGCAAGGTGCGCAAATAACAATTACCTCGCTTACTGATACCCAGTAACACGGGCTTACCACCCGTACTGTGCTGACCCGGTACTAAGCCTAACCACGCGGAGAAGTGTCGGCCATTCACAAAGTCACTACCATCACCAGCCGCTGCATACAGTGCACTTGCGGTAATAGCTCCAATACCGAGCACCTCATCTAAACGCTGGCACTGTTCATTACCCTGATTAACCGCTTTTATACGTTGCTCGCAGCGCTCTAGGCGTTCGTTAATGGCTATGAGCTCATCGAACAGTTCTGCAAACAGTTCCCGAGCACCTACGGTTAAAGCGTTACTCCCGTCTTCGAGTATCAATGGCAATTCTCGTTTCAAGGTAGCAATACCCTTGTGAATCGCTACGCCATACTCCGCTAATAACCCTCTTATCTGGTTCGACAGGGCTGTACGCTCGCCCTTTAAACGCTCTCTTTGTCGATGTATGTTCTGAACATCTTGCTGCTCAATATTCTTAATGGGCACAAAGCGCATAGTAGGGCGTTGAGCTGCTTCAGCAATTGCCTCCGCATCGTTGTAGTCGTTCTTGTTGCCTTTGACATACGGTTTCACGTACTGCGGCGCTATTAGTTTCACATCATGCCCCAAGGCTTGAAGCTCTCTTGCCCAATAGTTGGCACTGCCGCAAGCTTCCATAACAACCAAGCAACTCTCTAGCTTGGCAAAGTAAGCCAAGAGCTGATGCCGTTTTAGTTGTTTCTTCTTTAACGGCTTGCCTCGTAAATTTACAGCCACTAAGTGGAAAACAGACTTTGCGATATCCAGCCCAATCGTTGTAATCTTCATCTCGACCCACTCCTCATTCTGTTAAATGGTATGTTCGTAACTTCCATTTTGGCTCATTGCGAAGCCGCTTTAGAAGTGGAGTGGGTCCATACCATTATCCATGCAGTCGTGCATTGAGTCGCTCGCGCCACGTCCTTGTTTGTGGCTTGCCTACAGGATGTAGGTACACTTGATGGACAGGACGTCCAAGGAAAGTGTTAGTGAAATGGCTGGGCAAACTACCTTTTGAGCCCCTTGCTAAAATCCGCGAGTTTGAGTGAGACAGCGGCAGAGGTTAACCAAATGCATCTATATAGACACAAATGGAAGTAGTTGTGGCAGAATCAGGGCTTTGAAGTGGTTGATTCATAAATGCATGCCTATATTTGGAATCGCCTATTGTCAAATTGTTCGATCAAAAGAGAGCATCTGAATGACAGGGAAGTTTCTTGAAAAACCTACAAATAAATTACTAGACGATTTTGGTGCTGGCAATGCCTCTCCCGGCTCAGGAAGTGCGGCAGCTCTTATGGGGTTACTTGCATCAAAGCTAACAATTACTGTATGTAAAAAAAGTATTGAATATGCCAAAGAAGAAAGTGAAATTAAAGCGTTTCAATATATATTGGATCAAGTCGAGACACATATTGAACCGAAATTGAAAGAATTATTCGAAAAAGATGCTACAGACTTTGAAAGAGTTGTCGAATTATGGCGGGAGAGAACTATAGAATCCTCGACAACTAAAAAGGCAGCCATATCTCGTGAAGCTAATAGATTACTTGAAAACGCTACAGATTATGTATTTGAGATTATTGAGCTCTGCATGACCTTGATTGACCATGGGGTTGTAGTGTTTGAAAGTGGCTGGAAGACAGTGCGAGGCGATTCAGGCGCAGCTATTAGCGCATCCATGGCTGGCGTCACCTCTGGAATTTTTATAGCCAATTTAAATCTTAAGACCCTGAAGGGCAGAAATTACGCCGCCTCAAACATTAAAAAATGTGATGAACTATACCAAAGACTGAATGTAAAGCAAACAAAGGCATTTAGTTGTGTTGTGTCGCTTAATTCAGAGGCTCTAGAGGCGATTCAGCTTGAACTTCCTGAGACCTAAAAATCTGTGGAAATCGCTATGGCGCAAAAAAATGTTTTAACTGGATATACTATGAAGAATAAGTCTGAGCCAATAAAAATTATTAGCTTGCGTAGTTAAATATAAACAAATTATAGATATTAACCATCCAGCACATAAGAGAACTCGCGTGGAGAAGCATTTTCAGAAAATTAGTGGGCTAATTCCCAACACACTCAAAAAAATAGACATTGAGCTTAAGGGGCGAAACTTAATCATCACAGGTGGCAACGGCTCCGGAAAAACCTGCCTTCTGCGGGAGCTTCATCGAAAGGCCGAACTATTGATAGTACAAAAGAGAATGGCTGATTTAGAGCAGATTCGGACTCATCACAATAACTTCAAGAATTTATTGGCTTCGGAAACAAAAGGCTCTAGCCAATATGATCGAACCCAGAAGAACTTGGATAGCTACCGAAATCAACTCGATGAAATAGAGTCTGGTCTGAAACTAGATATAAACAATAGTATAGAATTTTCTGCCAACTTAGGTGAACGAACAGCTGTGCTTAAAATGTTCGAAGCAAAGAGAACCTCTTCAATTGCACATGCTGACACTGCGAAGGGGATAGACACAGAAAAGCAACAAGCAGCGTCGAACAAAACGCACAATCAAAGTTTTGGTAATAGCTTGGAGCAGCACCTTGTCAACTTGAGAAACAGGAGATCTTTAGCAATAACTGAAGACAAAAATGAGTCCCTAGCACAAAATATATCTAGCTGGTTTATGGGTTTTGAGAAAAACCTACAAATTTTGCTTGAAGATAAAACAGCAAAGCTAAATTTCAATTCAAACACGCTGAAATTCACCATAGCTCAAGAAGGAAAACCAGAGTATACATTCCAGTCACTATCTTCAGGGTATCAAGCTATTTTTGAAATATATGCTGACTTATTAATGCGCACCGAGTACTTCGAAATAACCCCAGAAAATCTGACAGGGGTTGTTTTTATCGATGAAATTGATGCTCACCTGCACGTATCTTTGCAACGCTTGATCTTTCCATTTTTCACGAAGTCATTTCCAAATGTACAATTTTTAGTCACAACACACTCACCTTTTGTGCTTACATCTGCTGAGGACACGGTAATATTTGACCTAACAAGGAACTCTCAGGTTGACGAGGACATTTCGATGTACTCATACTCAGCAATCATTCAGGGGTTACTCGGAGCTAAGCCAACATCCTTATTACTGGAAGAATCGATAAATGAAATTGCAGAGATCATTAACTCAGATAATATCGACTATTCAAGGCTAGAAATTTTGGTAAACAAATTGAAACCTAATGAAGATAAACTTGATAGCAAATCAAAATCCTTCTTCTTGATGGGCGAAAATGCCCTTCTAGATAAGGAGTCATAAGTGTTCAAAGTCGTAAGAACAGGTGAGCCTCCCGAGTGCTTGGCAAATAACCAATACAATAGCCCTGAAATCGTCCAACGCTTACGCGAAATGTTCCATGGCAAGTGCTATTTGTGTGAACAAGCAGATTTATCAGCACCAGAAATAGAACACTTCGAACCCCATGAAGGCGATGACGGTTTGAAGTATGAATGGAATAATCTTTACTTTGCATGCTCTCGCTGCAACAGCGTAAAGAGCAATACCCACAGGAACCTTCTAGATTGTTGCTCTGATGAAATAGATGTAGTCAGAACCATTAAGTGCCTACCTCCTACCATGCCAGATGCACCAGTTCAAATATCTGCCGCAGACCATGTAGAAGACCTCAGAGTCATCAATACAGTTGAGCTGCTACACAAGTGCTTTAACGAAAGCAACACAGCAATAAGAGGTATAACAAGGGAAGTCCTTGTAGAGAAGCTGTTTGACTATCTAATAGATCTTTTGACCCATAGGCGCACTATAGTAAATAGGCGAACAACGCCTCACGAAAAGCAACATGCGCAAGAAAGAATCGAAGTTATGATCCAAGATAATTTTGAGTTTTCAGCTTTCTGGCGTTGGTACGTACTGAGTGACACAGTACTAAGAGAACGCTTAAGTGACGCTATAAATTTTTAAGATCGATAGGGTCGGATTCGATAGGGTCAGTGTCGTTAATTTAGAATCTATCGAGGGAATCTATTGGGGTCAGATTGAAATTAGGCTCGTCAATCAGAAGTTTTAGGGGAAGATCAGAGCAAAAATTAAATTTTTTAGAACGCTTGCAATTAGATCTAGCCAACAAGGATCGATGGGGTCAGTGTCATTCATTTTACACGACACATAAAAATTCAGATATTTTTGATTAATGTAAAAACTTTGACGTCGGGGTCATACGAGGCATCAGAAGTTTCGAGGTCAGGCCGCACATATCATAGAACTATAAAATGTGTGACCAGTACTCGATATCTTCCAGTGAATTGAAAACTATTTAGCAGGCGCTTTACTGGCAGCGACCTTAAGCGCTAGCATGCGGGCGTTTAGTCGGAGTTTTGCTCTATCTATTTTAGCCAACAGGGCTTTTGCCTCTTCCAAAGTCTGCACCCCTTTGGTGTCTTTCGGCACATTACTCTTCATCATCAGAGTCTCCATGTTTTTCCAGCCGCTTAGCCTTAAGTTCATCGAACTGACCGCTCAGAATAAGTTCAGGATCTTCTACGTCCTTAATGGATTGCTGCCATTTCTTTAGTTTGGGTTTAGCCTTTTCAAGCCGAGCCTTTGCTTCTGCCAACTTCTTCTCATGGTTCATGTTGTTTATACCTCAAGCTTCATTGAACAGTAACTGGGCATGCGTTTACTCTGCGACTCAACATAAGAAAACCCGTACTGGTCATAGAGATCTATAACGGCCTTATTGATAGGGCGCATGATTCGAATTTCATTAGCGCCAAGTAGTATACCGTACATCTGCGCCGCATAGGTTACGACCTCCAGCGCTTTCGTTTTACCTTTGTGCAGGCTTATGGGGGTACCTTCGATAAGGTCAATTTTAAGTTGAGTTTTGACTTGACTGGGCATGCCGTAGCTAAGACCGATGAGATTGCTGCCGTCTTTAATTCTCAAATCGAACCGTTTGAAGCGACTTTTGGCACTGTAATACTTGTAAGCGGAGCGCCAATTTATTAAGTCTCTGCCTTTGTTGGGGTCAATGCTATCCCACTTATCGGCTGTAACGGCGTCCTGCTCCGATATACTTCCAAACTGTAAACCAGGAAAATTGGCCGCCAAGTCAGTATAAAGTAGACCTCTAAGGCTCTTGTAGAACTTTGTAATCTCGCGGAACTCTAGCTCGGAGAAATCCATATCTCTTGCTGATTGCATAACACACCCCTTTATGGAAATTAAGGAATATTAGCTGAGGACAATGAATACTAGCCACTAACTGGTACGGCGGTTTACTAATTGAAAAAACGACCACTTGATTCAGAGAGGTTATTAAGGAAATATCTCTAACTTCTTACTACCCACTAAATTTTTTTGTCCATTAGGGGCAGCGCCCAATAGATAATATGAATAACGTAAAACTATTTAAATCACTTTGTTTAGTGAGTTTGGTCGCCGCTAGTACAGCCTGCGCTTCCGACAAAGAAGAGTTGATCGCAGCGTCAGCACAGTATTGTGCATTTTATGACTCGAAAACCTGGGGGGATTCCGATGATACTTACGAAATTTACAACCTGATTGCAACCAAGCAGCAAAACGAAATCTCCAACGCTGAATTCAAGGACTTAATGGCAACAACGGACATTAGTAGTTTTGCATCCTTCTATGCCAGCGTTCGAGAAAAAATTGAACGAGCAACCGGTAAACCATGGGATTGTGATGATTTTGATCACTTTTACATGCCCTCCCAAAAGTTAATTTCTATCTCACTAAACGGCTTGAACCAAAGGCGAGTAGACCCTAACGCCGAAAATGTCATCGTAATATCAGTTTCACATGCAGGAGATATACTCATTGCAGGAGCGCCACTAAGTACAACTGACCTAAATGACATAACTAAAGGTGTACAAGCAAGAATTGCTGGCAGGGATATCGATTCCCTCGATTTTGTAATTTATTTTGATGAAGGTTCACGCGGCGAGATGATACCACTGATTTTTACCGCTCTTACGAATTTAGACGTACAGAATATTAGCTTAATTGACTATTAACATTTGAGCTATGCAATCGAAATTTTGAGTCAGAAAGTAATCCCTATGGAATTTAATCCTGCAACACATACTGAGCAAGCTGTGCAATAAGCTTGGGGGACTCGCTATTGTACCCGCCACTTGTCAGCACTACGGTGGGCACGCCAAGCGCACGCAGAGCATCTACAACAAACCGGTCGCGCTCGATAACTGCGGAAGGGCTTAGACCCAGCCGGCCTACGCCATCACCTAACACAACATCTGTACCGGCATTATAAAAGACCAATGCAGGACGAGGACTCTGTTCGACAAAACGCGGCAATTCTGTTTTCAGAATTTCTAAATAGGCAGCATCATCAGTGCAATTTTTTAAGGGAAGCATAAACGGCAAATCTTTCTGATGAAGCCCCGGGTAGACCTGAAAGTTATACATATCGAACACGGACAGTTTCGTCTGTTGAGACAGGCAATCCTCAAACCCATTGCCTCGGTGTGCATCCAAATCGATCAGCCAGATTTCATCATCACAAGATAAAAGCTTCTTGGCGATGGCATCTGCCACGGCAATTGCCGCATCGGAGAAAAAACAAAAGCCTTCACCTCGATCAGCAAAAGCATGGTGAAAGCCGCCACCTAGGTTAAGCGCCATCCCCTTCTGTTCCAGAGCCCAACGCACGGCCTGCAACGTTCCTTCGCATGCCCATTTCGCAGGTTCGACTAACCGGCGTTGCAGCACACCCGCCGGCACCCAGCGCAATAACGAAACCTCCAATACGCTAGCAATACGATCGGCCTTACTCAGAGATTCCAAATAAGAGCGATCATGCACCCTAAGCAAGGCCTCGACACTGACAGGCCCCTCTGGTGCACGGGGCGATACACGCTGGCCAGCCGACTGCTCAAGCAGACGCAAGGCTATAGAGTACTTACGCCCTTCGAACGGGTGCAAGCAGCTAAGTAGCCCTAAGCTGTAATCGTATTCAGGACTGTAAAAAAAAGTACTTTGCATTAAAAAATCGATTGGCTTTTTATTTGCAGAGCATACGTCAACACGTCATTTGGCGTCCACATTTGGATGTAATTCCCCATAAACCGAACTTTAAGCAACCACTGCATCCCCGTGTTAGAGACATAATCACTAATTTTGATACTGGGCGAGCGATTGGACGCTAATCCAGACCCAGCTTCTAGCGCCATAGCTGTAACCGTAGAACAGTTTGACTTGAGCATATTGTACTGCTCAGATTTATCCTTAAACGCCTGCCAGAAAGCCTTAATAGCTTTTTCATCCAAATTGTCCAGCATCACTTTGACATCGGCTTCTCTGCGCTCAATCTTGCGATCAACCGCGTAGCTAGAAGGATAGGCTGCATCGTGCATCTCACCTATTTTTACGTCCTTTTTAGCGTTTGCAGCCCCTTTTGGCCAAAAACTGATATAGACACCATCAACATCAAGCGAAGCATGGCCCACCTCTGATGGAGAGTTTTTCCACACGTATAGAGTCACCGCCATATTTACTGTCCTTAGATTTAATATGAAAAACGGATCATAACCTTAGTTGGCATTTCGTCAGAAGTAATTTGAAAATTTGACTGCAAATTTGGAACGGGCGAACCGGCTTATTCAGCACACAAAAACAACAATGCGAAAGTACGGCTTGGTCCGTGTAAAAACTGAAACACTGCTACGCAACCTAACAACTCGGAGACAAATTATTTATTTCCAAGCCCGAGGTTACGATATCCAATCCACTCACCTTCCGCAGCTGACGTAGTTAGGGGCCAAACTTAAGCGAGCTACGCAGACCATCGCTCATCGCACGCCATCCCACCGTTAGGCTCGAAATTAAGAATGGGTAAACTGTCCTCGATATCCCTTCCTATACCCGCGCATAGAGTGATCGGCCGCTAGTCCTTCTGGATTCGTCGAGCCCATTAACGCGCTACGTACTCAGTCACGTCCCAGACAGGAACCTGAAGAAAGTCGCCAAGTCGTGCGACATCCATTTGTGCTCGACGCTGGCCACCGTGATCAACCACATTGAGCCGATCACCATTTTGCAGAACCAAATTAATTTCATAGCTTTCATAGCCGCCGTGACCATGGCCGTCAGTGTCTGTTTCAGCACAGAATTCAAAAAGCAGTTGAATAGCATGAATCTCGCTTAGCCGGCAGCGCTCAAACCGACCGGGAATATCGCACAATCGCTTAATATCTTGCCATGCGTTAAGCTCTCGCGACGCAGTGATTGCCGCAAGTGGTGCCTTAGGGTCGCCCCAGCCCTTCCAATAATAACCGCACTTTCGGTCAAAAATTCGCGGCTTACGCAGAGCTCGAACACCAAAAAAACCCACGGCAGAAAAGACACTTCCAAACAACAACGACATAACCGTCACAACTGAAAATTGCAGCTTCATCACACCGTTCCAAAGGGTGATGGAGACGGCGCAGACTCCAATCAATAGAAAAACACCAAGAAGTAACTGAGCGCCCATACTGGCTTGAAAGCAAACCCGATGAGAATCTAACTGCCGCAATTTATGGCTGACTAAATTACTGCCCCCAGCCACCAGTGGCGTCCAGCCAGTGCGCAGCGCAACTTCATCATTAAACACACTGAGATCAAGCCGGTCCTGTTCAGCAAAAGCTCTCCACTTATCACGCATTTTTTTCAACATAGCCGATCCTGTTACCGCTTAACCCAATAAAAAATATGGAATTTATGTGGGTAGATTAATTTAAAAGCGTCGTTCCAAACGGGGTAAATTCGAGCTCTTTTTAAAGACGATAGCGCATATCAAATACTGATGATAGATAACAAGATTTATTGGGGTAAGATGAAAATAAAAGGCACGTCATTCATCATAAATTTTTATCTGACCAGAATGGCACTTACAACTTGCATAAAAATAGAATAAACAATCCACCAATGAAATGAACAAGGTAAATCTATGCTGCTGTTTTCGGCATTTCTTTAAGCATAGCTATACCAAAAATTAAAAACCAAAGAATCTGACCCAATCCAAAAATAGCGGTTGTAGCCTCAAAAAATGGATTGGATGATAGAAATGAAAGGCCAGAAAACAGCGTTAGAACCCCTGCTGTACCAACTAATAGACCCCAGGAATGGAGCAGAGGGCTGTATATTTTACTTTTTAAGCCTACATAACTTATTGCCAATACCCATACAGCACCAACCAATTCGATACCACCACCCAAGGCATCGACGATGATATAAATACTCCGGTTAATCACGAGAGCTTGTTCAGGGTTTAACGCATGATATTTCGCTAACGCTTCTAGGCTTGCAAGAAAAATCAGGCTACTAGCAAGAACAATACACACCCAAAGATAGCCAACAACGGCCGTAAACTTCATAAGCTCTGGCGCCGCCCGCCAGAAGCGATGGTAGGTAGACTGCACCAAAACAATCAACGAAAAACTAAATAGCACGCCAATGATGAGATAGCCTACGAAAAACGTATCCCTGTTCAGCAGTACAAACTCCAAATAGTGTTCGGGTGTTTCGTATCCGCTTGAATCCAAAACGCCAAAAAACAAAACAAATCCAAATATATAGGTAAAAGCCTCTACAATTGCGGCTACCCCACCCCATTTTTGTATAGACACTGGCAGTTCCTTTTTTACTGAATATTGAACGTGTTCTGCCAATAGCTTAATGGCAAGCCTACTGGAAGTATTTAACTACAAATGTATTTTCGCTTAAAGACAGAATAACACGACGAGCTTAGCCAATTTATGGGGACCGGATGAAAATAAAGGCACGTCAATCATCGTTACTTCTTATCTGACCCTCATTTTACTTTATACAGCAACTAAAATATCAAGCGCCAATATCTTAGTTTTAATGCCAACCTTGACGCCAAATCTCCATTTTTTTACTGCGCATGGCTATACTTGATGGCCCGAGCATATGACAAGGAATGCTTTCATGCCCAGATACAGATGTGAGCAACACCGTTTCGAATCAGACTTTCTATTTCGCTGTGGAAATATTGATCGCAGTACAGACTGGGCGCCCAAAAACCCGCGTTTAGCACAACGTTTCTATGAGATTTTACGCTCAGATGACATGATGCGTATCGCCGCCGAAATGAGTGATAGCCTGATGACACATTCATTAGAGTCGTCGAAGGATAGCCCTTATATATCGACTGCATCCTGCCCTCATTGCCTGCTAGCAACGGAGGATGACGAGGTTCAAGCTATTATGGCTCGCTACGAATATCGTCTATACAGTTTTTTACTTCCCGTCACTGGCGGCAAAAGGGCTTTCTCCTTAGCGATGACGGGGGATACTGTAGGTGGTCATGAAACCGAGCAGTTGGTAATCACATTCCCGGGAACTTCGTTACTGGACTACTGGACAGGAGGGTTTATCGCACCCGAGCAGGCTGGGCCAAATTGGCCCATGGATGACAAATCTAAAAGTTAGGAGGGTCAGATAAGAACTAAGGCGCGCCTATTGTCATTAATTCTTATCTGACCCCGTCTTCATCCGAAAGTTTGACCGCCAATTTGGAGCGGGCGAATCGACTAAATTTAGCTGCTAAGCCACAGAGATTACACATTTATTGGGGTCAGCTGAAAATTAAGGCACGTCGATCGACAGTAATTCTTATTTGACTCCGCTTTCGCTGCTTTTATTTCACGGGTAGCCACAAACCTATAGACAGTCAAATAGGAGCGGGATCAGCTTCGACCTCATGCGTTGACACTACAATGAATGAATAGCAAGCTCCATTTCAACCAACGCTTAATTGCTAGGTACTCAGTAAACCAAGCGCATAACTCCCCCTAGCTAATGCGCCAAAGTTGTCGGTAAAAAATGCTTCAACCGAACTGACCTCGATGGATTCAATGGTTTTTTTAACAACGGGAACACCCACTTTCTCCATCATATTGCTCACCAGTATTCTCCCAGCGCTATCAACAGCGAGAACGGCGCCCAAATGCATATTGTAGGGTAGGTCCGCTGAGCTGGTATTGAGGCATATAATGCCTTGGCCTATCCCAGGCAAGCTACCCTTAAAATCGTAGTCGGTAACGCCACTTGCTTGCTTATGAAAATTTTCAGTGAGCGACACATTGAATGTCTTTCCGTTACCAAAGGTGGCATAAACATTCGGCGCCCTGGTTTGACCGGGCTTCCACTCAGGGCACACCCCACCATGGATGGATTGAATGATATATTCCGCCGACTCAATGCAGCTGGCTGGTATTTGATGCTTGTAGCGAATATAGCCTCTTGCGCTAACTTCTACGAATAGTGACACACTAGTCCATGGCATTAGGTTTTCCTCTTTTAGTTATGCCCGCTTCATTGGGGGCGGATCGATCATCGCTATAACAACCGAAATTCACTCACCCCAATCTCCAGATTTCCCGCTAAGCTTGATGAGCCTTATAGTCTTCGATCAACCGTACAACCCCTTGCCTTGTCTTTGCGATTGAAGAAATATAGCGAACGATACTGCTGGGTATACCTTCAAAGAGATCAGCGCAGGCATTGATGTCAAAGTTGTCGCCGGGGTCGGGAATGTTCGCCCCTTTGTTGATTACACGGGTACTAACAACTGCTTCGAACGTAGGGGCAGTGGCGACGCGATCAAATAAATTTGCCTTGGCTGGGTCAATGCCTTGCCATTTTAGTAGGGTCGCTAAGATTGAGGTGTGATCGAAAGGATAGTTCGAATCCAGCGGTTCGCGAAAAACAGTCCCTTCCGGTACCTGCGGCGAAATTAGCAGCGTGGGTACCCTTACGCCGTAGAGGTTAAATTTGAATGATGAGTTGCGGCTTTGCTCGTCGCCCGGATTAACTGCACCCCACGCTGGCGCATGGTGATCATAGGTGCCACCGTGCTCATCGAAGGTGACAATCAATAGCGTTCTCTCCCAAGCATTGGGGTTAGATTTCAACGCGGTATAGATATTATGTAACAGTTTTTCGCCATACCTTACATCGGTGGGCGGGTGGTAATCGTTACCTTGTCGCATCGTGTGAGGGCCAGCCCCGTAGCCCCACTTGGGCTCAATGTAGGAAAAGGCCGGTAGATTTCCGGCTTGAGCGCGCGCGTAAAACCCCAGATCGGGCGCATCTATTTTGCGTATGTTTAAAAGTGATTTATCCACCGTATTCATACTTGGAAAAGTGTATTGGGTGAAGCATTGATTGTCGTGCCACGTTTCGTGGAAGTAGATACCCATCTCGGTCTTTTTGGTCGCCAGTGCATTCCATATCGTGGGGGTTTTAAATTGCTCAAGTGCCATAATGTTTTTGTTTTCTAGCCGCCCAAGCGACGTGCCACAGAGCGCGAATGCGCGGTTCGGATTAGTTTGAGTTGGCATTGAGCTGTACCAGCGATCACAAACGGCGTACTGTTTTGCAAGGCCATTTAGCACCGGAAGTTCTGATGGCGTGTAGGTTTCAGTTATCTGTAATGTTTCACTCCAGGTGTCGTCGTCGGCATCAAAATCTTGCAGGAAACCCTGCATAAGAGCGGGCTTGGCCGCTTGAGGCGGCACTTTTACGGTGTGCTCTGCATCGCCGAATAGCTGATTCATAACATTTGGGTAAGCTTCGTTCGGATCTAGATTCGGCACGGTAAAACCATTTTTCCCCACGCCCCTTTTTATGGGGTAGTAAGTAACTGGACTCCAGTAGTGCGGCTTAAGTGGCAGCTTATAGGTATTCTCTCTTAAACCGTCGTATTGCGGTCCGTGAGGAATAGGTGGAATCATATTTTTTGGGGGCTTGTCGTATAACCAGCCCAGTAAATTGTCGAGCGATCGGTTTTCAAACATCACGTAGACGATGTGATCGATGTTGGGCAGGATGCGGGTTTCTTCGGGGTGAGGAGGCGTGGGCTCTGTCATGTCTACCTATCCTTGTATGGTTGACGTGAACGATCTAGGGCGTTAACTAATAGCGTTTGGTCTAGAAAAATGCAAACCCTATCGTCTTGATTGTAATTATCACGGCGACTTAATGAGTTCAGATGAAACTTATGGCGCGTCAATCGTCATTAAGTCTTATCTCACACGCTTTCCCTACAACCAGCTCCCTCGTTGCAAAATTGTAACGGGTTGCGAATAAGATACTTGTTTAGCTGCTTTGCCGAACAAGCATTAGGGTTTTCACTGCATGATGCCCACACACAACAGAACCAGCCAGGCACTAGGCCAGCCGGTTGTTCGATAAGGCGACCTTATCAATACTATAAAATGGGCTCTACTCCTAGGCCGAGACCTAAACACCCAGTCATCTTATCTGGACGACGCAGGACGAAATGGCAAATGATAGACAGAAAGCAAATATGACTCCAAGCACGCGCGCAAAAACTGTGCTAAATATACACGCTCTTGACACCATATTCATTGAGTGAAAACCTCTATCTTTTTATTCTCACGATTATAGGGAAATAATATGAGCAGCATAGCTGACACCATCAATAGCTTAATGTCATCTCATCTAGCGGGATTTATTATTGGCCTAGTTTCCAGCTTGTTCGCCACATACATCTATAAATATTGGTCAAAGTATAATGCGTGGAGAGACTATCGCTCGCTACTAGGCACATGGGTAGAGTCCAATAACCTGCTGGAAGATAGGCCATTTTCAATCTGTCAGTTCACTGTAGGCAAAGGAGGCATTCTTCATTTTGAGGGTTACAGTTATGACAATAGCGGCCATACGTATTACAAGTGGTGGTCCGTCGCATTGCACATCGACGATAGAAGCAATCGAATTTCTTACGTATATGAAACGCACAAAGTTGGAGAAATGATTAAGGATGAAGGCTTTGGTTGTATTTTCCTGAGAAAATTCGAATCAGCAGCTGATTGGGTTATCGAGCGAGGCTATTTTCTAGACTTATCGGAAGCAAAAGCGCGAGAGGCGAGAATGGTGAAATTCGAATCGGTGGCAAAGGCATTAAAGCTAGACCTTAAACCATCTGATGATAGCGACAGAAAATTTCTCATTGAAAGATTACTGAAGGAGAAAAAATCGCCCAAGATACAATCTATACTCGGTTGGTAGGTACCCCCCTTAATCATGGAGTCGACTATGGATAAATACTTGAAAGCGGCGCTGGAAGAGGCCTATAAAGGGCTATCCGAAGGAGGCATTCCAATCGGGTCTGTCTTGGTTTTAGATGGCAAAATAATAGCGCGCGGGCATAACAGAAGAATTCAAAATGGCAGCGCCATTTTACATGCTGAAATGGATTGCCTTGAACGTGCAGGAAGACTGACAGCCGAAGAATACAAAAAATGCACACTCTACTCAACACTTTCACCCTGCGACATGTGCAGCGGCGCCTCTCTTCTATATAAAATCCCGAAAATTGTTATTGGTGAAAATGTAAACTTTCAGGGACCAGAAGACCATCTGCGCGCCAGAGGGGTGGAAACGATTGTGATAAATGATGGTGAATGCATTGAATTGATGCGCAAGTTTATCGAGAATAATCCAACACTATGGAATGAAGACATTGGTGAATAGAGGCAGCCGGAACTAAGACAGAAAATGACAGGTAAATCTTAATTCGCTCAGAGGGACTAACTCAGATGGCACCAAGTTATTCTCGCTTCGGGTTTAGATGTCAGATGCAGACATCCGCAAAGAGCAACTCGGCTGCGGAGGTCATTAATAACAGATGGAAAATCTATGGCACCTACTAATCTCATCAATTACATGGAATGTCGCATCTAACGTATGAACACATCCTCAAAAGTATTAACGTCTATTTACTTAGTACTGGTAATTTTTCTAGCCTGGGCCGCTAAAGAACCCAACCCATATTCGACACGACTGCAAGTTTCACCACCGCTTGAAATTTACCACTGGCACTACCCAGCAACCTTTGCAGTAGCAGGCATGGTAGCCATATTACTTTTAAGCCCGTGGCGTGAAGGTCATTCATTTATTAGGTCGCTAATCGCTTTCGTCATATTTTTCACACTATTTTGGCTATTGGCATTAGGTGCAATGCACTCGGCACCAGCACATGGTCACCTAATTCAAATTTCTTTTATAATATCGCTATCTCTACTTTTCTACTGTGGATACGCTTTAGGTCGATCTCGGTCATGCACACAACTTCACTAAACTTTAAGATAATCCACCACGCAGACGTGGAACTACAAATGGATGCTATCTATTCCTTGCTGGGCGCCTGGCGTATGAACGGCCAGGTTCTGGGCGACCAGTTCCCTACGGCTAGAACTGAATCTGGTTATCGGCTCTATGTGAATACACCCGAAGCTGATTCGCTTTCGAACCTCAATCTGAACTCGCACGTTAGAAAATACACCGAAGCACTATTAGACGCAGGTCTATCTACACCGGAAATTTCGCCTGTAGGAACTGAACCTCAATGTGTAGGCGTTTGCTCCTGTGTTAAACCTGAGTTTTACATCTTATACACTACCCACTTAGCGCTGGAATCACCCTTGCGGTGTGGCGGGTGCTTCAAATCAATTCCATTGTATAGGCTCCAAAAAGCTGACGAAGACAATTATCAAGATATCATCAACTGGCAAGCAGACTATCAATCTTGCGACGACCTGCAAATGGGATGTCGCGTGGGTGAACGTTTTGCCAACAGCCAGATGAGTAATTTCAACTCGCCTTTAAGCCGCATGGGGCTCGATGTCTGCGATTCTATTAGCGGTAAAACGGATACGCCTACTTATTACTATTTATATCGATGGGTGGCTAAAAGCTACGAAAACGAAGTTTCTCGAAAGTGCCCTAAATGTGAAGGCGCATGGCGCCGACAGCAACCTTTGCACGATACATTCGATTTTGTCTGTGACAAATGTAAATTAGTTTCAAATATTGCATGGAGGGTGAGGTAAAACCATGGTTAACACCCTCGTCTTTGGCAATTCAGGCTCGGGCAAATCCACTCTAGCTAAAAAGATAAGCGCCGAGCAGAATGCTGCACATCTAGACTTAGACACAGTCGCTTGGCAAGCAACTGTGCCGCCAACGCGAACGCCGATTTCCGAATCGAAAGCTAAAATTGGTAGTTTTATCGAAGCCAATGGTCACTGGGTGATTGAAGGTTGTTATGCCGATTTGCTGGCCTTGGCGCAAGGCAGTGCCGAGAAAATTATTTTCTTAGATTTACCCGTTGCAGACTGCATTGCCAACGCCAGAAATCGCCCGTGGGAACCACACAAATATGAAAGCAAAGCCGCGCAAGATGCTAACTTGGCCATGCTTATTGACTGGATTTCCCAATACCCAACAAGAACCGACACCTTTTCACGGCAAGCTCACCTAAACCTGTACGAAGCCTTCACTGGTGAAAAAGAGCAGCGCAGGTCGAACGGCTAAGATAGCGCTCAGTAGCGCCTTGCTCATTCGCCAATAAAAAATGAAAAAATATTATGGCTTAATGACTCTTACCCGCGCTAATTAGACAGTATCACCATTCAATATCGTCTGTTTTTATCGAACTGAAATTAATCGACGGAACGGACGCGGCATTTGGCATACCTATCCCCCCCGGCCCGCTGAAACTTTGGGCCGAACCACCAGAAGCGGAGGCAACCGCCTGAAAACCTAACCCTGGAGGGTAAGGCGTAGCCGGTAAGTTTGCTGCAGCTCGAATATTGGCTGTTTGATGTGGAGTTTCAACGCCAAAATTGTCCTTTAAGCTGGACGGGGTACACATAGTATTAATATTCACCCCGGCTTGGGTTGGCATGTGTTTCATCATTGCCCAAGCGGCAACAATAGTGCCGGTTCGACCCTCCCCGAATCCACAGTGCACGAGCGTTGCACCTCTTCTTCTATTTGCCTCGATAATATCCGCCGCCGTCTTAAGTTGCTGGGGTGAGGCGGCGTGATAATCCTCAATGCGAAAATGGTAGTAGGCAATGCCATAGGTTGCCAACAGGGTTTTGGAGTGATCCGGTAGCTCGTATTGATTCGAGCTGATGACACAGCTAATGCCTTTCTTCTTTAAAAAATCAGCCTGTAAAAAACTAATATCATGAGACTCATCTTTCCCGGAATAATTAGGCTGCGCTGAGCGCGCCAAAACGCCAGGCAGAACCCACTGAAAGTTACGAAATCCACGGTCCGTAGTGAGATGACTTTGATAGGTGTTCAAGCCGTGTATGGTCATGTTTGCGACTCCAAAATAAAGGGCTTTGACTACATTCAGCAGCCTTACCTTGGAATACGAAGCATTGGCAAGAAAAGTTGCAGTGATAATCGGATAAAAGACAGGTTAAACAAATCTTAAACTGCGCATGCATCCATTGGTCATTTTTTAGCCATTTGGTGAGTTAGAGGGGTACAGCAACGGAAATCTTGGCCTTAGCTAACTTTGAGCCAAAAACGCCGGAGCTTTCGAAGACTTGCTCGACACGACGTCAGTCACCTCATAACATGCCAACTCCTCGCGACAAAACGAATCTTGCGTCAAACTTTTATCCAGCACACCCCTCATTTCTAATTGGAAGGCTAATTAGAATTTTGCGCCAACGGCTAGCAACGTGCAGTAGATCTAATGCGACTTCCCAACCGAAAGCAGCGCTCGACTTTCACTAGCTCTTAGTTCCATTCACTATCAAATGCCTTGGTCTAGGTAGCGTTAATTTACGAGGTGTACGTGCGCCTTATCTGCAGCGGCCAGCGCAACGCAATAATTAGCCAGACTAATGAAAACACCACGGGAAATGAAAAGTAATGCACGTATTCAGTACCGGAGAGCGTTAACTCAGCAGTTGCTAAACCGGCTATCAACCCTGCTAACATAGGCGCCCAATAATTGTGCGTGTACTCTATTTTGCAATTTGGGCAGATAACGGTGGGCCTATCCCACAAGGGAAAAGCCTCCTTCCTACTTACGTTAAACGCTGCTGCGCACTTAACACATTTCACAACAAACCTCCTCGCCGAATACCCCATTAAGTACTCTCATCAATACAACACTCGTCCTGCAAGAAACCAATGACCGCGTTGAGTGTTTCATATTCTGCAACACAATAGAGTGTGCGACTTTCGCGTCGTTGAGAAATAAGGCCTGCTGATACCAAGCTGGAGATATGGTGCGACAAAGTGGAGCTGGGGATTGCCAACTTTTCTTGTAAGCCGCCAACCGCGATGCCCTGGTGCCCCGCTTTAACAACACGCTTGTAAATCGCCAAGCGCGTCGTGTGGCCAAGCTCTTTTAACACCTTGGCAATGTCATCAACTTTCATCAGGGCCACTCCTCATACGTATATACCTTCCAATATTATTTCGATATTACTAGAAATAACTTGACTAGGCCATCGCAGCGCCATTATATTTCGAACATTCTAGAAATATGGATTGTTATCATGCAACCTCACCCAATGCTCACCGAAACCTTAACCATGTTCATGTTCATAGCCGTTGAACTCACCGCTCTATTCCTGCTGATTAGCTACTTGGTAGGCGTGCTTCAAGCCTATATACCGGCTGCGAAAATTCAGAGCATACTCAGCGGCAACAAGGGTAAAGGTTACTTTGTGGCGGGTTTTTTAGGCGCCATTACACCCTTTTGTTCCTGCTCAACCATTCCCTTCCTAAAAGGATTGCTACGCGCCAGGGCCAACTTCGGCAGCATGATGGTATTTTTATTTGCCAGCCCGCTATTAAATCCCACTATTATCGGGTTACTGGTGTTTACCTTTGGTTTAGAGATCGCACTTTTCTATTTCGCGGTATCCATGACCGTGGCGGTAATTGCGGGCTATTTACTCGATAGCTTTGGATTTGCACGCTACATCAGGCCAGAGGCTTATATCGAACCGAGTTCGTGCGGCAAAAAAGATTCATGCTGTGGTGAAGCGCCAGTCATAAATAAGTGGAAAAAAATATGGCTAGTTACCTGGCTCGATTTTAAAAAAGTGCTGCCCTACCTATTTATCGGTATCGCTATTGGTTCTGTGATTTATGGCTACATGCCCACGGAACTGGTGGCACGGCTGGCCAGCGATAGTAACCCTTTGGCCATTCCGGTATCTGCAGTGATTGGTATTCCACTGTATATTCGGGCAGAGGCGCTCATTCCACTAAGCGCCGCCTTGGCAAGTAAAGGCATGGGGTTAGGCGCAATAATGGCACTGATCATTGGCAGTGCTGGCGCCAGTTTAACGGAAGTTATTTTACTGAAGTCCCTGTTTAAGCATCAGATGATTGTGGCCTTTCTCGGTGTGGTTTTATCCATGGCCATTGGCGCAGGTTATTTATATTCAGCGCTTTTTTAACCTCTGCCGCGCATGCACGAACAACATCTAATTGCCAACACCGATCATCGAGGCTAGCCCATGTTTAAACATTATTTTGAGCTTGTTAAATTTCTGACCATTGCCGGTAACATTGCTATATTCCTTATTTTGGCTAATAACAACCACTGGCAATTAGGTGTTTTGGAATGGTTTCTCGGTATGATTTTATCGAACGCCCCCATCCTACTTTACACGCCTTGGTTTAAACGCATGGCAGTAGACCTTCAAGGTTCGTGGGCCAACCTATTTTCCTATCTCTCGCCAATATTGGTTGGGGCTGGCGGTGTGCTTACCTATGGAATAATGATAAGCATCGACAACTTTGGCTTCTGGTTATACTTTCTTGTGCCCTTCGGCCAAGCCGTTGTTTTTAACATTTTATTAGCCTTTGCTATGCAAGCTATGTTGTGGAGCAGCACGCCAAGCCTATAGCAGTGAAAAAGCGTAAATCGTTCGTCAACGCTAGGCGTTTGTTTTTTTCAGAGACACCCGTCATGTCATAAAGCCGACATGCGCCTGTCATATCTAACCATTAGTGTACTGCCGTCCTAAAATAAAACGGAATGGCACACATGCTTAAATCTCCTTACTTTCTCATTGGCGCATTAATGGCGTCTTTATTATTAAGCGCCTGTGGCGATGGCTCTGATGGTTCAGATGGCGTAGACGGTGCGGCTGGCGCACCCGGCGCGAACGGTAGCGATGGTGCCGATGGCAGCAATGCCGGCAATGGCCGCCTGCAACAAATCGGTCGTTACGAATCTGGTTTATTCGCCGCCGGCGGCGCCGAAATTGTTGCCTTCGATAGCAGCACCAACAAGCTTTTTGTGGTCAACTCCGGCGCTAACACCATCGATGTATTAGACATAGCAGACCCAAGTCAGCCCGCAAAAATAGCTACCCTTGCGGTTGCCGATCAAGACAGCGCCAGCTTCACCAGCGGCGGCGCCAACAGCGTTGCAGTTAAAAATGGCCTGCTCGCGGTAGCGGTAGAGGCCGACAACAAACAAGACGCCGGCCGCATCTACGTGTACAACACCAGCGATAACAGTTTCGCCGCCGCCTTCACCGCTGGCGCATTGCCAGACATGGTCACTTTTTCACACGATGGCCAAACCATTCTCAGTGCCAACGAGGGCGAGCCGAGTAGCGACTACAGCAACGACCCGGAAGGCTCTATCACCTTGGTAGATATTTCCGCGGGTATTACTGCCGCTGTGGTTAAACAAGCTACTTTCACCAGCTTTAACGCGAGCTTGGCAGATTTAATTGACGACGGCGTACGCATCACCGGCCCCGGCGCCAGTGTTGCGATGGACCTTGAACCTGAATACATCGCGGTTTCTCTCGACAACCAAACGGCTTATGTCACCCTGCAGGAAAATAACGCACTGGCCCTAATTGATATTGCCACAGCAACGGTCACCGATATTGTGCCGCTCGGCTACAAAGATCACAGCTTGCAAGGTATGGGTTTTGACGGCGATAAAAACGATGAATTCCCAACCATTGTGAATCAGCCGATTCTGGGTATGTACATGCCAGACAGTATTGCTGCCTACAGTTTTAACGGCAAAACCTACTTGATCACCGCCAACGAAGGCGATGGCCGCGAATATATTTACGATGCCGATAGCGCCACCTGCACTGGCGCCGGCCACACAGATTTAGGCGACGACGAGTGCTTAGCCTATGCCGATGAAGTGGCACTGGAAGATTTAAATTTAGACACCACGGTATTCACCGCCGATCAAATTTCCGAATTACAAGACGGTAAAGGCTGGGGAGATTTAACCGTAACCAACGCCACCGGCGATGCCGATAAGGATGGCAATTTCGAAGAAATCTATGCCTTCGGCGCGCGCTCTTTCAGCATTTGGAATGCCGAAGGCGACATGGTGTTCGATTCCGGCGATCAAATGGAGCAGATCGTTGCCGATCAATCACCCTTGTTTTTTAATTTGTCCAATGACAAAAACAGCACCGATAACCGCAGCGACAACAAAGGCCCAGAGCCTGAAGGTGTTGCCATTGGCACAGTAGCGGGCCGCACCTATGCGTTTATTGGCTTAGAGCGCCAAGGCGGAATTATGGTGTTTGATGTGAGCAACCCCTTCGCACCGGCCTTTGTGGAATACACCAGTAACCGCGATCTTTCCATCGACCCAGAAGAAGGCGTTGACGCCGGCGACTTAGGTCCAGAAGGTTTGGTCTTTGTCAGTGCAGAAGATAGTCCGAACGGCGAGGCGCTATTGATTGTGGGCAATGAAGTGAGCGGCACGACCACTATCTATAAAGTCCAATAATTCGAATCTCGCAAGCCTTAACAGCCCAGCTTTGCTGGGCTTTTTTTATCCCCTACCAAATACTGAAAGCTAAACTCCCCGCTTAAAGTAAGTATGAAAATTTTCAACTAGGGAATAATATCTACGTCATCCACCCCTCGCCGCAGGAGGCCAAATAAAGACCTTATTAACCAAAGTAGAATCTCCACCGGTAGCTCTACCAAAAACTCGAGCCAATCGAACCACTGACTGTTCTGATAGCGATGCCTGGGATCATCGCGTTTACTCGGCCACAACCAATACCCAAGTAAAAACGCCACCAACGCAAGTAACAACGTCGCCCAAGAAAAACCGGCGATCCACAAATCCAGCAATTGAAACAAGCCAAACAGAAACAGCACAAGCGCACCCAGTGCGCGAACATTGATCATTGCCTATCACCTCTTTACCTCAACCCCTATGCACGGCCGACAAACAACCAAGCCGATCTAAAATCTCTAGCTTGTAGAAACAGGCCACACGCCTTGTAGCTTGGTGAGTACAGCACAACGCCAAACTATCGCATGTAGGCTATTGAGCGCAATAAAAAACCCGATGTCGCCACCGGGTTTTAGTACAGCAAAGCAGTGATTACCTAGCTTGACTAAATACCGTAACGGCGCTGCCCTCCACTAACGCCGTGCCCGAAAGACCGGCCGCGTTGGCGGCACCATTGGCATCAGCAACGCGAGTCCAATTGCCGGTGGGCAAATTGACGTAGACATTATTGCCGCTGTTATACACTACGAACAAATTGTGGCTATCGCTTGGGTAAGTAATGTGCCCTGTTACCACCTGGCCGCCAAACTCTGCTGGACGAGACAGGGCCATATACTGAGCAATTTCTGCATTAGTGTTCATACGCAGGCCAGCATGGGCTTTACGCAGCGAAATTAGATCGCGAAAGTAGTTAAACGTTGGCGCATTATTGACTTTGTTATGCCATTTAATACTGTTAAAACTGTCGGGTGAGTTATAGGTATTGTGTGTTCCGCCGTGTTGGCCATAGTTCCATGCGGATGCGGTAGCTATTTGTTCGTCGGCGGTTTTGGTGCGCAAGAATTCATCACCGGCGTGCACGAAGGCAATACCTTGGCTGGTAAAAATCTGGCCCATACCAAAATTAACCACGCGCTTTGGATAAGCCAAATCCGCCGGCGGCGTTAAGCTCATGATTTGGTGCGAACCATTTTGCACCACGTTACTCGACAAGCTCAGGTACACCTTATCCCACAGGCCGAAATTATCGTGTGCGGAAATATAATTAATGCTCTGTTCTGGGTCAGCGGTGTAATTGCGAAACCAGGTGCCATTGCGACCGTCGTTACTGTTGTAGGGGGAGCCGCGCATACCGTCGTAGATTGCCCAACCACTGTCGGCCGCCGACAAATTATTGAACATAAAGCCAGTGGCCGTGCCGTCGTTATTGCCTTTAATGGCCTCGCGATAAGCACCGTTGAAAACGCCGACGTGTTCCTCTGCCATAAAACGTGTGGTGCCATAGCGCACGCGCTGACCTTCTTTTGGGTCAGAGGCGTAACCATTCCAAGGTTCGCCGTACAACAATAAATTTCGATCAGGGAATTGGCTGTTTAGGTGTGCGCCCCACTTTTCCACTTCGGCGTGGGAAAAAATGCCGATCAAATCGAAGCGAAAACCATCGATTTTATATTCCTCCACCCAGTACTGTAGCGAGTCTTGAATCATCCGGCTAACCATGGGCACATCGGCGTCGATGGAGTTTCCAGTGCCGGATAAATCCGTAGGCGTGTAATATTTACCAGAAATTTTATCGAACATCTCTTTGGCATAGGTGTGGTTATAGACCACATCCATAACGACGCGGATGCCGGCTTTGTGCAGTTCGTTAACCAGGGTTTTAAATTCCCGCGCCCGATTTTCATAATCTAGCGGGGTTTGCGAATAGCGCTCCTCCGGCACATTGAAATTGCGTGGATCATAGCCCCAGTTATAGCAAGGGTCTGAATCTGGCAGGCCATCACAGGTGGCATAATCGTAAACCGGCAACAGCTGCACATGGGTTACACCCAACTCCTTCAAGTGATCGATACCCGTTTTTACACCATTGTATTTCGTGCCCGCCTGCACCATGCCTAAATACTTTCCGCGCTTAGCGGCATCTACACCGGAACTTGGGTGGATGGTAAAGTCGCGCATGTGCACTTCATAAATGATGGCATCTTCGCGCTTGTTGAGTGCCGGCACCGAAGCCCAGCCGCCAAGGGGTTCTGTGCGTGCCATGTCCATCACAATATTGGTATCACTTTGCGGCACCGCCATTTTTCCGTAGGGGTCGCGCACTCTGTTGCCATTGACGGTGAAATAATATTCGGCGAGATGAAGGTCGCCCTCGACGCGCACTTGATACACTTCGCTATAGCCGTTGAAACTCGTCACTTTAGTCATGGCGTGATTAACACCCTCCAACACCAACGCAACATTGCTGGCATCTGGCGACCACAGTGAGAAGGTTGTACCCTCGGCGTCGTATACGGCACCCAAGGTATCTGCCGCCGCACCGCAGTTACTGGTGCATGCCACAGACTGCAAAGTGTATTGCAGCGTTTGATCGTTTACGGTGAGCAAATAGTCGCCCTGCCCGGTTAAGGAAATATCCGCACCCGCCTGGTTTAAGTAGCCATCGCCATTAGTGTCGCCATAGTTTTGCGACCAATTGCCGCTTACATCCACTTTAAAGCGCTGATTGGTTTGGCCATCGAAATGTATTTGCAGCTGCCAGGTATTATTCGCCACAAGTTCCATGGGTGTAGCTGCCCAAGCATTTGGCGTTCCGCGAAAATACAGTGATGGAAATATTTTGCTGAAACTAGCGGCACTACAGGATGCGACCTGCGTTGCATTGATCGCTTTAGTGCTACTGTTGAAAGCAATTGAATAGGCTGTATTGGCACTCACTTGGTAATCCGCTGCGGGATAATTTTCGCTCCAATCACCTAGCCTATCAATTTTAAAACGCGGCCCACCACCGGCATCACCCGCGCCAAACTGTTGGCAGGTTTCATAGGTGTTAGCGCTCACCTGGGTGAGTGCGCTGGCGGCCCAAGTGTTAGCTGTACCACGAAAAAACCAATCGGCCATAGCCGGGCTAGCACTGCTGGCGCTGACAACGCCGAGTGCCAAAATATGTGAAATCTTCATTGCTTTAACCTTGCTTATTGTTATCGGGTTAAAACAACAAACGGACATTACCGCTCCTAGTGCATACCGCCTTTACCACTCCTGACTAACGGCCAGCTAGGGCCGATTCCGTCTGTTGCAATATCATTCGGCCGCACTTTTCCACGGTAGCGTAAACACACTCCCAAAAAGATTACAGCTCGCGAATTAGAAAAAGAATGGTGCTAAGGGAAAAATACTGCAAGGGGGAGGTGCATGAATACGTATTCACTACTAGAGTTGAGCTAGAAAAGAATTAATTAGCCTGAACATTAAGCGCGTGCCGGCGCTGAACTACATTGATCTAGATAGCGATAAGCGATAACACACTCAACGACAGTCAACTTAGCTGTGTTTTTTAGCGTACACCCGATACACAATCGCAAGCGACAAACAAATAGCGGCAGGAAACAACAGGGCAAAAAATTGGTAGTCGGCGTATAGCAACGCGCCAAGCGTGCCGCCAACAATAAAACCTACAATAATTAGAACAAAAAGTAGAGCCTTGCGCTGATCTAAAGGCTGCCCCCGCAGAAGTGACCCAATCATAATACCCAAGTCAGTGAAAATACCGGTGACATGAGTCGTTCTTACCACCGCACCGCTATAGGTTGTCGCTAATGCATTTTGTAAACCGCACGCAGCCGATGCAAAAAAGTGGCCAGAGAAATTACCGTTTGAAAGGAGCCCTAGCGCGGCCAGCAATAACACGGCCTCCAACATAAGTGCCGAATCGTAATGCCTACCAAGCTTCAATGTTGAGCCGTGCAAGAGAAAACCAGCAATGGAGGAACCCATCACAAAAGAAGCAAGCACGCCTAGCAAGTGAAAAGTATGCTGAAGTGATGTATTCAGGAAGCTCGTGCCCAACAGCGTTGCCGTACCCGAAAGATGGGAAACCGATTGATGCTCAAAACCTAGCAGGCCAATAGCGTTAACGACACCAGCCACCAGCGCCAGTACAAACGCTCCTAGCTCAACCCATTTGGGTAATTGTGAAATCAATTCAAAAGTACTCCCCTATCCATAGCCAGGCGGTAGATCGCTTCTGCAAGCTACAAGGCGGGAGGCCGCCCCCTACAAGCTACAAAAAATTACATCAAGTGGTACAAAGCCAAGTATTTTCACATTGTGTAACTGCACCCTACACACAATCCGATCGCTAGTTTGAAAATACGTTAAAAAGCCTTAATCATTGAACGGGATATCAACCAGGCTGC
Organism: Simiduia curdlanivorans; assembly: GCF_030409605.1. NCBI lineage: Bacteria > Pseudomonadati > Pseudomonadota > Gammaproteobacteria > Cellvibrionales > Cellvibrionaceae > Simiduia > Simiduia curdlanivorans. Next base: position 182,842 of record NZ_JAUFQG010000004.1, read on the forward strand.
GATATTGGCTTTCGCCAAATCGGTAAACGGTTCCAACGCTGCCACTTGCTTCAACTGGAGCACCGGCAGTTCCACCAGCAAGCCCTCTTCCTCATCCGCATAGGCGCCAGTAAAATCAGCCGGCACGCCTAAGTAATTAATTTGCAACGCGCCGTTGTCGGTTTCTTGGGTGATGGTGACCAATGTAGTTTCGGGAATGACTAAGCTCAAACCAGACTCCTCCAAAAATTCCCGCTGTGCCGTTAGTTTTAGGTTATTGCTATCGCCTATCAACCCCTCGTTGCCTCTGCTCTTGTCTGCGGGTATCAGCTCTGTGAGCGATGGGTTGAAACCGCCACCCAGCAAGCTTAGAAAGCCGGGAAATAGATGGCTGCTGGCGCCGCGTTTTTGCAGCAGCAAGCTGCCACTCGCTTGACAGTAAGACAATACATTAGCGGCTAAAACGGCCGGCATTTTCCCCAACTGGCGTAACGCCAGCATCTCCGAGTAACGCACCACTTGGTAATGCATTTCCTCCGTTAACCCCTCTCGCCCTGTATCAACCAGCGCGTGCCATTCATCCACCTTTAAGGTGGTGCGAATAGCTTCGGCAAGGGCAAGGCATTCGCGATCGAGTGCTAAAAAACCGGCGTTAATTAGGCGGGGGCTGTGCTGGGCAATGCCGAGGAAACGCAAGTGTAAGTCATGCGCAACACACCAATGATTCAACTGTTCGAGCGATGGCAAGCCAGTCATAGGGCAGACTCTGCCACTATCGATAAACCACGCTCGGTAACCGTGATTTGCGCCTTAATACGATAGACTTCGGCTAAGTTTTTATCGGTCAACACCTGCTCAGGCGTGCCGTCTGCTACTAGATGACCTTGGTGCAACAGCAGGATGCGATCGCAAAAACGCGCAGTGAGAGAGAGATCGTGCAGCGCCGCAATCACCAATCCAGTTTCCGATTTGGTTTTTAACAATTGCATAATCTGTAGCTGATGCAGAGGGTCTAAAGCCGCAATGGGTTCATCGGCTAACCAGATATCGGCTACCGTGGCAAATAAGCGCGCGCACTGTACCCGGCGCAACTCGCCACCCGATAGGGTATCGACCGAGCGCTGAGCTAGAGCTTCCACGTCGGCGGCCTGCAAGGCCAAGCGAATTAACCCGGCGTCCGCTTTCAAGGCTGCATCAATGCTGCCGGTGTGCGGTAGGCGTCCGAGTGCAACCAAGGCTTCGGCGCTGATCGACCAAGCGGGTGCTTCCTGCTGCGCCAACAACGCCAGGGTTTTTGCGCGGGCTTTGGCGGGCCACTGGCCGAGTATTTTCTGATTTAATAGCACTTCCCCTGCGCTCGGTTTTAACAAACCCGATAAACATTTGAGCAAGGTACTTTTACCGGCGCCGTTCGGTCCAATTAAACCGATCAACTCGCCTTTGGCTGCAGAAAAACTGATGTCCTTTAGCAATGTTTTATCCGCCACACCGAAACACAGATGTTGACTCTCAAGCCCTGTCACAATCGACCCTTCTTCGCATATTATTTGGATAATTCAAATTAGAAATGGACGGCGTCAAACCATGTGACGCTTGCCTTTCACCAGTAGATAGATAAAAAACGGCGCACCCAACAAGGCGGTAACCACACCCAGTTTTAATTCGCGCACAACATCGATATGACGCACGAGAATATCCGCACAGAGTAGTAGCAAGGCGCCGCCGAGGGCCGAATAAACTAACAGTTTACCGGGCTGGTGATCCGCCCAACTGCGCAACAAGTGCGGCACCATCAAGCCGATAAAACCAATGGCGCCACTCACCGCCACACCACCACCCACGGCGAGTGCGATACCGGCGAGCAATAAGACGCGCTCGCGCGCGCCGTCAAAACCCAAGCTGGTTGCCGTATCATCGCCTAGGGTCAGCGCATCTAAATAGGCCTTGCGCGAAAAAATCAGCAGCATCCCCAACACGCAGGTGGGCAGTGCTACGGCTACGTGATCCATGGAGCGATTCGCCAAAGAACCCATTAACCAGAAAATAATTTCTTGTAGCGCAAATAAATTTTTAGAAAAATTTAACGCGACGGCCACCAGCGCACCAAAAAGCGAGTTAAGGGCAACACCGGCAAGAATTAACACCAACACACTTTGGCTACGCCCAGCCAAGCCGTAAATAGCAAGCAGGGCAATCAGGCTACCCAGCATGGCAGCAGCTGGCAGCACTAACCAGCCGAGCGAGGTCAAACCAAAGTACAGCGTAATCACCGCGCCCAGCGCAGCGCCAGAAGACACCCCCAATACACCGGGTTCGGCCAGGGGGTTACGCAATAAACCCTGCATGGCGGCGCCACTCATCCCCAGGGCCGCACCCACCACCAAGGCTAAGAGCGTGCGCGGTAAGCGCACATCGAACACGATACTGCGCCCGGCGCTCAATGTCCCAGCCAATAGATCTTGCGTAGCCTGCCAAACCGACACATCCACGGCGCCCAAGGTGAGCGACACAAGAACCAAAAAACATAAACCGACGACTAACAAAAAACTCTTCAAGATACGTCCCTTGCAAGGCCAAGCCGCAATTCAATCAAGGCAGACATTAGTGCATTTATATTTGGCGCTGGGCAAACGGTTAGGTTGCCCGGCAAAGCTGCGAGGGCACCGCCTTTCATGGCGCGCGCCAAAGCCGGGTGCCGCAACACTTCATGGGCGACAGAGAAATGCTTGGCGGCCACTTGGTCGACGATCAATAAATCTGGCGGGTTCAACACCAGCTTCTCTAAATCTATACTGGCAAAACCTTGTATACCCTGTTGCACAGCCCAGTTATGGAACCCGGCCAAGCTGAGCAATTCATCCTCCAAGGTGCCGTTACCCGGAGCAATATGGTTAGGGCCCAGCATGAGCGCGCTGGGTTTAGCGCTCACGGGGGTAAGCCGATTATCGGCTTCCAGTTGCAACTTGCGCGCTTGCCACTGGCTCGAGAATTCAACTAATGCCGGCGGGTTGTTCAATATCTCTGCCATGCGGGCGAGGTGTGCATCGATATCGGCCAGCTTTTGCGGCAAAGGCACGCGCAGTACCGGGTAGCCCAGCGCTAGCAGCAGCTCAACGGCCTCGCGCGCGCCGTATTCCCCCGCCAACACCAGCCGAGGTTTTAGCGGGATGATTTCCTCCACTAAACCATGATTGCGGTGCAGCCCCTGCGCTTGAAGCGCCAGCGGCGACATAAGCGGGTTGTCGGCAAAATAGGTCACGCTGGCGATCTGATCCCGCCCGGCAAAGCGCAGCAGCATTTGATCAACGCAAAGATTAACGCTAACCAAGCCTCCCGAGGAACTCGCCGGCAGCGAAGAACCTGACTCGGCGTGGCTCCGCGCTGCGACCAAGCCACTACACAAAAGCAGAAATAAACAAGCCCACAGCGAGGGCTGCAGGCAGCGCACCTTATTCAGTTGCTGCGCCGGCGCAGGCGCCTTTGGTCCAGCTGGTTAACCCCATACTCGCCGCGCGGCAGGCGTTGCTGTGGGTCTTGCCATCACAGCCACAAACCGGGGTGTAATCCATCGTGCACATGCGGTTGGGGTTGATTTTGCTGGCATCGATACACGCGACAGCCTCGGCAACCGGCGGCTTCTCTAGCCCGGTATCTGTGGTCACGGCAGTCTGGGCAATAGGCGCTCGTTCTTGGCCGCAGGCATTAAGCACTAGCGCTAACAGCACAAACGCGGCGATTGAGGTGGCTGATAAAATACGTTTAAACATGGGTACCCTCCCTAAGAGTGCGTCATTATAGGGATAGGCCTAGGCCAGTTAAAAGCGACATTTCACAGAAGCTGTATGCAAAGGCGACTACACTTTAGCTCTGTTGATTAACATGCTCAGGTATACACGATGGATAAGCAGCAAGAGCGCCGGCGTTTCGTGCGCGTTTCCTTCCAAGAGCCGGTACTCCTCTCGCAAAACGGCAACACATGGTCATGTGAGCTGATCGATATATCGCTCAAGGGCGCGCTGCTGCAGCCCCCGGTCGATTGCACACCGATAGCGGACGACGCACTAACGCTGACACTGGCGCTGGACGACAACAACGCGATTCAAATGATCGGCTCATTGGTACACCAACAAGATGAGCAACTCGGCTTATATTGCGAGCGCATAGACATAGATAGCATGGCGCACCTGAGAAAGCTGATAGAATTGAACACCGGTGACCCAAGCGCAGCAGAGCGAGAGTTCAAGCGCTTAGGGCAGGCAGATTAGCGGTTAAACATTAAGTATATGGGAACTCGACTTTTTTGGTACCATAGTGCAATACCGTGCCAACGCCCCGCCTTTTCTGGCAGATGCCGGCACAGATGACAACAAAAGGTGATGAGGTATGACATTCACAGGTACAGAAGGGCGGGAGCGCCGCTACTTCCCGAGAGTTAGCTACCGCGCTTACGCGACCCTAACCACCACCCAAACAAAATTCGACGTGCATATCGTTGATGTATCGTTTAACGGCGCCTTGGCAGCCCTGATTCGGCCGCATACGCTATCGCCAGGCGAAGAAATCATCCTGACCATCGAAGCTAGCGAAGGTAATTTGATTAAAATGCAGGGCAAGCTGGCGCACCAGCGCGACCACATGCTGGGCATCGAATGTCGCGCCCTAGGCATCGATAATCAAGCCAGGCTGCGCGAACTCCTGAAGAAAGAATCCGAGCGACAAAATGAGCGCAGCGTTAAAGCCATGATGGACGATCACGATCAACGCAGCTAGAACCTGCCCCTGCAGTGGTATCAATCTGCCACTGCAAAGCCCTCCTTAAAGCCCACCTCAATGTAAGTTTAAACCTAACTTAGGTTGATATCCCACAAGGTGTAACTCGGTAAATTTGTTAAGATGCCTTCAGATTTTACGGGGGACACACCTTGCGCACCTTTGGCCTTTGCTTTTTACTCTTGCTGACGCTGGCAACAGAGACCCTGGCAGAGCCCTTGCGTATCGCCGTGGCGAGTAACTTTAAACCCGCGCTCGAGCAGCTACTACCGGCATTTAGCGCCAATCACCCAGACACGAAAATTACCCTTAGCGCCGGCGCGTCGGGGCAACTCTTCACCCAAGTTTCGCAGGGCGCTCCTTTCGACCTGTTTTTGTCTGCCGATGCTGTCTACCCGAGCAAGCTTCATGCACAAGGCCTAGCGTTCGCACCTCTGCCCTATGCCAATGGCAGGTTGCTGTTGCTCAGCCGTACACCCGCCAGCCAATGGCAAGGTGCGGTACAAAACGCCGCGCGCGTCGCCCTCGCCAACCCTACGCTGGCGCCCTATGGCGCGGCAGCAAAATCCTTACTCGAAGGCGCTGGCTTGTGGCGACAGCCGAATCTAAAAGCGCCGGTTTTAGCGAGTAATATCGCCCAAGTACAACAGTGGTTTGACACCGGTAATGTAGATGTCGCCTTTGCTGCGGCAGCGCTTTTTAAACCCGATGACAGCACCCAGGTTTTTGATCTGACGGCACTACTTGAACACCCTATTGAGCAACACCTAGTCATTCTTAAGCGCAGCAGATTACAAGCCAGCGCCACCGAATTTTGTGATTACCTGCGTAGCCAGCCAGTTCAACAGCAACTCAAACAACTCGGCTATTCGCCCATCGCCACCCCTAACCGCGAGGCAGCCGATATCTAATGCCATTACCTGCAGCCTCGGTGCAAGCTATTTTACTGACACTAGAATTAGCATTTATCAGTACCTTACTGTTACTCATACTGGCGACTCCGCTAGCCTGGTGGCTGCAAAAATCTCACGCTTGGTACGCTCGAGTAACCGAAATTATTGTTGCTTTACCGCTCGTGTTGCCGCCGACGGTGATTGGCTTTTATCTATTAATTGCCTTCTCGCCTAACCATTGGCTCGGCGCGCAGTGGCTGGCGATTACCGGTCAAACCCTCGCCTTTAGTTTTACCGGGCTAGTGCTCGGCTCCATGATCTATTCCCTGCCGTTTGTCGTGCAACCACTGCAATCCGCCTTCGCTCAATTGGATAAAGGCTTATTGGAAATGGCGCAGGTGCAACAACTCAATCTTGCCCAGCAATTTCGCCACATTATTTTCCCCTTGTGCAAACGCGGCTTTATCGGCGCCGCCGTACTCGGCTTTGCCCACACCATGGGCGAGTTTGGTGTCGTACTGATGATTGGCGGCAATCTACCCAATGAAACCCAAGTCGCCTCTATCGCCATTTTTGATGCGGTAGAAAGCTTGAATTATTCCGCCGCGCATCAATTATCTCTGGTCATGTTAGCAATCGCCGTTGCGGCATTGCTTACCCTTTATTGGCGCAAAGGTGCGGCTAGATGAGCTTGCGCGCAAACATAAAGGTACTCAGCGGCAGTCTCGATTGCGCACTACCGGCAACCGGCATCACCGTTATTTTTGGCGAGTCTGGCTGCGGTAAAACCACCTTGCTGCGCACATTGATCGGGCTTGAGAAAGCGGCGGGTAGCATTTTTCTTGGATCAACGACTTGGCAGGACGCACAGAGATTTATCACGCCGAGTCAGCGCCATATTGCGGTGGCTTTTCAAGAGCCGCGCCTGCTGGCACACAAAACTGCGCTCGAAAACATACTGCTAGGCCAGCAAAACACAACTAAGGCCTGCCACTATGACGCAATCACCAAGGCGCTCGATCTCGACCGGCTCCTGCATCAAAAGGCGCAGTCTTTATCCGGTGGCGAGCAACATCGCGTGGCATTGGCAAGAGCGTTAAGTAAAGATGCTTGCGCCGTATTTCTCGATGAGCCGCTCACGGGACTGGATCAGCAAAGACGCAAAGCGGCAATGGGACTTATCCAACAGGCTGCCGAAACAAAGCCCGTGCTTCTGGTCACTCATCAACTGGATGAGCTTTTAGCCTTGGCGCAATATTTAATTTTGATGGGTAAAAACCAAACCCTTTGCGGAGAGATAGACGCACTTATTAACGAGCCGATACTGACCCAACAACGGGGCCACGAATACAGTATTTTAACCGGCCCACTTCAGCCCAACCCCGCGAGCGATTTGCACGCTATTGACCTCGGTGCTGGGCAGACATTGCGCATCACCCCCAAGATTCACGCAGCGGGGACGGACAAAATCCGCGTCGCCATAGACGCCCGAGATGTTAGCCTTAGCCTCAGCCGCGCCGAAGACTCGAGCATTATGAATATCTTGGCGGCTAAGGTTGTTGAACTTCAACCGGCCCATGAAGGCGCCATAAAAGTCACCTTAAATCTAGGCTCCCAACTATTGCGCGCGCTTATTTCTAGCCACTCAGCTCAAAAACTCGCGCTCAAACCCGGCCTCGCTTTGTTTGCGCAAATTAAGGCCACAGTGCAGATACGTTAACCCATTGGGCAACAATCATTGAGAATAAAACGGTAAGTCACTCATGCTAGGTTTCAAAAAAGTACCGCGCCAATGCCGCATTGCCGTGAGCCTATTGCTCTTAGCGATGCAAGCTACACCAAGCTTTGCCGTTGAGCCACAGCCGAGAATGTGGAGCCACCTACCCATGGATCGCAACTTTGCTGGCATCGCCTTTGCCCACACTGACGCCGATATCGCTTTTGACCCAACCTTGAAGCTTGAAGATGTAAAAATGTCTTTAGATGTTGTGGCGGCTAAATATATCCGAAGCTTCGAGGCCTTTGGCAAGTCGGCGCGGGTAGACGTTACCCAGCCCTTCATGCGCGGAAAATGGTCCGGTTTACTCGATGGCAGCCCAGCTTCTACCTCACGCCAAGGCTTCGGCGACACTTTCGTGCGCTTCTCCACGAATTTATACGGAGCACCACCTCTCGCCGGCAAAGCATTTGGTGCCTACCGCGCCGGCGCGCAAAGCGAAACGATTGTGGGCGCAGGCGTGGTATTTCGCCTGCCCACTGGAGATTATCACAGCGATAAACTCATCAACTTAGGTCAAAATCGCTACGCCATCAGACCGCAACTTGGCGTTACCCATTCGCGCGGACCATGGAGCGCAGAAATCACCGGTGAAATTGGCTTCTATGGCGACAATGATGATTTCTTTGGCGGCAAAACCCTGAGTCAAAAGCCGCTGTATATTATGCACGCCCATCTAATCCGCAGCTTTAGTCCTGGCCAGTGGCTAGCGCTTAGCATGGGTTATGACTACGGCGGTGAGAACCAAGTGAACGGCGTTGAAAAAAATGACGATAAACGCGATACCGGTTGGAAGTTAAGCTATGTTCACCCACTTAATCGCGCCACCAGCGTTAACATTTCCTATTTGAATATCGATACTAAAAACGCCACCGGCATGCATTCAAATACACTGGTTGCCGCATTGTCTTTAGCTTGGTAACCCCCGCGTTTTTAAACACATAAAAAAAGCCGGCATTGCCGGCTTTTTTTACTATCGAGGCTTACTTCTTCGAGCGCTTGCGCTCGTTTTCCGTCAATAGCTTTTTACGCAGACGAATACTTTGCGGCGTCACTTCAACCAACTCATCGTCTTCAATGAACTCAAGTGCTTGCTCGAGTGTATGACGCACCGGTGGCGACAAAGTCAGTGCTTCATCAGTACCCGAGGCGCGCACGTTAGTCAGCTGCTTGGCCTTAGTCGGGTTTACCACTAGGTCGTTACCGCGACTGTGCAAGCCCACAATTTGACCTTCGTAAACTTCAACTGCGGCACCGAGGAACAAGCGACCGCGATCTTGCAGCGGGTATAAGCCATAGGCCAGAGTTTTACCCTTAACCATAGACACCAACACGCCGTTTATTCGCTTGGCCACTTCGCCATCTTTAACCGGGCCGTAGTGATCGAAGATGCTGGTCATGATGCCTGAACCGGAGGTCAGGGTCAGGAACAAACCGCGGAAGCCGATCAAGCCGCGCGACGGCGCCATGAATTCCAACTTAACGCGACCTTGCCCATCTGGCTCCATGTTAGTTAGCTCGGCTTTACGCAAACCTAACTCAGACATGATGGCGCCTTGATGCTGCTCTTCAACATCAATCACTACCTGTTCGAAGGGCTCCATGATGACGCCATCGATCTCTTTCTGAATTACTTCAGGGCGCGACACACCTAGCTCGAAACCTTCGCGACGCATGTTTTCAATCAGTACCGACAAGTGCAATTCGCCGCGACCCGACACGATAAACTTATCGGCGGTGTCGCCTTGCTTAACGCGCAGCGCCACGTTGTGGATCAACTCCTGATCCAAGCGGTCTTTGATATTGCGCGAGGTCACGAACTTGCCTTCTTTACCGGCAAACGGTGAATCGTTTACTTGGAAGGTCATGCTTACCGTTGGCTCGTCGACCATCAGCGCCGGCATAGCTTCTACGGCTTGCGGGTTACACACTGTGTCGGAAATATTTAAACCTTCGATACCGGTGATACACACGATATCGCCGGCGTAAGCCTGTGGCACTTCAACACGCTCGAGACCGTGGTAGCCCATCACTTGAAGAATCTTGCCCTTGCGCTGCTTGCCATCGATGCCAACCACAACCACTTGCTCGTTGGTTTTGATGCTACCGCGGGTAATACGGCCGACGCCGATAACGCCAACGTAGGAGTTGTAATCCAGGGCAGAAATTTGCATCTGCAGCGGACCGTCGCGGTCAACCGCTGGCGGCTTCACTTTGTCGACGATTAGCTGGAACAGGGGCGTCATATCTTCGGCCATATTGTCCAGTTCCATACCGGCAATACCGTTTAACGCCGAGGCGTAAATCACCGGAAAGTCCAACTGCTCGTCGGTGCCGCCTAAGCGGTCGAACAAGTCAAACACTTGATCCATTACCCAATCCGGACGCGCGCCTGGACGATCCACCTTGTTGATCACAACAATGGGGTTCAAGCCCTTTTCGAAGGCCTTAGAGGTGACGAAGCGGGTTTGTGGCATGGGGCCGTCAACGGCGTCAACCAGCAAACACACACAGTCCACCATGGACAGCACGCGCTCAACTTCGCCGCCGAAATCGGCGTGGCCGGGGGTATCCACGATATTAATGTGGTAGCCGTTCCACTCAATGGCGGTGTTTTTCGCCAAAATGGTAATACCGCGCTCACGCTCTTGGTCGTTGGAGTCCATGATGCGCTCGGTGCCTGCACTCTTGCGATCGAGGGTACCGGACTGGCTCAGCAGCTTGTCCACAAGGGTGGTCTTGCCATGGTCAACGTGGGCGATGATGGCAATATTACGTAGTTTCTCGATCACAACAGGAGTCTCTTGAAAAATAAGGATGTAAAACAAAGGGCGCGCATTATACCGGTGTCGGTGCTCAATAAACAGTCAGCAATGCAATGAATCTGAAAATTGAACATTGGCATCTCATTCATCTAAACTGTAAACAACACTTCTAAAAGGCGTAACCTTGACCGAAAAGTTTCTTTTATTTGGCGGATGGACCTGCATTTCAGCGCTTTGGCGGTCGGCTTGCGTCGCGCTTATTACAGCGTTATTAGCGGGGCCGGCGAACGGTGCGGAGCCACTCACTTACAACTTCGTCAAACTGCCACCCTTCCAATATCAACCCGACAAAGCCGATAGCGAAGCCCAAGGCGTAACCATCGACCTGCTGCGCGCCGCTGCGCAGGATATTGACCTGGCGATAATCTACCAACAAATACCGCGCCAACGGATGATCAACGCGGCCAGCACGGGGCAAATGCAGATTTCACTGGTCAGCAGGCGATTCATTTCTCCCATGCAAGCGCACTACCTCTGTAGCAGTGAAGCGCTAACTCAGGTAAAACCGACGCTCTACATCAATCCCCAGCTACACCCCAATATTCAGGGCCCGGACGACCTTACCGATGAGCTGGTGTACGCGCCTTATTCTACCAGCGGCAGCCTGATTAACCTGTTACCGGCGAGCGTCAAGCGCGACGACAGCAACCGAGACACTGTGGTCAGTAGTCTATTCAGCAAGGGCCGAGCCGGCCTGGTGGTAAACTTCAAAGAAAATATGGACATGCTGCTACAGCGCTCGCCACCGGGCTTTCCCTATCGCAGCGTTGAGTTAGCCGCGCTCGATATTTTGCTGTGCATCAACAAAAATATCGACAACCACGAAGCGATTCATCAAGCGTTAGAGCGGGCGCTGTTGCGCGTTGCCAACAGCGACACAGGCCAAGCTATTTATAACAAGCATCAATTACAGTTAGATTTCATTGCAGCACCCACCGCTGCAACAGAATCTAACTAATCACTAAACGCCAAACACTAGGCTTAAACGGACCATATCAGGGCGCAAGAGTACACCCAGCGGCCTGCTGTTCTGGCCGATAGACGCCAACATTGGGGTGCCCGGCATCCTTTAAATGCTCGGCGTGCAATTGGCTCATCACCCCTTTATCGCAATACAACAGGTATTGACGGCTGGGGTCGAGCCCAGCAAAGCGGGTATTTAGGCTGAAGAAGGGTATTTTTTGCACCTCGACATTAGCCAAGCGCAGCGGCCGCAACTCTTCTTCGTTGGGATGACGGATATCGATCACCACGCTGGCGCTGGCGTCGGCAACCACATCCACCTTGACCACCGTTGCCTCTAAATCAGCCACCACATCTTGAATAAACTGCGTTTTGCGGGTACTGATCGCCTGCTCCAGCACGTCAAAATCAAACTTTGCCTCGGCCGCGAGAACCTTGTCCATTTTGGCTTTGGTGGTCGGTTTAACCGAGATAACGCCGCAATACTCAGGCATGGACGCGGCAAAGTCTTCGGTGCCTATGGCGCGGGAGATATCGATAATATCGCCCTTGTCCATCACGATCAGCGGGCGCAGTACTAGGGTATCGGTGACCGCATCGATCGCCGCTAAATTCGGCAGGGTTTGACTCGATACCTGCGCCACCGCCTCGCCCGTGACCAGCGCCTGAATGTCCAGCTCCGCCGCCACCTTGCTCGCCGCGCGCAACATCATGCGCTTGAGCACAACCCCCATGTAGGAGTTGTCTACGTTTTGTAAAATTTCGCTGATGACGCCTTCGAAGGGCACAGAGACAAATTTAACCGGGTGCGACGAGCCGTATTTATTCCACAGAAAGAAAGCCACTTCCTTCACCCCTAACTCGTGCGCTCTACCGCCCAAATTAAAGAAGCAATAGTGGGTGCGAATGCCGCGCTTGATCATCAAATAGCTGGCAACGGTGGAGTCAAATCCGCCGGAGATCAAAGACAACACCCCCTCTTGCGAGCCGATGGGGAAGCCACCCAGCCCTGGGGTTTGCTCCTCGATGACGTATAAGTTGTCGTCGCGAATTTCGATTTTAACGACCACATCGGGATTTTTTAATTTCACACCCTTTGCGCCGGAGTGCTGATTCAAACCACCGCCGACATAGCGCTCCACGTCGATAGAGGAAAACTCGTGGCTGCCGGTGCGCTTGGCGCGCACGCAAAAGGTTTTGCCTTCCAGTAAGGGGCCCCACACCGACAAGGTTTTCTCGAACACATCGTGCATATCGCCGAGCGGAAAAGGCTGCACGCGCACGAAGTTAGCAATGCCGGGGGTGCGCGCCAGAACATCGCTGATGCGGGCCGACAGCAATTCGTCGTTGCCAGGCGCCAGTACTTCGATCTTTTCCCAATCCCGCTCTACCTTAATACCCGTATCCACCTGCACCAATTGGGAGCGCAGGTTATCGCGCAACTGTTTGATGAAGCGCTTGCGCACTGGCGGGCTTTTAATGGTTATTTCAGGGAATAGTTTGACGATAAAATGCATGGAGTCTCCACGCCACCCATCATGGTGGTGGCCTAAGTTTTTACGGGGTGCGCATTATACATAGGCGCGACACATCGACTAAACACTCATTTTGCAACACTCAAACACCCGGAAAGCACCATTAAGGTGCACACCAAAATATGGCGCACCAAAAAGGGTCGAAAAACACATCAACCTCGCTCCGACTTCACGCTGACAGCCTTATAAACTGGCACTTTAATCCAAAACAGTTTTGGCATATATTTTGCCACTCCTGAATAACCCTTCATCGGCGCCCTAGACTGCACAGGCCAGATGACAGCGAAAGTTAGAAGGGCGCGACGCAACAAACAACTTATTTCAACCGGTTCTGACAACTCGGAGGCATCCATGTCAAAAACTCTAGACCTGATCAAAGAACACGAAGCCAAATGGATCGACTTGCGCTTCACCGATACTCGCGGCAAAGAGCAGCACGTTACCTACCCATCTAACTGCGTAAACGACTCTTTCTTCGAAGACGGTAAAATGTTCGACGGCTCTTCCATCTCTGGCTGGAAAGGCATTAACGAATCCGACATGATTTTGATGCCCGATGACGAAACAGCCGTACTGGACCCCTTCTACGAAGAAGCCACTATTAACATTCGCTGTAACATCGTTGAGCCATCAACCATGCAAGGCTACGACCGCGACCCACGCTCTATCGGCCTGCGCGCCGAGCAGTACCTGGCGTCAACCGGTTTAGGCGATACCGCTTTGTTCGGCCCAGAGCCCGAGTTCTTCATCTTCGATAGCGTACATTTCAACAGCTCAATGGGCGGCGCTTTCTACAAAATCAAATCTGAAGAAGCAGCTTGGTCTTCAGGCGACGACGTTGAAGGCAAACACGGCCATAGCCCACGCGTTAAAGGCGGTTACTTCCCCGTTGCACCGGTAGACAGCCTGCACGACATCCGCGGCGCTATGTGTAATGCCATGGAAGCCATGGGCCTTGAGATTGAAATTCACCACCACGAAGTGGCCAACGCTGGCCAGTGTGAAATTGGTGTAGGTGCCAACACCCTGGTTAAGAAAGCTGACGAAGTGCAAATTTTAAAGTACTGCGTGCACAACATTGCGCACGCCTACGGCAAAACCGCGACCTTCATGCCTAAGCCTCTGATCGGCGACAACGGCTCTGGCATGCACGTGCACCAGTCTTTCTCCAAGAACGGCAAGAACCAGTTTGCCGGCGACGCTTATGCTGGCCTGTCTGAAACTGCCCTTTACTATGTTGGCGGTATCATCAAGCACGCGAAAGCATTGAACGCCTTCTGTAACGCCTCAACCAACTCTTACAAGCGTTTGGTTCCAGGTTTCGAAGCCCCAGTCATGCTGGCTTACTCGGCGCGCAACCGCTCTGCATCCATCCGCATTCCTTACGTTGTGGGCGAAAAAGCCAAGCGTATCGAAACTCGCTTCCCAGACCCAACGGCCAACCCTTACCTGTGCTTCGCGGCACTGTTGATGGCGGGTATCGACGGCGTGCAGAACAAGATTCACCCAGGCGATGCTGCCACTAAAGATCTATACGATCTGCCACCAGAAGAAGAAGCTGAAATTCCAACTGTTTGTTCAAGCTTGGAAGAAGCCTTGGCAGCACTGGATGCAGACCGCGAGTTCTTAACCCGCGGCGGCGTTTTCTCCGACGATTTCATCGATTCTTACATCGAACTGAAAGAAGCAGAGATTCAGAAGATCAACATGACCCCACACCCAGTAGAATTCGAACTCTACTACTCTGTGTAAGGTTAGATTTACGACCGCCACGGAAGGCGGAAGTGTCAGACCAGCAGGAGCACCATCTGACCCGCTCGACTCGGGGCTCGCAAGGAAACTTGCGGGCCTTTTGTTTGTCTGAGGTATACTGAAAATCTTCGTGATCAGGGGAAGATAAACATGAAATTACTCATCGCCGCCGCCATCGCACTCAGCATGAGCGCCATCGCCATGGCTCAGGTCTATAAAACCACCGATGAAAACGGTAGAACTGTGTACACCGACAGGCCCAGCGACGACGCTGAAAGTGTCGAGATGCGCGAGATTAATACCGCACCGCCCATCAGCGCCCGCCCGAATACACGCCAATCTAAAGCTGAAAAACCAGCACTCGACTACCGGGTGCACATCACCTCGCCCGAAAATGAAACCTACCTAACGCCCGGCGAACGCAACCTCACCGTCGCCTTCATGGTCAACCAACCGCTGGTCGACGGGGTGCGTGCGCAACTGCTGTCCAACGGCAGCCCCGTGGGCAGCAGCACCACCGGCTCGAGTATCACACTGCCCGAGGTTGAGCGCGGCGAGCACCAGGTCAGCGTTATTATTTACGACAGCGAGGATCAGATACTCGCCGAGTCGGCGCCCATCACTGTGTATTCTCACCGAACCACAGTTCCAAAGGCCAAACCCAAGTCCGGTAACTAGCCGGCGCCCGCACTGGCACCAAAAGAAACCCAAAAAAAACCTAGCGCACCAAACTGGTGCGCTAGGTTTTTCTGCGTTAGGCTCAAAGCGCCAAAAAGGTGAGTGCCGAACCACCTTTGCCCCTTCATTAACCTTTTACTAACTTGGTTTGGTTTTTGCAGGGTAGATCACTTCTGCCCGAGGGCATTAAAGGTGGAGCCGTGACCAAATCCGAATTGTCTTTTATAACGCTACTCGACAACCTCAATACGGCCGTGGTGGTGACAGACACCAACCTACGCATTCAATACATCAACCCAGCGGCGGAAGTGCTGTTAGCGGTAAGTGGCGAAAGGGTTGAAGGCGCGCAATTGGTTAACTTCGTGCACGAATCGGAAGCGGCGCTGAAAGATTTGCAGGAAGCCCTGAGCGAACAACACCAATTTACCCGCCGTCGAGCTGAATGGACGCTGGGCAGCGGCACCCACTTAACGGTGGATTATACGGTCACGCCCATTAACCACCCGGTTGGCCTGCTGATAGAAATTCAGCCACTGGATCGCCTACTACGTATTTCGCGCGAAGAGGCGATTTTGTCGGCCCAGGACACCAGCCGCAACCTCGTGCGTGGCATGGCGCACGAAATTAAGAACCCGCTCGGCGGCATCCGCGGTGCGGCACAATTGCTCGCGCGCGAGCTGGAAGACGGCGATCTGAAGGAATACACACAGGTCATCATCGACGAGGCCGACCGGCTGCGCAATTTGGTCGATCGCATGCTCGGGCCGCGTCAACCACCCACCTTTGCCCCTATTAATATCCATCAAGTACTCGAGCGCGTCTGCGTGCTGGTGGGGGTGGAAAGTGGCGGCAGGGTCGCCATCAGCCGCGACTACGATCCCAGCATTCCAGACCTGCCTGGCGATGCCGAGCAACTCGTACAAGCCACCCTCAATGTGGTGCGCAACGCCATGCAGGCCTTGCAAGAGAACAACGTGACGGACGGCCATATCGCCTTGCGCACGCGTATCCAACGCCAATTTACCATTGGCCGCAGCCATCACAATTTAATTTGCCGCATCGATGTGATCGACAATGGCCCCGGCATTGCACCGGAAATTATCGAAGACATTTTTTACCCGATGATCTCAGGTCGGGCCGAAGGTACGGGGCTCGGTCTCGCCATTGCACTGCAGTTAATCAACCAGCATCACGGCTTAATCGAATGCGAGAGCCGGCCAGGCCAAACCCAATTCACAATCTATATCCCAATGGAACAACCAAAAGCGGAACAGCCCAATGCAAAAAACTAATCGTGTATGGATCATCGACGACGACCGATCAATCCGCTGGGTGTTGGAAAAATCGCTACAGCAGGCGGGCCTAGAGACGCGCAGTTTCGAGTCCGGCGAAGGCATCATTGAGCAACTGTCGCGCGACATACCCGACGCTATCGTGAGCGATATTCGCATGCCTGGCATCGATGGCTTGGCGCTGTTAGAAAAGATACATGCGTCTCATCCAGCGGTGCCGGTTATTATTATGACCGCGCACTCAGACCTCGACAGCGCCGTACAAGCCTATCAAGGCGGCGCCTTTGAATACCTGCCCAAACCCTTTGACGTGGATGAAGCCGTGGCCGTCACCAAGCGAGCACTGGCGCATGCGCAGGAGCAAAAAGCTCAGGCACCGGTGGTTGACGCGGAAGATGAAGTGAGCACGGAAATTATTGGCGAAGCGCCGGCCATGCAGGAAGTTTTTCGCGCAATCGGTCGCCTGTCTCAATCCAACATCACCGTGCTGATCAATGGCGAATCGGGTACTGGTAAAGAACTCGTGGCCCGAGCACTGCATCGCCATAGCCCAAGAAAACAAGCGCCGTTTATCGCGCTGAATATGGCGGCTATTCCAAAAGATCTGATTGAATCTGAATTATTCGGCCATGAAAAAGGCGCCTTCACCGGCGCTGGCGGTCAGCGCCAAGGCCGCTTTGAGCAGGCCAACGGCGGCACCTTATTTCTCGACGAAATTGGCGATATGCCCGCCGACACCCAGACTCGACTTTTACGGGTATTGGCAGACGGCGAATTTTATCGCGTAGGGGGCCACACACCGGTAAAAGTGAATGTGCGCATTATTGCAGCCACGCACCAAAACTTAGAAAAGCTGGTGCAGGACCACCGCTTTCGCGAAGATTTATTCCACCGTCTAAACGTCATCCGCATTCATATTCCAAAGCTCGCCGAACGGCGCGAGGACGTGCCTAAACTGGCGCAATTTTTCCTGCAGAAAGCCGCGCGTGAACTCGGCGTTGAAGCAAAAACCCTGCAAACCGAAGCGGAAAATGTGCTGTGTAATTTGAATTGGCCGGGCAATGTTCGGCAATTGGAAAACACCTGCCGCTGGATTACGGTGATGGCGTCTGGACGCGAAGTGCAAGCCGACGACTTACCGCCAGAACTGTTAGAAGCGCAGGATAAGGGCCTACAAAATAGCGAGTGGGACAAAGCGCTACGGGCTTGGGCTGATCAAGCGCTAGCGCGCGGCCAACAAGATATTTTAAGCCAGGCGGTGCCGGCCTTTGAACGAGCCCTAATCGAAACGGCGCTAAAACACACCGCCGGGCGCAAGCGCGACGCGGCAAATCTATTAGGCTGGGGCCGCAACACCCTAACGCGCAAGCTGAAAGAACTGGGCATGAACGACGACAGCGCCGACGACAACCAAGAGGAAGATTAATCAACCAGCGCGAAGTCAGACTTGGGCGGCTAAAGCGCCCAAGCGGTGCCCAAGCGCGAGGCCGCGCTACTCTGCTGACTTTCCGTGCTAGCCCATAGGCGATTAGACAAACCTGAGACCGGCTCTCGAGCACCGTCGGCCAACCACTCCACCAATGCCTGCGCCACATCGGGGTATTTTATCGGCGCCGGTGCCGGCGCGCGTAAGAAGCGCTTCATCACTCGATCGTCAAATCGGCGCATCACATGGGCACTGGCCAATAGGGTTAGCGCCTTGGCATTGCACTGCTGCTCAAACTGGCCCTCAAGCGGCTGCACCAACAATTTTTTCCCCAGTGCCAACACCTCTGATGGCAATTCAAAACCCGCGCCGCACACCACGCCTTCAACCGACATCAAATCCTGCTTAAAACTCGTGCGCGAATAGGGTTTGATGGTGATATTTTCACTGTCGACCACCTCACTCACCGGCGCATAGTAGATAAAGTGATAATTTGGGTAGCGGCGTAAAAATGCGGTTACACGGGGCACATCGTCAAAGGGTAAATACACCAAATATGACTTCCAACGCGGCGCGCAGTAGCCTAAGCCCGGCTCTATTATTGGCGGAAGAATTGGCGCCCCGAAGGCATTCCAATGCAATCCAATCTCCACATCGGCCGGGGCAAAATTTTTCATAATGGTCTTTGACGCATAGTGAAAAGGTTGTTTGGGTACGGGGTAGTTAAAGGCATACTGATGGCCGATACCGATACACTTTTTACCCTGAATTTTCGCCGCCCAGGCCGTCACCGGCTCAAAGTCTGTTAACACCAAATCATAGTTGTGCACGTCGAGGTCTTTGACGTCGCGAATAAAGCGGCCAATATCCGATTGGCACAAGGTGCGCAGTGCATTTACCCGGCCGTCATCCAACACGAAAGAAAAGCCCCGCCGCGTTCGATAGTGACCAAAGGCTTCTAAACCAAATAATTTTTGCCGCTCGCGCCCGCTCAGTAAAACATCGACCTCGAAGCCAATTTTTCGGAGTTTAGGCACTAACACATTGGCGCGCGTGATATGACCATTTCCCGTCGCCTGAACGCCAAAAAGTACTCTTTTCATAAAATCATCTAGCCCCAAATACCGATCATCGAAACACTTTGCACCGCCAGCGCCACACAGGCCAACCCAAGTAATGCACCGGCGAGAATATCGCCTAGGAAATGCACCCCGAGGGTGACACGCGAGGCGCCGACCAGTACCACATACATGGCCAGCAACGTATTTATCTCTAGATAGAAGCAACCCAACAGGCCGGCGAACACAGCGGCGGCAGCGGTATGGCCAGAGGGGAAGCTAAATTCGTCGGCCGGCGATAAGCCGTGCCAACAGTCCAGCTGATTAAAGGGGCGGGCGCGTTTGAATGCCCGTTTAAGGCTCATGTATAGCGGTACTTCTAAGCCGAAAGCGATCAAACCAGTGATAAAAAACTGACCGCCAAATTCAGGCTCTAGTAAGAAAATGGCGATGGCGGAAATAAGATAAAGTGGCCCGTCGGCCAGCGTCGAAATAACCCTCGCCGCCTTCTGAAACATCGAATGCCGTAAAAAGGCGTTGACCATTAGAAAAAATCTAATGTCTGCATGATTTAGAAACAGCAAGGTATTTTTCATCATGCCTAACATTCTTGGCTAGGCCCATGACGGCTACATGACAGCGCCATGAAGATTGGATGACAAGCGAGCGGGCTTAGGGAATCGGTGTCGACTCGCTAACAGGTGCCTTTTTTTCTGGTTCTGGCGGTGTTGAATCCCAGCGATAAGTTAAATCGATTGCCTGTGAATCCCCAGAGGTAGTCTCGATGCCCAGTTGATCAGAAATTTTATATTGCACTACAAAATTTCCAGCGGCGCCGAGCAAACCATAAACATATTTAACATAGAGCTTATCGGTAATGCGCTTACCGGCCGCGATGGAACTACCACCGTCGCTACCATCCTCTACCGTAATATCGGAAATACCGAACTCGCCCCCGATACGCTGCAACAGTGGCAAGGCCTGTTTCAAACCCAAACCTAGCGCGGCCGATTGCATATCGACAACTTCGCCAGCACCAGACTGAGATATGGGCTTGCCGCTCACCATATAAGATAAAATATCGGCCTCGCTCATAGCCTTGTCCGAATACAATTCGGTCTTCGGGTGCTTGGCCGAGCCAGCCAACTGAATACCCACCACTATGTCATCGACTTTTCTCACCGCCAGTACCGACAAAGCTGGGTTATCGATAGGGCCCGAAAAAATGATTTGGCCACTTTCAATATCTAATTTTTGGCCATAGCTTCGAAATCGCCCATTGGTTAAAAGCACGACACCGTGCACTTGATTTAGGCGCATTTGATCGCGGGTAAAGCGCAGCTCGCCACCCACATCTGTGCTGAGGCCGAAGCCTTCAAAGGCAACATTTTTATCGAAACCCAACACCACCTCGGAGGTAAATTCTATCAAGCCGGTCTTTGATTCTGGCTCGTCTCGTCCATACACCACCGCATCCTCAGACACCCCAGCGGCACTCACCGGCAACTCGCGCAGCACCATGGATGAATCGTGTACGCGAATGTCGCCCGTTAAGTGCCAGCGCAAGCCATTGCCCGACATTTTCAGCGACGGGTCGGCAATAAGTTGCACGTCGGGTAAATTCACTAAGTGGATATTCTTTCCTGAGATATCGAGCTCAGCCTGAAACATCTGTTGATCGTTAAGCTTTTCTGACAATACCCGGCCTTCGACGCGGGCCAAGCCCTCGCCCACTTTGCCATTGGCATTTAAGATAAGATCGCCGCGCTCGGCTTCTAACACGAGTTGCCAAGCGGAGAGTTGGGTACCCGACGCCGGTAGCGACATGCCCGCATCCGAGACCACGACCTTGCCTTGATATTGCAGTTGATCAGAGCCACTGGGAATCAACACGCTAATGTCTGCCTGGGCCACGCCCACCAAGTCTCGCTGCCCCGGCAAAAACGGCTGCAAATATGCCAGCTGCCCGACACCACCTTTCACATTTAAAGCCACGGCGCGCTCGGGCGTTTGCCATTGTTTTACGTCGCCAACGAGCACCAAGCTTTGATCTTGATCGAAGATCATCTCGCCGCCGAGCGACAATTTATGTTCATCACCTTTTAATGCAATGAAAAATTTCTCCACCGGCAATACCAGTGACGGCTCGTCGCTCTCGGTATAGATCATGCTCGTCTTAACCGCTTCTACCTGTGCCGATAACAATAGTTTGTCGATCGCGCTCTGACCAAAATCCGCATCCAATTGCCAACGGCCAATCAACTCACCATTGAGCTTCCACTCCAGCGGCAACTGCTCATACCACTCGGGAAACAGCGAGCGCTCTCGGTCTAAATAAAAACCACTCACATCGCCCGATATATTCAACTTATGCCAATCCGTTAGGGTTAATTTATCTAAGCACAGAGATAAGGTCGATTGAGATAAACACAGGGGCTGCCAAACCAAGGCGGCCGCGGAAATTTCGCCGCGACTCGGCGCAGCCAAGGTCCACGCAGCAGCGAACCATTGATCCCTAAACGAAAAACGCTTTATTTGCGCCTGCCAAGAAGAACTGGCCAGGATAGTGTCGATATCGTCCGCCTGGGCGAGTTTTACCGAACCAGCCAAATGTAAATCATCGAGATCAAACTGCCCGAGTAGTTGGCTACCGGTGACCGTTAGCTCATGCTTTTCCAGCCTGCCCGCTAAAGAAAATCTAGCACTACCTAAGCTTGTAGTATCCAAGCGCATGCCATCGACTGCACCGCTGAGTTGCTCTATGCGCAGGGCGCGCAGCATATCGGTCAAAGCGGGCGACGAAGCTGAACCCGATACCTTTAAGCCCGAGTCCACTTGCAACCCAATCTCGAGCGACGCTGATTGCGCAAACAAATTGCCCAAGCGCAGATTTTCCGTCTCGGCGTTTAAGGTTACATTGGGGGTATAGATATTGCCTTTCGCATCGACATTTACATTTGCTTTGCCCGATAGTTCGGGAATTAAATCTTGTAATTTGGCGCTGTCAATAACCGCACGCACAGCAAACTCATCGTTAAAACCCAAGGCTGCGGCCACGTTAATTTTACTGCCCGGGGCGATAAAATTCAGTTGCTCGACTTTTACCTCCCGCTCATTCAACACCAGGGTAAAACCACCGCGCAGCGGCTTAGCACCAAAGTTGACATTCATGGCCGGCACGTCGAGTCTCATCTGCACACCTTTATCCGGCACCGACAAGGCCAACTTGGCGTGCAAGCTGGCTTGCGACTCTTGCATCGCCTCCGGTAACCAATGCGCCAAGGAGACATTTTCGCCTTCCACATCGAGCGCTAGGCTAAAATCTTCCTGCCAACTTAATGTACCTCTTGCCTTGACCTCGCCGCCGGCAAAGGTGCCGGTAAAAGACGCGACACTGGCCTGTGAACTCGCAAAATCCACAAGACCTTCGATGTGTACGCGTGTGTCGATGGGTGCATATTCGTACGACCAAATATAATCGGCCTCGCCCTTTACCGATAATCGATCGCCGTCCAATTCCAGCGTGAGATCGCCGCTAGGGCTTTGCATATCGTCGGTAATAGGGTGGCTAAAATCTTTCCACACCAGTTGCGCACTGCAGCTTAGGTGGACACCACCGGTACATTCGCCCGAGCTGTTTACGCCGTGCGAAGGTACTTTTACGGAAAAATTTATCGTCTTGGAAAAACGCGCTCGGCCCGACAATTCATAGTCAATTTGACCGTAGTTTAGTTTCAGGCCAGATAAAATAAGCTGGTTGCCGCCCAACCAAAATTTGGCATCAAGATCGGGTATATTTTCCAGCCCCGTCGCTGTGGCAAGGCGAACACCCCGCGCGCGCAGGGCCTGCACTTCCAGGTTAAAAGGGAGATCTAACTCAGGAAATTCTATGCTACCGGCTTTAGGCTTCGGCTCTGCGTTCGCCTGGTCCGCGAGCCGGATATCAGATTGTTTAATGTCGATTTGATTAATTTGAATACGACCGGTCAAGAGCGCCAATGGTTGCCATGAAAATGAAAGCTCACTAGCTGTAACAGATTCAAAACCTAAAGAGTCATCCCGTGCTTCAACGGCGAGCTGGCGCACAATTAAGCCAGACCATAAGCTGCCATCCAACTGAGTAAAGGTAACCTTAACCGGTACATAGGGCAGGGCTTGACGCACCCCCCACTGAGCACCTTGGGTGGTAAAAATTAACCAAGAACAAAGCAAAAATGGAACGATTACCAGCAGTAACAGGGCAGAGCCAAATACAATAGAGAGTCGTCGCAGCCAAACCATTTACAGATCGGCCCCCACTGAGATATGGAAGCGGTAGTTATCCTCGCTGTCGAGTGGGCTGGCGATATCGATGCGCAAAGGCCCAACCGGCGAATACCAACGCAAGCCAATGCCGACCCCGCGCTTAAGCGCAAACACGGTATCAAAGGCATCGCCGGCATCATAAAACACTGATGCCGACCAGCTCGGTAAAAACAAATAGTCATACTCCAAACTTGCAACGGCGAGGTGGCTACCGCCGATCACTTCACCCTCATCATTCGTGGTACCCAGGGAATTATATTCGTAACCGCGAATGCTGTTATCGCCACCGGTGAAGAAACGAACCGAGGGCGGCAGCTCGGAAAAATCATCTTTTAAGGTGCCCGCCACTTCACCGCGCAGGAGCAAACGCCCCTTCTCCGACAGAGGTAAAATGAATTTTGTTTTGACCCTCAGCTGCGCGAAATCCGTGCCGGATAACCAATACTGGCTACTTGCCGTCACTTCCGCTTCGACCCTAACACCCAGCGTCTGGCGCACTTCGTTATTGGCGTTGACCCAGCTCACGCCAACACCGGGTACAACTAACCACTGCTCATCTGGCTCTTCTGAACCAATAACATAGGATTCATAGCGAACATTCACGCCGGTGTTCAAAATCCAATCCTGTGGCAGTGCCTCCACCGCGCGAATGCGCGTAGTGGTGGCCTGGCTTTCATAGCTCACGGTGTTTTCTCGCACCCAGCCGCCACTGATTTCATACCACTCGCGCGCTGCCTCTTGGCGAGGAATGGTGTAGGTGCCACCCAATTCCTGCAGGGTTTGCGAGTAGAGTGCATCAACCCGCCATTTATGCCCCTTGGCATTAAAATATCGATTCTGATAATCCGCGCGCACGCGCATTTTTTGATCGGTGGAATAACCGATACCCGCACCAAAACTAGTTTGGCTTTTCATACCCACATCCACAGCAATGGGCACCACCACGCTTTGGCCTGTGCTATCCACGCGTGGGTTTAACAACACCTGTTGGAAGTAATCACTGCCTTGCAGGCGACTATAAATATCTTGTAGCGCCTCGGCAGAGTAAGGCTCGCCCTCCGCGGCACCGGCCAAGCGCAGCAAGAGATCTTGGTCGAGCGGCGAGGCCGAGAATTCATAGGCGCCAAAATAATAGCGGGCGCCGAATTCTAGGGTTAACTTCACGTCCGCTGAAAATTGATCAGGATAGATGGCCAGCTCTGCATCGCTAAACTTTGCTCGCCAGTAGCCTTGAGCTCGCACGCTGTCTAACAGCGCGGTTTTATAATTATCGTAATCGCTGTGCTTTAACGGTTGACCCGCCATAAGCGGCGGGCTTTGCAGCAGATCGACGATGGTCGCGTCCAGATCCAAAGGGCGATCAATTGCCTGAACCCGTACATTGCGCAGCCTAACGCGCTCACCTGGCGCGACTTCGACGTTCAGCTGCCAGCAGTTTTCAACCTCGGAAAAACTCAGCTTAAGCTGATAACTGTAATAGCCGTAGGCATTCAGTGCTTGCCCAACCTGTTCGTCGGCACTTTTGCGCCGCTGTTGTAGTCGCCACCGAGGCGCCTTACAGTCTTCCGCAGTAATGGTGAGATGGGCTTTAATATTGTCTGCCAACTCACCGTCAACGCCGGTTAATAACACCTCGCCATGAACCAGCGTCGCACCCGCAAAGCACAAGCAGCTGAAAGTTCGGAGCAATTTGCGGGTGATACTTCGACGCATAGCAACGGGGGTTCGCTGTTAAATTTAGTAACCGCAGTTTGCCCCTTGCACTGGATGCTTGCCAAGTGAAAAACAGCAAGATGCGCAGAAGCGGCAAAAAAAACGGCGCCGAAGCGCCGCTTTTAGTCGCAATAAGAATTATTGCTCTGTAGCAGCTTCCTTGGCGCCAGCTTGCTGCGCCTTTGCCTGCTGCACCGCGTGCGCAAATAGCGCATCGAAATTTACCGGTGGCAACATCAAGGCTGGGAAGCTTCCCTTCACCACGATGCTATCAACAGCTTCGCGCGCGTAAGGGAATAATATTTGTGGGCAAGCCGTGTTCAGCAGCTGTGGCAACGCCTGCTCCGGCAGACCATTGATATGGAACAAACCCGCCTGCTGTACTTCAACTAGGAAAGCCGTTTCTTCACCGATGCTAACGGTAATGGTTAGGGTTAAAACCACTTCGTAATTCTCGGCATCAATTTTCGCCGCTTTGGTATTCAGCTCTTGGTTAACCGCTGGCTTCCACTCCTTCATGAAGGCCTTTACGCCCATGGGAGACTCGAAAGACAAATCCTTTAGGTACACGCGTTGGAGTGCGAACTGCTGAGCGGCGGCCGGAGTTTCTGTTGCGGCGGCTGCGCCGGTATTGGTTTCTTCTGTCATGAGGATTGCCTATCGATATTTCTGAAATTATTGAGTTTTGTTGTTATGGCGCCCAAACAGCGGCGAACTATTAAGGAGATAAGGGCGCCAAGGCCGAGTTTCAAGCCCCTTGCAACAGCGAATCTAACTTGCCGGCGCGGTCCAGCGCCCACAGTTCGTCAAAACCACCCACGTGGGTTTCGCCAACCCAAATTTGTGGCACTGTGCGCCGACCACTACGCTTCATCACGTCATTGCGCAACTCGGGCCTTTTGTCCAAGTTAATATCCTCGTAATCCACGCCTTTCTGCTTGAGCAATTGCTTGGCGCGCACGCAATAAGGGCAAATAGTCGTGCTATAGACAACAACAGGAACGGCCATGATAACTCCTCTGGCTTGGGCTTAAACGAAGCATTTTGAGCATGAGATCGCTTGGGCGTTACAGCCTATTACTTAACAAGCGGCAAATTTTGCCCCTGCCAATCGGCGATACCGCCATCTAAACGCACCACATCGTAACCTTGCGCACGCAATAAGCGGCCGGCGTTACCGGTGTGCTGGCCCATCTTATCGACCAATATGATGGTTTTACCCTGAAACTTGGCGAAATCTGCCAACTGCTTTTCAACTTTGTTGTGCGGGATATTTATGGCGTCGACAATGTGCCCCACCTTGAACTCGGCCGCATCGCGAATATCGACCAATACCGACTCGCCTTTATTCACCAGTGCCGTAACCTGATGCACAGATAAAGACGCACCTGCTTTAGACTTTTCGCGCCAAAGGTAGATGTACACCAACACACACATGAGAGACACGAGCAACCACTGCTCGGTGAGAAAAATAATGATATCCACAGATATTCCTTAGCCTAGGTACTCGCAAGCGCGCCAGTATAGCGACTCAAACTTGAAAAAGCATGGAATGCGCGTCATTCAGGCCGCCAAAATCGCCACATACATAGAGTTGTCACCCGCCACAGGGTAGAATTACGACACAAAAAATCAATGACTCACAGGCTCTAACTCCATGTCCGCAAACGCTGTAGCGAAAAAACCACTGGTACTGGTCATCCTCGATGGCTTTGGTTATTCAGAAAGCACTGAACACAATGCTATTAAGGCCGCCAAAACCCCGGTCTGGGATAAGCTTTGGGCCAACAACCCGAAGACCTTAATTGGCACCTCGGGGCTGGCGGTTGGCCTGCCCGAAGGTCAGATGGGCAACAGCGAGGTGGGGCACATGACCCTAGGCGCTGGGCGCGTGGTTTACCAGAGCTTTACCCGCGTTAATAAGGCCATCAGCGACGGCGACTTTTTCACCAATCCCGCCTACTGCGCGGCCATCGACAAGGCCGTGAGCCAAGGCAAAGCCGTACACATCATGGGCCTGTTGTCTGCCGGTGGCGTACACAGCCACGAAGACCATATTTTCGCCATGATGGAATTGGCCGCCAAGCGCGGCGCCAAAGAAATTTACTTGCACGCCATGCTCGATGGCCGCGACACACCGCCGCGCAGCGCCGAGGCCTCACTCAGATCGGCCCAGGAAAAATTTAACGCCCTCGGTGTTGGCCGCGTGGCGAGCATCATCGGTCGCTTCTTTGCCCTCGATCGCGATAATCGCTGGGATAGAGTGCAGGCAGCCTACGACCTGATGACCCTAGGCGCCGCCGAATACGATGCCGACGACGCCGTAAGCGGGCTGAAAGCCGCCTACGCCCGCGAGGAAAACGACGAGTTCGTCAAAGCCACGGTGATCGTCGCCGAGGGCGAAGAAGTTGCCACCGTAAACGATGGCGACGCGCTTATTTTTATGAACTTCCGCCCCGACCGCGCACGCGAAATTACCCGTGCCTTCGTCGAACCCGACTTCGACGGCTTCGAGCGCGAACTGGTACCGGCGCTGTCTGACTTTGTCATGACCACCGAATACGCCGCCGATATTAAAGTGCCTTGCGCCTTCCCGCCTGAATCCATGGCCAACTCCATGGGCGAATACCTCGCCAAACAGGGTAAAACCCAGCTGCGCATCGCCGAGACGGAAAAATACGCCCACGTCACCTTCTTTTTCAGCGGCGGCCAAGAAGAACTTTATACCGGTGAGGAGCGCATATTGGTGCCCTCACCCAAGGTAGCCACCTATGACTTGGCACCTGAAATGAGCGCCGCGGAAGTGACCGAAAAGCTGGTGGCGGCGATCGAGTCGAACAAATTTGACGCCATCATTTGCAACTACGCTAACTGCGACCAAGTGGGCCACTCGGGTGTGTTCAACGCCGCGGTGAAAGCCGTAGAGGTAATTGACGACGCCGTTAATAGCGTTGTCCAAGCCGTGCTCAAGGCCGGCGGCGAAGCCCTAATAACCGCAGACCACGGCAACGTTGAGGAAATGTTCGATCCAGTTTCCGGCCAGGTGAGCACCCAGCACACCACGCTGCCCGTGCCCTTCCTCTATGTTGGTGAGCGCAAGCTAACCCTGCAAGATGGCGGATCGCTAGCGGACGTCGCGCCCACCATGCTTAGCCTTATGGGTATGGCGCAGCCGGCAGAAATGACCGGCAAGAGCTTGGTCACATTTAATTAAGGCACGGCTGGCTTTCGGGCGCAGAGCATTTTATGCTGGGCGCCTGAACGTCATTTCGACACCTGTAGACGGCAAACTTGGTTCCTAAAACATGATGAAAGCACTAGTCGCAGCTCTTTTCGCCCTTACGGTTAGCCTAAGCCCCGCGCTGTACGCACAAGATCAAGCGGCCTACCAAGCCAAATTGGAAGAGCTGCAAAGCATGATCAAAAAGCTGCAAGGCGAATTAGATACCGCCAAAAGCAGTCGCGACAGCCTGAACGTTGAACTCAAGCGCAACGAAAGCGAGATCGCCGATTTGTTGAAAAACATCGAACGCATCAACGCCGAGCTCGCGGCGCAAAAAAAAAGCTGAGTGAGTTAAAGGCGCAACAACAGTCTTTAACGCAGGCGAAAGCCCAGCAACAACAGCAGTTTAGCGCTCAAGTGGTGGCGGCCTATAAGGCTGGCACCCCGAGCCAGTTGCAACTGCTACTTAGCCAAAACGACCCAGCCCTACTGTCGCGCATGGCTTATTACAACACCGCGCTGCTCAATAATCGCAAAACCCAAATCGACAACTATCAAACCACCCTTGCCCAGCTAGAAAAGCTCGAGCCCGAAATCATCCAACAGGCAGATTTGCTGGCACGCAGCCAATCGACCCTGAACCAAAAACACCAGTCGCTAAAAGCCTCGCAAACGGAGCGCAAGAAAACCTTGGCGCGGATTAACGCCAGTATCGACGCGAAAGATGCGCAACTGCAACGCTCCGCCGCCGATCGCGCGCATCTGGAAAAAATTCTTTCCGAAGTGGTTCGACAACTCAGCGATGTCGCCCTGGGCATGCCGGGTCAACCGTTCAATGCGCGCAAAGGCAAGATGGGCTGGCCCACCAAAGGCAGACTCAGCGCCAGCTTTGGCAGTGCGCGCGCCGGCAATCGGCTGCGCTGGCAGGGCGTAGTGATAGATGCCCCCGAAGGCCGAGAAGTCAAAGCCATTCACCAAGGACGCGTAGTATTTTCCGAATATATGCGTGGCCAAGGCATGCTGCTCATCATCGATCACGGCGATAACTACCTAAGCCTTTATGCGCACAACCAGGCACTATTTAAAGAAACTGGGGATTGGGTTGCCGATGGCGAAGTGGTTGCTCGGGTTGGCAACAGCGGTGGCTTAGAACAGGCAAACCTCTATTTTGAAATTCGCCACAAGGGCAAGCCGGTCAACCCCGCGCAATGGTGTCGTGGCTAGCCTGTTTTTCGCCGCATTGGCCAAAGCGTGTCAGAACTTCAGTGGCAATTTATTGTCAGCTAGTGAACAAAGCCGGCACGCATGCATTACACTAGGTGAATTATTTGACGTGGCGACTATTTTCGCAGGAGCAAACCGTTCATGAAGTACCCAAGCGCGACACGCACCTTTTGTGCCCTTCGCCTAACACCTGTATTTGTAGCCGCGAGCCTGTGTTTACTCCTAGGTGCTAGCCCCAGCTTTGCGACGGAAGATGCTGCAACGCCCACGCCAAAAACACCGGCGCCAAAGCCAGCTGACAAAGAGCAAGGCCTGCTGCCTTTGGATGACCTACGCACCTTCACCAAAGTGTACGACCATATCCATCAAGGTTATGTCGAGGAAATCAGCGATCGCAAGTTATTGGAGTACGCCATCAAAGGCATGCTGTCCGAGCTAGACCCGCACTCAGCCTACCTAGACGCAAACTCCTTCGACGATTTGCAAATGAATACCACCGGCGAGTTTGGCGGCTTGGGTATCGAGGTGGGCATGGAAGACGGCTTCGTCAAAGTCATTTCACCCATGGACGACACGCCCGCGGCCAAGGCCGGTATCGAGGCCGGCGATTTGATCATCAAGCTCGATGACAAAACCGTGAAGGGCATGGACCTGAACGATGCCGTTAAAGCCATGCGCGGCCCCAAAGGCAGCAAAATAAATGTCACCATCGTGCGCGAAGGCGAAGCCAAGCCTTTGGAGTTCAAGCTAACGCGCGACGCCATCAAGGTGAAAAGTGTTCGCGCCCGGCGCATGGACGACAACTTTGCCTACGTCCGCATCGCCCAGTTTCAATTAAGCACCGGCAGAGACATGATCGACGCCATCGCCAAGTTACAGAAAGACACTAGCAAGCCGATCGAAGGCTTGGTGCTGGATTTACGCAACAACCCGGGCGGCGTTTTGCAGGCATCGGTGGAGGTAGTGGACGCGTTTATTAACGAGGGGCTGATTGTTTACACCGAGGGCCGCATAGAAAATGCCGACAACCGTTTTACCGCTACCCAAGGCGATATGTTAAACGGCTTACCTATCGTGGTGCTCATAAACGACGGCTCGGCATCGGCGTCAGAAATTGTTGCCGGCGCCCTGCAAGATCATCATCGAGCGGTCATTTTAGGCACGCAGAGCTTTGGCAAGGGCTCGGTGCAGACGGTTATTCCCATTAGCGAGGAGAGTGCGATCAAACTCACCACGGCGCTATACTTCACCCCCGGCGGCCGCTCGATCCAGGCTCAAGGCATTATTCCAGACATCACCGTTGAGCGCGCCAAGCTAACGGCCATTCGCCCGCGCGCAAGTGTGACCGAAGCGGACCTTACCGGCCATTTGGATAACGGCAACGGCGGCGAAGAGAGCAAGGCAAGCGAGCGCTCGTCGGCACAAAAAGCGTCGCAAGAACTGCTGGAAAATGACAACCAGTTATTCGAAGCTATCAACCTACTGAAGAGCCACAAGCTGTTTGGCAAATCATCACCCCTGATCAACGCGCCCGGCAACACCACTGTTATCAGTGCGAATGATCAAAAAGATCACTAATGCGCTGCCCATTCTATGCCGCCAATGGCTAGCGCCATTGGCGCTGGGATGCGCGCTCTGCCAAGCCTCCAACGCCGGGCCAAGCCAAGCTGACAACAGGCCAACACTGGCCATCGTCATTGATGACATAGGCTATCACCGGAGCAGCGCCCAGAAACTCATCGCTTTGCCATATGAACTGACTTTTTCGGTGCTGCCAATCTCGCCCTACGGAAAAGAACTGGCTGAGCTCGCCTGGATCAGAGGCAAAGAGGTGATGCTACACATACCCATGGCCACCCAAACCAACGCCAAACTCGACCCTGGTGGCATTGCGCTAAATATGCCACCAACTCACATCACCGAGCTGATAGCAACCCATATAGCCAGCTACCCACAGGCAAGCGGCATCAATAACCACATGGGTAGCCGGCTAACCGAACTTGAGCCGGCAATGGGCGCCGTGATGCAGGCGCTAACCGCCCAGGATTTATTCTTTATCGACAGCCGAACCAGCGCCCAGAGTGTGGCGTACGACCAGGCCAAAAAAGCCGGCTTACAAACGGCAAAAAGAGACATTTTTCTGGATAACGAACAAAGTATTGTTGCAATAGCAATGCAACTGGAAAAAGCCGTAGCCCTAGCAGAAAAGAACGGCAATGCGGTTGCCATAGGTCACCCCTACCCAGAAACCTACGCCGCGTTGAAGCGCCAACTCCCCCTACTCACCACCAGAGTTAAAGTGGTACCATCGTCCACCCTACTGAGAAACCTGTCACACAATCAGCGTGAACCAGCGCACACAACCAGCCAGACCAACCTTAGCAATCGCCCGTGGCTACAGGGATTAAGCAAGTAGCCCATAAAAACAGCCTAACCTTACTCCCAATTAGTATAAGAAATTATCTATTGATTCGATAAACTTAGTCTGTTGAATGGAATTAGTGAAACCTGCTTATTATTCATACAAAAGGTAGCTATTTAGAAACCTATTCAACACGCAGTGGTCTAAGGTGAACAGAGAATTCTCGAAACTAGAAGTTTAGGCCCCTCGCTTGAGGGAAAGATCGCGCTAGAAGGCGGATCAAACAGGACGATGAAGGCAATATTATGACTGTGCAGAGATTAGGTGAACAAGGATTCGTTTCCACACGCCAGGAACGCTTTTTCAAGAAAGATGACTACTGGTACTACAACACGCGCGAAGGCGTGGCCATAGGCCCGTTTGATAGCCTCAACGAGGCACGTGTTGGCGCCACAGAGTTCATTGATTTTATTATGGGTGCTGGCGCACCGCTGATTCCAACCTTGGAACGCTACGGCCGCCACGCAGCCTAATTGAATTTACCGACCAAAAGCTGCGCGTACCTTACGCGCGGCTTTGTTCTGTCTGAAACTAATGTTTTAACCTCATCTGCCCCTCCTGCCATCAGCTTCAAAACGATGGAAACACTCGGCTAAGCTTCGGCTCAGGCAAAGTTAAGCCATCTATTTTGATCGAAAGAGCTCGCTCAGCGCCCAACACCAGCCTATTCAGATATTGCTGAAGGCAAAAACTAAAGGCGAACCTCAACGCCCTGTGCGGCCATAAACTGCTTGGCCTCGGCAACGGTATATTCGCCAAAGTGAAAAATGCTGGCCGCAAGTACGGCATCGGCACCACCTTGTTTAACACCGTCCACTAAGTGCTGCAAATTGCCCACGCCGCCAGAGGCAATGACGGGCACCGGCACGGCATCGCTAATGGCGCGCGTCACCCCCAGATCAAAGCCGTTTTTCATGCCGTCTTGATCCATGCTGGTTAGTAATATTTCACCGGCACCAAACTCGGCCATGCGCACGGCCCACTCCACCGCATCAATACCCGTTGGCTTGCGCCCACCGTGGGTAAAAATTTCCCAGCGCGGCGCTTCGCCAAGCTTCGAGACACACTTCGCATCGATGGCGACCACAATGCATTGGGCGCCAAAACGGTCCGAGGCCGCCTTCACAAAATCGGGGTTAAACACCGCTGCAGAATTGATCGACACTTTATCGGCACCGGCATTCAGCATGCGCCGAATATCGTCGACTTTGCGAATGCCGCCACCCACGGTTAAGGGAATAAACACTTCCGATGCGATGGCTTCCACTGTGTGAACGGTGGTCTCGCGCTCTTCGTGACTGGCGGTGATATCGAGGAAGGTAATTTCATCGGCGCCGGCGGCGTTATAACGCCGAGCCACTTCTACGGGGTCGCCGGCATCGCGAATATCCAAAAACTGAACACCCTTAACGACCCGACCATTTTCCACGTCCAAGCAGGGAATAATTCTCTTCGCCAACGCCATGAGCCTGTCCTAATCAATCGCCAAAATGTTCAAAATAGATCAAGCATTATCATCGCAATAGCGTTGCGCTTCTGCCATGTTCAAGCTGCCTTCATAAATAGCCCGGCCGGTAATAGCGCCGCAAATGCCTTGCTTGGACACGGCATGTAAGGCCCGAATATCATCCATATTGGTGATGCCGCCCGAGGCGATGACAGGGATGGACGAGGCTTTTGCCATAGCCAAGGTTTGCTCGACATTCACACCCTGCATCATGCCATCGCGGGCAATATCGGTATAAATAATAGAGTCAACACCATCGGCTTCGAAGCGCTTGGCCAGATCCGTGGCCTTAACATTAGACACTTCGGCCCAACCGTCGGTTGCCACCAAACCATCCTTGGCATCTAAGCCAACAATAATATGCCCGGGAAATTGCTTACACATATCAGTAACAAACTGCGGCTCTTTCACCGCCTTGGTGCCGATGATGACGTAGTTAACGCCAGCGGCCAAATAAGCTTCAATGATCTCGGCGCTGCGGATGCCACCACCGATTTGAATGGGCAAGCTCGGGTAGGCCTTGGCAATGGCCGTTACGACGTCGCCGTTCACGGGCTTGCCTTCGAAGGCACCATTGAGATCGACCAAGTGCAAACGCCGACAACCCTGCTCCACCCACTGCGCCGCTACGGCCACAGGGTCATCGGAAAACACGGTGGAATCATCCATTAAACCTTGACGCAGGCGCACACACTGGCCGTCTTTAAGATCGATGGCGGGAATAATTAACATGAAATGTCCTAACTAAATGTGAGCAAAAAAATTACTGTTTGCCGTCCCACTGCACGAAATTGCGCAATAGCTGTAAGCCGGCGGTGTGGCTTTTCTCAGGGTGAAATTGCACCGCAAATAAGTTATCCCGCGCTAGGGCGACATCGCAATCGACGCCGTAATGACAATGACCAACCACTAGGCTTCTATCTTGCGCTTGCACATAATAGGAGTGCACAAAATAAAAGCGGGCGCCGTTATCTATGCCCGCCCAGAGCGGATGCGCCGCTTGTTGCACCTGGTTCCAGCCCATGTGCGGGACTTTCAAACGACTACCGTCAGCTTCCAACAGCGGCTCGCCAAAAAAGCGAACCCTGCCTTCAACTAGGCCAATACAATCGACGCCTGCGTTCTCTTCGCTATGGCTCATGAGGGCCTGCATACCCACACAGACACCCAACACCGGCTTGCCGCTTGCTACTTGAGCGCGCATCAATTGATCGAAACCTAACCGGCGTATCTCCGCCATGCAATCGCGAATGGCGCCGACACCGGGGAACACCACGCGATCGGCGCTGGCGACTAGCGCAGAATCGGCGGTAACAATCACATTGGAGTCAGGCGATACATGGGCTAAGGCACTCGATACGGAATGTAAATTACCCATACCGTAATCGATAACTGCAATGGTTTGCCTTGCCATGCTTACAAAGTGCCTTTGGTCGACGGCATTTGACCAGCCATTCTCGGGTCTAGCTCTAGCGCCATACGCAGCGCGCGGCCGAAGGCCTTAAACACCGTTTCAATCTGGTGGTGAGCGTTAAAGCCGCGCAAGGTGTCCACATGCAAAGTTACTTGCGCGTGATTTACAAAACCCTGGAAAAATTCCCAGAACAACTCAGTATCAAATTGACCGATGCGCTTTTGGGTAAACGGAATATCCATCACCAGCCCGGGCCGACCGGAAAAATCGATCACCACGCGGGACAGGGCTTCATCTAGGGGCACATAGGCGTGACCGTAGCGGCGAATACCCTTCTTATCACCCACAGCCTTGGCGATAGCCTGACCAATGGTAATGCCGATATCTTCCACCGAGTGGTGGTCATCGATATGGGTATCGCCCTTACAGGTAACGTCGAGATCGATCATGCCGTGGCGGGCAATTTGATCCATCATGTGCTCGAGGAAGGGCACGCCGGTATCAAATTTACCTTGGCCCTTGCCATCGAGATTGAGGCTCACAGAAATTTGTGTTTCCAGCGTATCGCGGCTGACTGTAGCGGTGCGCTCCACCATGGGACTCCAATGGCTGGTTTTCGGGAGCGGGGATTATATAGGCTGAGGCTTGGGCTGCCCAGCGCCACTAAAGCGCTTTGACAGTAAATATTTGATCGAAATTGGCATAACCCAGCACTTTATACACATCTGGATTGCAATGGGTGATTGAAAATTGCTCGAGATCGAGTTTAGCTTGGTCGCGCAAAATCAGTAATATGGCCATACCGGAGCTATCTATACCGGTGCAATCCTTAAGGTTCACTTCGCACTTGGTCAGGCCCCGCACATGAGGCATATAGGCTTGACGAAAATCGTGATGGGCGTTTAGACCCAATCGGCCCACGACTCTAATGACCAACTCGTGTTCAAACGGGCACTCTGCCGTTACTTCCGCTGTCATCTGATTCCTTGGCCTCACCGGCTTGTGCGAGGCATTTTGACTATGGGTATACATCAACTCATCTCCAATATTAGTCGCTTTAACCGCTAGCGCCAGCCGCAAAATCATCTAGCCATGGCCAAATGCGCTAGGCCGAATTAAACTATCGCCCTTTGTACCCAAACTGTAACGACCTATGTGGCGTCATCTCACCAGCATTAAGCACCTTAGGCTCGCCTTCTTGGCGCTTAGCTTATGTTTGGTGTTCGCTCAGGCGATTGAGACTCAACACGACCACCAAACTTTTCAAACCGACTGCTACCTATGCCAGCACTCACCGGCTCTGGCCTGTGGGGAAGAAGCGCCGTCACTCGACGCACCTGCCACTGACGCTTGGCAGGAAACAACACCCTATTTTCGCCACCACCGCCAACTAGAAAAGCGCGGTAAGCGCGATCCACCCGCCACTACTCCTGTCGCCGCGTAAAGCCACGCAAATCACTTATTTAGACATTATCGACAGCCAAGCCCTCGGGCCTTGGTTTTTGGAGTATTTCCGCATGATTAAGTTCCCCTTCATGGGCCAGCAATTGATGGCCAAGCAACGCTTAGCCACTACGTTACTTCTAGGCCTTAGCCTGACACCCTTGCCCCTATCGGCCGCCATTGAAGAGGTCATTATCACCGCCTCACCGCTGGCAAAAAATGGCGACACTTTGAGCCAACCAGCGGCGGTGCTAAGCGGCGACGAGCTGCGCCGCAAAGCCGCCAGCACCCTCGGCGACACCTTAAACGATCAACCCGGCATGAGCTCGGCCTCCTTCGGCCCAGGCGTCGGTGCCCCCGTTATTCGCGGCCAGAGCGCCAATCGCGTCAAGGTCATGCAAAACCAGCTCGGCACCATGGATGCCGCTAGCGCTAGCCCAGATCACGCTAACTCGGTAGAGCCGCTGCTGGCCGAGCGCATCGAGGTGCTACGCGGCCCCGCCACCTTGCGCTTCGGCAATGACGCTATCGGCGGCGTGGTCAATGTGATCGACAACAGCATTCCCAGTGCGCGCATAAACGGCGTGGAAGGCGCTATCGAGGCGCGCTACCAAAGCGTTAACCAGCAAAAGGTGGGGGTTGGCATGCTGGAAGGCGGCTCTGATCGCCTTGCCTGGCACCTAGATGGAGTCTGGCGCGAGAGCCAAAACGTCGATATTCCCGGCTATGCCCACGCCGAGGAGAGTCATGAATCGCCCGAGCTCGAGGAAGAAGAGCACAAAGGGATTATCGAAAACACCGACGCGCAAGCCGACTCTTTCAGTGCCGGGGCCAGCTGGTTTAACGACACCGGCTTTATCGGGCTCGCCATTAGCCAACTCAACAACAATTACGGTATCCCGCCCGGCGGTCACGAACACGAAGAAGAGGAGCCAGACCACGAAGAGGAGCCGGGCCACGAAGAGGAGGAGGCCTTGGTGCGCATCGACCTCACGCAAACCCGCTACGACCTAAAGGGCGAGCAAAACAACCTCGCTCCCTGGATCGAAAAACTGAGCTACCGCCTCGCCTATAACGATTACCAGCACATAGAGCTAGAGGGCGACGAAGCTGGCACCAAATTCCAAAATAAAGCTTGGGAAGGCCGTGCCGAGGTTATTCACACGGACTCCGGCGACCAACGCGGCGCCTTCGGCATCCAAGCCGGCACGCGGGACTTTGCCGCGATCGGCGATGAAGCCTTCATTCCGCGCTCGGATATCGATAATCTTGGCGCCTTTGTGCTTGAGGAGTTTAATCGCAGTAACTGGGTGTTCGAACTGGGTGCACGCGCCGAATACAATGCCATAGCCCCCGACGACCAAAGCAAGCGCAGCTTTAACACCTACAGCCTTTCGGGCGCGGCCCACTGGCACATAAACGATGCCCAACACTTAACCTTTAGCTTGGCGAGAGCGCAGCGTGCGCCATCGGTAGAGGAGCTGTTTTCCTTAGGCGCACACCTTGCCGAACAAAATTACGTAGAGGGTAACGCCGACTTGAAACCGGAAACCAGCCTCAACACGGAGATTGGCTACCACTACGAGGGCCCGGTTCACCTCGAGCTCAATCTGTTCAACAACGCCATCGACAACTTTATCTACAAAGCCAACACCGGCGCGGTGATAGACGAGTTACCAGTCTACGCCTACGTGCAAGACGCAACCCGGTTTTACGGCGCGGAAATACAACTGACCCTGCCACTCAACAGCCAATGGCAACTGCAAGGCTTTGTCGATGCGGTGCGCGCCAAGTTCGATAAGGGCGGCGATGTGCCGCGTATTAACCCACCAAGAGCCGGCATTAGCCTGAGTTACGAGGACGATCAATGGCAGCTCGACATGCGCGCCACCGCCGTGAGCGAACAAAAGCACCCAGGCGAAGGCGAGTTTGCGGTAGACGGCTATAACCGCCTCGATCTCAGCGCCAGTCGCAATCTGAATTTGGGTGAACAAGAGATTTTGCTGTTTATTAAAGGCAATAACCTGAGCAACGCCGAGATCCGCAATGCCAGCTCGTTCTTGCGAGCTTATGCGCCGGAACCCGGTCGCTCTGTTGAACTAGGCGCCCGCCTTTCCTTCTAAAACCAGCCACCAAGGCGCGGACACTTAGGCGGCAACAGAGCTTTCAGCTCTGGACGTCACGGCTTAGCGGGTCAAATGACCCCTAAGTCGTCCTTCTAGGTTGGCGCGCACTGACCCGCTCTCTATAATTAGTCATCATTGGCTCAGCCAGCGTTTCCCTATAACCTCTCCGGACACCATTGCCGATACCGCGTTATGAATGCAAAAACACTGGCTCAACCCCAAATAGACTCAGCTCAAGCCTTAGCCAGCGACGGCCAACCCAGTTTGCGCATTTGCCTGCTGGGCTATCGCTCGCACCCTTTTGTCGGCGGCCAGGGCATCTATCTACATTATTTAAGCAAAGCGCTGTTAGCACTAGGCCATCAAGTGGATGTCATTTCAGGCCCGCCCTACCCGGAAGTCATCAGCGGCGTAAACCTGATTAAACTGCCCAGCCTAGACTTGTTCGCGGTCGACGACCCAACGCGGGCGCTAAGACTGAGACATTTAACCAGTTACACCGATACCTTCGAGTGGTGCAGCAAGCTCACCGGCGGCTTCGCCGAGCCCTATACCTTTGGTCGGCGGGTGGCGAAATATTTAAAACGCCACGGTCACAATTACGACATAGTGCACGACAATCAATGCCTAGCTTGGGGCCTACTCGATATTCAAAAGCGCGGTTTACCGGTAGTCGCCACCGTGCACCACCCCATCACCCGCGATTTAGAAATTAAACTCGCCGCCGAAGATAACTGGGGCATGCGCTTACTGATCAAGCGCTGGCACTATTTCTTAAAAATGCAAAAACGGGTAGTGCAAAAACTTGCGCACATAGTCACCGTGTCGGAACAGTCGCGGCAAGATATTGCACAAGCCTTTCAGCGCCCCTTGGCCAGTATTGATTTGATGCACAACGGCATAGACACGGAAGTATTTAAGCCAAACCCGGACATCGCGAAGCAAGCCTATAAAGTGATTAGCACCGCATCCGCCGATCAACCGCTCAAAGGTTTACGATTTTTATTACAAGCTATCGCCAACTTAAAAGCACACTACCCAGACATTTCACTCACCGTTATCGGCAAACTCCATGCCGGTGGCGAAACAGAAAAGTTATTGCAAAAGCTGGCGCTAGAACAGCAGGTAACATTTATCTCCGGCATCACTACCGCAGAACTGGTCGATCAATACAACAGCGCGCAAGTTGCCGTGGTGCCATCGCTCTATGAAGGCTTTGGTTTACCCGCGGGCGAGGCCATGGCCTGTGCACTGCCTTTGGTAGCTACCGATGGCGGCGCCATTCCCGAAGTGGTCGGCGATGCTGCCCTAAGCGTGCCGGCCGGCGATGCTATGGCCATTAGCCAAGCCTTGTCGCAACTGTTCGACAAGCCAGCCTTGCGCCAGATGTTGAGCGAAAAAGCGCGCAAACGCATCGAGGAAAATTTCAGCTGGCACAAGGTAGCCACCGAATTAACCGCCTACTATCGACATATTCTCAAGCCCGCCGATGCGGCGCAAAAGGTTAAGCGTCATGCTCACCGTTGATTTTAAACATTTTCCGCTCAAAGACGGCGACCGCCTTTTGGATCTAGGTTGCGGCGAGGGCCGACACGCAATTAACGCTTACATAGCAGGCAACATCGATGTTTTTGCAGTTGATTTGAACCCCAGCGATTTGGCCATAGCACAACAACGGCAACAACCTTTCGCCGAAAAGTCGAACGCCAAAAGCTTTCATTTACAATGCGCCGACGCACTAAAACTGCCCTTTCCCGATCACTGCTTTGACAAAATCATTTGCAGCGAAGTGCTCGAACACCTGCCCGACTACCAAGGTGCGCTTACCGAGATTCAACGCATTTTAAAACCTGGCGGCACCCTTGCCATCAGCGTACCGCGCGCCTGGCCGGAAAAAATTTGCTGGAAGCTAAGCAGCGCCTACCACCAAGTTGAAGGTGGCCATCTGCGCATATTTAATAGCCAAACTCTCAATCGCGAAATTGAGCAGTTCGGCTTTAAACGCTACCAACGCCATTGGGCGCACGCGCTGCACTCGCCTTTTTGGTGGCTCAAGTGCGCGCTCTGGAACCAGCAAGAGCAGTCGCGCTTAATTCGCGGCTATCACAAACTACTGGTCTGGGACTTAATGCAAAAACCGTGGCTGACCCAAACCTTAGAAAAGTTATTGAACCCCATCATGGGAAAAAGTGTGGTGATGTATTACCACACAGAGGACACAGTGTGACATCGCTATTATTACAAAAAGGCCGCTACCCGAAAGCGCTACTGCAACCGACTGTAGACTACATACTCAAACAGCAATTTGAAGATGGTTGCATTCCCTGGTACCGCGGCGACAAAGCAGACCCCTGGGATCACACAGAAGCCGCCATGGGGCTATCAATTGCCGGTGAATTTGCCGCGGCCGAAAGAGCCTATCAATGGTTAGCCAATCAACAATTAGACGACGGCAGCTGGTGGAACCACTACAAAAATAACCAACCCGTGTGCAAAGAGAAGCGCGAAACCAACTTCGTCGCCTACGTGGCAACCGGTATTTGGCACCATTACCTGATTACCGAAAACCGCGATTTCCTCGCCTTACATTGGCCCATGGTGGCCGAAGCCATCGAGTTTGTGCTGCGCTACCAAAGCGAGCAAGGCGAAATTGATTGGGCCGTGGATGAACAAGGCAATGGCTTAGGCGACGCACTCATCACCGCCAATAGCTCTATAGCCAAGAGCCTTGAGTGCGCCATTAATATTGCCCATACCCTCGGACAAGCAACCGAGCGCTGGAGCGCCGCGCGGTCCAACATTGTTGCCTGCTTAAAGCATAAGCCCGAGCGTTTCGATCGCACCTGGGAGAGCAAAGCCCGTTATTCCATGGACTGGTTTTACCCAGTACTCACCGGTGTCATTACCGGCGAAGATGCCGTGGCACGCATCGATAGTCGCTGGCACGAATTCGTGGAAAAGGGTTTAGGTTGCCGCTGCGTAACCGATGAACCTTGGGTCACCATCGCCGAAAGTTGCGAGCTAACTATGGCATTGTTGGCCATTAACGATCACGCCCGCGCAGTTAATTTATACAGCTGGCTACACCAATTTTTAGATGCCGACGGCGGCTATTGGATGGGTTATCAATTTCGCGACAAGGTGGTGTGGCCGGAAGAAAAAACTACCTGGACCAGTGGTGCCATTTTACTTGCCGCCGATGCACTCACTGAACACACAGCCGCGGCAAAATTGTTCATCGAACATAACGACATTCACACCGCCGTTGATTCGCTAAACATGCCACGCAAAAATCAACGCAGCGCAGCCAATGGGCTGCGCATTGACTAGAGCTTAGAGCCTGCGCAAGACACCCAAGGTGTTTATGGTCGGCAGCTGTTCGAATAAGCCAGAGGCCAGCGCCAATTTATAAATATCATAGGGCGCTTGGCCGCCGTCTTCCGGGTTGGGAAAAATGTCATGGATAAGCAGCAAGCCGCCAGGCATCACGTGACTTGCCCAACTGCGGTAATCAGACAAAGCCGTTGCCAGCGCGTGGCCACCATCGATAAACACCAGCGCCAAGGGCGTTGCCCAATGCCTGCCGGCAACGGCTGAAGAGGCAACGATGGGCACCACCGTATCTTCCAACTTTGCTCGGCTTAAGGTATCTCGAAAAGTTCGAAAGCTATCCATCTTTTTGACCTGACCATCGTACAACTCGGGATCGTGGTACTCCTCGCCCAGTTGATGCTCCTCAGAGCCGCGATGGTGATCAACCGCGAACAAAGTTTGTTGATTAGCCTGGCAGGCGGCAGCTAAATACACAGTCGATTTTCCACAGTAGGAACCCACTTCTAAGCAGGGACCCATTGCACTTGCAGTGAGAGCTAGTTGATAAAGCCCTTCGCCTTCGTCGTCGGCCAAGAAGCCTTTTACCGATTGGATATTGAAATCACTGCTGTGTATTAAGTGCATAGAAAACTCAAAGCCGGCTGTTTATCGTCGCGGTAGTTTACAGCATTCAGATAGGAGAAAAACAACAAGTTACCGCGATTCTTGCCACTTTGCTGTAAACTAAAGCCAAACCCGAACAGACCTAAGTTATGCGGAAAAATAACAGACCCTACGCACTTAAATGGCTGAGCAACGCGATCAATCGCCGCTACACCAAGCGCTTTCTCGAACCTCAGTTCGATCATTGTGGCGATGGATTACAAGCCATTTCACCTTGGTCAATCAGTGTTTTCGGAGCAGGTATAAAGCTCGGTCGCTGCACCCATATCAT
This sequence comes from Simiduia curdlanivorans, assembly GCF_030409605.1. NCBI lineage: Bacteria > Pseudomonadati > Pseudomonadota > Gammaproteobacteria > Cellvibrionales > Cellvibrionaceae > Simiduia > Simiduia curdlanivorans. The sequence continues at coordinate 225,434 of NZ_JAUFQG010000004.1, forward strand.
TTCCGCACGCAGCAATCCTGTGCAGTTGACTTGCTGGTCAGGTAAACAGGGGGCAGGTGAAATTCATATCGGCGATTTTGTGTTAATTTCGCCGGGCGTACGCATCTCGTCCAATATATCTATTCACATTGGCGACAGCTGCATGCTAGCTGCGAATGTCTATATTTCCGATAGCGATTGGCACGGCCTCTATAATAGAACCCGGCCATTCCGCTGCAGCAAGCCGGTGTCGTTAGGGCGAAACGTTTGGATTGGCGATAGCGCCATTATTTGTAAAGGCGTTAATATTGGGGACAATAGCGTGGTTGGCGCGGGTTCCGTAGTCACAAAAGATGTACCGGCAAATACCGTGGTTGCCGGCAATCCGGCAAAACCGGTGAAACATCTAAACCCAAATCGAAAAATGCTCACCCGCGAAACGCTGTTTGCCGACACCGAACACTATTATCAGAACCAGGCGCAATTAGATAAATACGTCCTCGGCAACAACGGCTGGTTCAATTGGTTGAGATCGGTATTATTCCCCAATAAAAACGATTAGTGCAAAACAGCTAACAGCTAACAGCTAACAGCTAACAGCTAACAGCTAACAGCTAACAGCTAACAGCTAACAGCTACAATAAAAACAGGGCTACGAAAAATTGTACACACGATATTTTCGTCACCTGTCTCCATGCATACTACTATAAAGATCTAACAACCAAGAAACTAACCAAGCACAATACGCAGTTCATCGCCATCCACAGACAATAGATCACCGGCGTTAATTTGCCGACGTTTTCGTGTCTCCACCTCGCCGTTCACCAATACGGCTCCATCGGCAACCATCATCTTCGCCTCCGCACCACTCGACGCGATACCCTCGAACTTCAGTATTTTATAAAGTTCTACCGGTTGTTTGGTAATCAATACATCTCTCATTGCCTATCCTCAAAACTCACTGGCTAAAATCCAGTCGAGCATTAAAACCCATATCAAATACACAGCTCAGTACCTATGCTAGAGCTTCTTTTGTAAAAAAACGGCTTGGCCCATTTTTGGATCAAGCTCGTACTGTCGATAGCCCATCGCAGCATACAGGGCTCCGGCTTGCTGATTACCGGTTAACACCTCGAGCGTCAGCTTGCAGCACTGACGCGCGCGGGCATGGGCTTCCATTGCTTGCATCAGCTGGGTCGCCACGCCCTTGCCGCGGGCAACGCTCAGCACCGCCAAGTCATGAATATTAATCAAGCGCTTGGCCGCGAAGGTAGAAACAGTTTCAAAACCATTAATAAGCCCCACGGCCTCGGCGTCGACGAACGCGATAAAACTCACTGCGTGCTGCGTTGCGCGCAACAGCACCGGCAACTCGGCACGGACATGATCAGCTAAGGCTTCACCACCGCCCATGGGGTCGCGAGCATAAGCGTCGAGCAGATTTAACACATGATGCATTTGCTCGGCATCTGCGTAATCCACCCTTTGGATGGTGCAGTTGGTCGTTTGGCTAGGGTTCATTTTGATAATTCACCTATTGGATGACACATCACTGCTCGGCTGCCTGAGTGTCGACCGGCAGTGGCGTATTTTCAGTTTCCGGTTCCAGTGCGTTCAATACTTTAATTTGGGTTTTTAACGCGGCATTCACATCCGCGCCAGCGGCCAAACCTTCGACGATGGCAATTGAACTTAACTTGTCATCAATAAATCGCCAAGCGTGCGCGGTTAAATAACTACCACTGCCAGCATTCTCAAACACCACCACGAGATCCAGTTGATCATCGTCGTCAATATCCACCAAACCGGCCTGCTTTAAAAAGCCGTCGCGCGCAAAAATCAGCCCGGTAATAAAGAAATCCCGAGAATTCGATTCATCTCTGTTCTGGTATATCCGAACACTATAGCTACCCATGCTTTTGGGTTCACCACGGCCCTCCTCAACCACAACGCTGACGCCCTCACCCCACACCAAAAATTTTTCGCTGTTAAGCTCAACTTGGGCAAAGTCATCTGACTCACAAGCCATAAGCAAGCTGCTGAGCAACAGTACCCATGCAAAACCCATTTTCATCGACTTATCCCCCAAGTACTTTATTCACAAGTGCATTTTTTAGCAGTGACTGACGATCAACCTGACGCACGCCTTCATTTCTCAACCAGCGCAATAAGATAGAGTCCGAGGCGAATAATTGCTTAAAACCTTCCATACCTAACATCATCATTAAATTCTCTGCCTTGCGCGCACGCTGATATCGGCGCAGGGTCGCCATGTGGGCAACGGGTAAACCGCGCTGCAGCGCTCGATCGAGCTCGGCCACTAGGGCTAACGCATCTTTGATACCGATATTAACGCCTTGACCTGCGAGCGGGTGAATAGTGTGCGCCGCATCGCCCAACAGTGCCAAGCCCGGCACAACATAATCCAGCGCGTGACGCTGCCGCAACGGAATACAAAAGCGCTTATCAATGCTTAGCACTTGACCAAGACAAGCTTCCGAGCGACGGGTTAATTGCGCACAAAAGGCATCATCGCTTAGACCCATTAATGCCTGTGCTTTTTCAGTTTCAATAGACCAGACAATGGAGCAGTGAAATTCATCTTGCTCGGCCCTGGCGGCTTGCTGCAAAGGCAGAAAGGCCAAGGGCCCATCCATCATAAAGCGCTGTCGCGCGACAAAGCCATGGGGTTTTTCCGTGGTTATCGTCGCGACAATGGCGCTGTGGCCGTAGTCCCATTCGCGCGTTGCCATCTGCGCCAAACTTCGCATTTGCGAGTGAGCGCCATCGGCGGCCAACACCAGCAGGCTTTGGATCATTTGACCAGACGCCAAGGTTAATTGTGTAGGCGCGAAAGTTTCGTCGCCGGTCATTGTGGGTGGCGTAAATTGCTCGACCTTCTCACCCAACAGCAACGAGATGTTGGGGGCGTAACTCATCGCTTGCTGCAGGTGACTCACCAATAAAGAATTCTCGACAATAAAGCCGAGTTGCTTTTGCTGTGAGGCCTGGGCATCGAAATGAATGCGCCCTGTGCCCTCGGCATCCCACACGTCCATTTCGCGATAGGCGCATACGCGCTGCGCCTGCAACTTTGACCAAATACCCACGCCCTCTAACGCCGACACAGAGGTTTGGGTGAGTGCGACCACGCGAGGATCGAAAACTGAAGCATCAAATACCGTGAGTGTGTCTGCAGCCTCTATGACCGCAATGCGCAACTGCGGGTGCTGCCGCGTTATCAGCAAGGCCACCAAGGCGCCCACTAAACCCGCACCAACCACGACGATATCAAAAGCGTTAGATTTGTCAGTCATGAAGCTTGGCCTTGTAACAATGATCAAATATTGCGAAAAAAATCATGGCGTCACTAGGCTCGCCCCATCGACTGATTGGCGAGCCATTGTTTTGCCAATGGTAAGTTATTCAACAACATCATGGCCGACTGGCGAGGAATAAAGTGCAGCCAATGATCACTGCTAAACCAATTCACCAACTGATGACTGTACTGCGTGGTTAACCATTGATCGGTGCCGCGCTTAGCCTGGTAGTCGAGCAAGTCGGACAATTGCCCTAATGCGTCTAATCCGTTTTGCTGAACACTTTGCTCGATAGTCTCCACTAGAGCCACCGTATCGCGCACTGATAAATTAAACCCTTGGCCGGCAACTGGGTGAAGAAAATGCGCCGCGTTACCCAGCAATACTAAATGCGCACGCACCTGTTCCTGCGCTTCAACGAGGGCCAGAGGATAAACGTCGCGCTTGCTAAGTGCGACAAAATTACCGAGCCGATCACCAAATCGACGCTGTGCCTGAACAAGAAATTCCGCATCGGGCAAGTCGGCCAGATGTTGATCCTGAGCCTTTAAGGTCCACACCAGCGCCATAACCTGCGGGTCGGCCAATGGCAACATCGCCATGGGTCCATCAGCGGTAAAACGCTCGTAGGCAACGCCCTGGTGATGTTTTTCACAGCGCAGGTTGGCAATCACGGCACTTTGCAAATACTCAGTGCGCGAGGAGGCAATACCCAGCTGCTTTTTTAATGTATCGCTGGCGCCGTCGGCCAAAATTAATAGCCGCGTGGCAAAGGTTTGTTCGCTGCTCGCTAGGCGATATCCACCGGCGATTGCCGCCACTCGCTCAACCCCAATGGGTGCGATGCGGGCGATCGTCGACTGCGCTAGCTGCGTCATTAAACATTGGCCCAGCGCGGCATTGGGCACAACCAAACCCAATTGCTCAAGCGCCAACTTTTCTGCGCTGAAGCCTGTACCCGACCAATGCCCCTTATCCGACACCTGCACCCTGTTAATTTTTCCGCTCACGGCTTGCAGTTGTTGCGATAAATTTAATTCCGCCAAGGCCTCTAGGCTGCCCGCAGCCAGTGCAGTGGCGCGCTGATCAAAGCTAGGCTGAAACGGTTCTGGCCGCGGCGCCAAAGCATACTGATCAAATAATGCGATGCTTAGAGACGGCAACCTTTTGGCCAGCAACAAGGCTGCCGTGATGCCGACCATGCCCGCGCCGACAATCGCGATATCGAAATCAAAGCTGCCATTGTCTTGGGACTTAACCGCACTCACTGTCATTGCCATTCCTTTCATTAAAGCCTCGCCCGTTAAAGCAGCGAGCGCTGCGGCCCTTTCATTCTTGCGCTGGCCATTAGCTGTTCAATATCGCTGCAAGTTTTTGGCACGCCAGCGCTTAAGACTTCGCAACCATTTTTTGTGATCAAAACATCGTCTTCAATTCGAATGGCGAGCCCACGCCATTTTTTTGCCACCCGATCGTCATCGGGGTGAATATAAATTCCAGGTTCTACCGTCAGCACCATGCCGGGCTCGAGCACCCGCCATTGATCGCCGATGCGATAATCGCCTACATCGTGCACATCCATGCCGAGCCAATGACCGATGCGGTGCATGTAAAATGCTTTATAAGCACCGTTGGCGATAAGCTGTTCCGGCTCGCCGTGTAAGATACCCAAGGCGACTAAACCTTCGACCATGACTTGCACCGACGTTTCGTGCGCCTGGTTCCAATGCCCGCCGGGCCTTAAGGTTTCAATCGCCCGCAACTGCACCTGCAATACCAATTCATACAGCTGCTTTTGCGCTGGACTAAACACGCCGCTAACAGGGAAGGTGCGAGTAATATCGGCCGCATAACCCTGATATTCGCAACCGGCATCGATTAACACTAAATCGCCATCGCGCAACACACTGTGATTATCGATGTAGTGCAAGACACAGGCATTTCTACCACCGCCGACAATACTCGGGTAAGCCGGTGCTCGGGCGCCATTGCGGGTAAATTCATAAATCAGTTCTGCCTCTAGTGCATACTCCATCATACCGGGCACACAAGCTTGCATGGCTCGACAATGCCCCGCCGCCGATATCTCACAAGCGGTTTTTAGCAATCGAATTTCGGCTGCACTTTTATATAGACGCATGTCGTGCAGCAGGTGATCTAAGTCTAAAAATTCGCCCGGCGGCACAGCGCCGCTACCGACGTTTTCGCGAATGACATTGATCCAGTTCATCACCCGGCGATCAAATAATGGGTCGCGACCCATGGCGTAATAAACCCTATCCCGGCCTTCAATTAAGCCCGGTAAAATATCGTCGATGTCATCGATGGGAAAGGCATCGTCGGCACTGTGGCTGGCCAATACACCCTCTGGACCGGCGCGAAGGCCATCCCAAATTTCTCGCTCGGGATTGCGCTCCCGGCAAAACAAAACAAACTGGCCATGGCTGCGACCGGGGAGTAAAACCAAAACGGCTTCCGGCTCAACAAAGCCCGTGAGGTACAAAAAATTGCTGTCCGGTCGAAACGGGTACTCGATATCTCGGCTGCGAGTTTTCACGCTAGCGGTGGGCACAATAGCGATGCTATTGGGCTCCATCATCGCCATCAGCTTATCGCGACGCCGAGCAAATTCCGTTTTATTGATAGCCATACTCGACCAAGGCAACCTCAATGAAGTTTGTGCTTGGCAGCGAACTCGATATACAAGGTCAACACCGCCACGCGCAGGTATTCTACAACTTCCAGGTAATTAGCTTCCGCCTCCTCTGGGCTAGATTCGGCATCGACCTCGATTTGCGCCAGCGCCGCAATATCGCGCAAGGCCTCTGCCGCCTCGGCAGAAAACGTCTGATTGCCCTTGATGCCAGCGCCGCCGAAGCCATGCAGAAAGCTGCTGCACCAGCCGGCCAGAGATTGCACGCGCATGTCCAGATCAATGTGATCGCTCGGCAGGAGTAGATCTAAACTAAAACCGTCGCCTTTCAACTCGTCTTTGCTGGCACTTAATAAGGCATCCAGCGCCTCGGTGGTTAAAGGGTCGAGATTTTCCACATCCATTAATTGCTTTGCCAGCTCATACCATTGCGGCTGCTCCAAGGGCGCGCCGGCACTTAGGCGCCCGCACACCACACCTTGCAAATCCGTGGGACTAGCGAGGGAGTTACACTGCAACAAAAGATCGGCAAAGTCGTCGAAATCGGGCAGGGCGGAGCTGTTTTGGGACGGGTCTTGAGGGTTCATGAAAGCTTCCTAATTCTAACTGGCGCCAATGCTATCACGATTGCTCGCAAGGCTTTATTCACTGCCCACAAAGAACCGCCCCAATCTGCAACTTTTTAACTAAAAACTTGTTTGTTTACCGCAACCTAGCTCACATCAACTAGAATTTACTTCAACAATGATTGACCCTCGCCCATCCCGTGCATATAGTGGTCGATTATTACACTGCCCAAACTGCAAGAGTTACCCATGGCCGCATCACAGTTAGCCCAATTGGAAGCCAAGCTGAACCAGCTCATCGAGCTGTGTCAGCGCTTAGATCGGGAAAATACAGGGCTGAAAGCCCGTGAAGCCACTTGGCAACAAGAAAAGCTACGCCTAGTCGAGAAAAACGAACTGGCGCGCACGCGGGTCGAGGCCATGATCAAGCGCTTGAAAAGTTTGGAAGCTGAGGGCTAAGCCATGAGTAAACCATCCGGCAACGCCGTGCTTGTACGTATCTTAGACCGCGAGTATCAGGTGGCCTGCCCACCCGAAGAGCGCGCGGCGCTGCAGGATGCCGCCAAGCAGCTCGATGAGCGCATGCGCGACATTCGCTCGTCTGGGCATGTGATTGGGCTGGAGCGTATCGCGGTGATGGCGGCACTCAACCTCAGCCACGAACTTATCCAATCTAGCAAGTCAGGCGCCGCTAATGCCGCTCCCGATTTGACCCCGCTATTGAGCCGACTCGATAAAACCTTGGCGCAATTCGAATAAATCCTATTTCTAACCGTTGGTTTTACGTTAAACTTCACATCTCCCTGAGATGTTCGTTTGTTCGGTAAGTCCTCGAGCCGATAAATTTGCAACCGGCGGAGTCTTGCTGGTGTTGGTGTGCATGTCCGCGCGTCGGAAAGCCTAATGCGCCACAGATTCCGCCACCTTGAACCGTCGGGTTCAAGGCCGAACCGGCTACGGCATTCTCGGGGTCCTTTTTATTGCATTAGTTATAAGCCTCGCATTGGTTGCAGCCAGTTTATAACCATTTCATTGACAGCGATTTCATTTGCAGCGATTTCATAGAAGGTTGGCCAATTTAGCCTGGACCTCTTTCCCATGACTATCAACCCAGCCACCGGCACCGATCAAAAAAAACAGTTGCGCCTAAGGTTGCGCCAATTGAGGCGTTCGCTTACGCCGGCTCAACAACAACGCGCCGCTGCCTCACTCGCTCAACACCTAAGCCAACACCTCTGGTTCCGGCAAGCAAAACACATTGCTTTCTACCTGCCCAACGATGGTGAAATAGACCCAACTCCCTTGTTAGAACTGGCGCTAGCCCAGGGTAAACACTGCTATTTACCCGTGGTCATGAGCGGGGGAAAACTGCAATTTCGGGCTCTTGAGGTGGGCACGCGCCTGACGATAAATAAATACAATATTATCGAGCCTGACCTCGGTGCGCGGGTAAGACCCGTCTGGCTACTGAACCTAATTCTATTACCCCTCGTGGGCTTTGATCTGCACGGCAATAGGCTCGGCATGGGCGGCGGCTACTATGACCGCACGCTTGCCGCGGTAAAGGGCCGGCCAACACCGAGCCGGCGCCGCGTTGGCCTAGCCCATCAGTGCCAGCGGCTGGCATCGCTCGACGGCGACTGCTGGGATATTCCACTCGCCGCTATCGCCACCGACAAAGCCTTTCGTTTAATCGGCAACTGAGCTAGGCCCTGCCTATACTCACATTCGGCGTATTAAGTTATCGCCGGTGCAGCCGATATAACTTAAACCCGCTATTTACCCCACATTGCGAGAGGGAGCCCCATGAGCTGGTTTCAAAACCTGTCATTTCGCTGGAAAATTAGTCTACCGGTCATTCTATTGCTTAGCTTGTTGGTACTGGTGAGCATCAACGGCGTGGTAATTCAAAATACCCTCGCGGACGATACCAAACAACTCAGTCAGAACTATATTTCTGCTCTTGATTTGTTGCTCCAGTCCGATCGAGACATGTATCAGGCCCAAGCCGCCGAACGCGGGCTGATTTTCTTGGATGCCAGCCACAGTGGCTACAGCGATTTGCGCGATGCCTTCGACGAAAATCAACAACAAGCGCTAGAGCGGGCACTGCGGGCGGCAAGCCTATCGCCGGCCATCGCCAACATTGCTCCGCCAGAAAAGCTCAAAGCCTTGCACGAAGACTGGGTTGAGTCCGCCAGCGCGAATTTGAGGCAGCGCTCCCTTACCGAAGCCGGCGACACAACCATTCTACGCGCCAGCTTCGGCGATACAGCTAACAAATTTAGCGAATTGAGATCGCTGCTGGATAGAGCCGGCGAAGCCCACCAAAACGCCATAGACGCTTTTGTGAAGCAAGCCGATACCGACGTAGCCAACGCGCAATTTCGCACCAGTATTTTAGTGGTCGGTGGCGGCCTCGTTGGCCTGGCCATACTGATCATTCTGCCGCCCCTATTAACTCAGGCGCTGGTGCAGATTAACGCCACCATGGCCGATATAGCCGATGGCGACGGCGACCTCACCAGTCGAACACGCCTTACCAGCCACGATGAGCTAGGCAGCCTTTCACGTAGTTTTAACCGCTTTATGGATAAGCTGCAGCACACCATTGGCACCGCCAAAACGGATTCCGCCAAAGTGTTTACCGCGGCCAATGAAATGAGCGAGTTAGGCGAGGCCAATCGCATTGCCATGTCGGCTCAAAATAACGCCATTCGCGCGGTGGTGAGTGCCGTGGGCGAACTGTCCAAAACCGTGGCCGAGATTGCAGAAAATACCAATATGACCGCCGATCAAGCCAGAACAGCCAACGAACTTACGGTTAAGGGCTCCAGTATCGTCAACACCACTAAAGAGCAGATTGCCACCCTAGCCAAACAAGTTGACGCCACCTCAGCCCTGATCACCACCGTACAACAGCAGGCCAGCGATGCGAACTCCGTATTAGATGTGATCAGAGGCATTGCCGAACAAACCAACCTACTCGCACTTAACGCCGCTATTGAGGCTGCTCGCGCGGGCGAGCAAGGTCGAGGCTTCGCCGTGGTGGCCGATGAAGTACGCACCCTGGCCAGCAAGACCCAAGACTCCACTCAGCACATTCAACAAATGCTGGGTGCGCTGCAAAATGGTGTGACCAGTGCTGTGAATGCCATGCAAACGGCATCTAAAGATGCTCTTTCAACCGTCGATTCGGCGCGCGATGCCAATCAGGCTCTAGACGCGATCAACAACGCGGTGGAGAAAATCACCCAAATGTCGATTCAAATCGCCACTGCAGCGGAAGAGCAAAGCGCCGTGATCAATGAGGTGAACGACAATATGGGCAGCATCGACACCCAGTCGATGGAGACGACGGGCCGCATCGGGCAAGCCGCCAATGCCAGCAGGGGCCTAAACGAGCTAACCACCAACTTACAAAAACTCTTAGCCGGCTTTAAATGCTAGCGCAGCACTAGCGAACCTAAAGTAAGCGCACACACGAAAAAGGCGAGCCAAATTTTGGCTCGCCTTTTTCGTACATCTATTTTTCTACACCTTTACCACACCAGCGTATGGGGCTGGGGTGCTATCCTTAGCGAGTCGCGACACCTTGCATCAGCGCGGTGGGCGTCTCTGGCTCTTGCTCAAACAAACTGCTGTTGGTGAGACCCGTAACCAATACCCCGAGGGCAAACACTAATGCGGTGATTGTCAGCACGTCGGCTTTCATGACATCACCTTTCTTTTTAATAGTTAACACTGTTAGCACAAAACAAACTGACCATAAAACAGTCAGAGGTCGTCTTTATACCGTAAACATCTAAAAACCCCAAGACCTTACTGCAAGATCTGTGAATTTTTATACTACACCGAGTGTTTCTCACACTAAAGTGGCAATACACCTAAGTGTGAATGCGGTCACAGGTGAGTTAGCACTTACTTAAAGACCATTTGAGCCAAGAAAAAACGTATAAGCGGGATTTTGGGTTTCATCCCAGTAGGGATAGCCCAGCTCATCTAAAAACCCCCTCATGGCCGAGAACTCGGCCGGCGGTATCTCCATGCCAACCAGCACCCGCCCGTAGGCAGCGCCGTGATTGCGATAGTGAAACAGTGTGATATTCCAGCGCCCCGCCACCTTGGTCAGGAAGTTATACAGCGCCCCAGGCCGCTCCGGGAACTCGAAGCGCAGCACCCGCTCGTGCTCCACGTGCGGCGCCTTGCCCCCCACCATATGGCGAATATGCAGCTTAGCCATCTCGTTATCGGTCATATCGGCCACGGGATAACCCAGCTTGCTAAGATCCTCCACCAAATCTATGCGGTCCTGCGGGTCGGTACTCACGGCCACGCCAACAAAAATACGCGCCGCGCTTTTGTCGCCATAGCGATAGTTAAATTCAGTGATATTGCGCTTGCCGATGGCTTTGCAAAACTGCTTGTAGGCGCCGGGCTTTTCGGGAATGGTCACCGCTAAAATCGCCTCGCGCTTTTCACCAATTTCGGTGCGCTCGGAGATATAGCGCAGGCGATCGAAATTGGTGTTGGCGCCACTCACGATGGCCACCAGCGTATTGTCCTTCAACCCTTGCTCGGCCACGTATTTTTTCATGCCCGCCAGCGCTAAGGCGCCGGCCGGCTCGGCAATAGAGCGGGTATCTTCAAAGATATCCTTGATCGCGGCACAGATTTCATCGGTGCTAACAGTCATGCAGCTGTCTACGGTTTTGCGCAATATCCGAAACGGCTCTTTGCCTATTTGCGCCACCGCCACGCCATCGGCAAACAGCCCCACTTGCGGTAGCACCACGCGCTTGCCCTTCTCCATAGCGGCTTTAAGGCAGGCGGCATCCTCGGGCTCCACGGCGATGATCTTAATATCTGGGCGCACATATTTAATGTAAGCCGCCACCCCGGCACACAAACCGCCTCCGCCTACGGGCAGGAAAATGGCGTCTATCGGCCCCGTGCACTGGCGTAAAATTTCTAAGCCAATGGTGCCCTGCCCGGCGATAACATCTGGGTCGTCGTAGGGCGGCACATAGGTCATGCCCTTTTCTTGCACCAATTTCTGCGCGAAAGCCGATGCCTCGTCGAAGGCGTCGCCATGCAAAACCACTTTCGCACCGCGCGCGCGCACCGCATCCACTTTAATCGCCGGCGTGGTGCGCGGCATCACAATAGTGGCCTTAATCCCCATTTTTTGGGCACCCAAGGCGAGGCCCTGTGCATGATTACCGGCCGAGGCAGCCACCACACCCGCATCTCTTTCCGCTTGTGAAAGCTGTAGCAGCTTGTTGTAGGCGCCACGAATTTTAAAAGAGAAAACCGGCTGAAGATCTTCGCGCTTGAATAACACACGATTTCCCAGCCGCGTGCTCATACCACGCGCATCATCCAAGGGCGTTTCAACAGCCACATCGTAGATGCGAGCATTCAATATGCGTTTTATATAGGTTTCGGGCATGGTAAAAAGTCGTTCTCGGAAATATTTGGCGTATTTTGAGGAAGCCACGCAATAAAATCTGGCAATGCGCCATGGTAAACAATTTCGGAGGCGCCATCACCCCTTAACCACGTTATAATCCACCCATTCGACATGGGAAGCCCGTATGAACCAAGATCAACTCAAACAAGCCGTAGCGCGTGCTGCGGTGGATTACATCAAACCCAAGCTGGAAAGCAACAGTATCGTCGGCGTAGGCACTGGCTCTACCGCTAACTTTTTCATCGATTATTTGGCCGAAATCAAAGGCCTGTTCGATGGCGCGGTTGCCAGTTCAGAGGCTTCAGCCGAGCGGTTGCGGCAAAAGGGTGTTGTGGTTTACGACCTCAACGCGGTCGATCATATCTGCGTTTACGTCGACGGCGCCGATGAAACCAACCCGCAACTGCACTTAATCAAAGGCGGCGGCGCCGCTTTAACCCGGGAAAAAATCGTCGCCGCGGTGGCCGATGAGTTTGTCTGTATCGCCGATGGCTCCAAGTGGGTGGAAACCCTCGGCGCCTTCCCGCTACCGGTAGAAGTAATTCCCATGTCGCGCTCGCACGTTGCCCGCGAACTGGTAAAGCTCGGCGGCGATCCGGTCTATCGCAAAGGCGTGATTACCGACAATGGCAATGAAATTTTGGATGTGCACAACCTGCACATTGCCGATGCCCTAAGCGTCGAGCTGGCTATCAACCAAATTGTCGGGGTTGTCACCAATGGCTTGTTTGCGCATCGCCCAGCGGATCTATTATTGCTCGGTACCGAGTCCGGCGTTAAAACGCTTCGCGCCCATGTTGAATCCGGTATCTAACCAAAGGTTAAACGCCGGATAATATAGGCGATAGAGCGGTGAGGACATGCAAAACACGACCCGCTTCTCATCGCCCCAGTTTAAAATCCAGCAAACTGACATCGGCAAACGATATAAACACAGTTAGATCTTCACACAGCCACTAGGTATTCACACAGCTAAAAGGTTCACTATGAAAAAAGTTGCGCGCCTCATTGCCCTCGCTCTCGCCATAAACCTCAGCGCTTGCGGGTATTTTTTATACCCAGAGCGAGTCGGCCAAAACAGCGGTGACGTAGACCCAACCGTTGTTATTCTCGATGCCGCTGGCTTGCTGTTCGGTATCTTACCCGGTGTTGTGGCCTTTGCGGTTGACATCACCACCGGCGCCATTTATTTGCCGCCAGGCGGTACTTCTGCGGTTGAAAAGCACACGAAAAAATTAACCCAGCTCGACCTGGAAACAACAGATAAGCAAGTGTCCGCCAAACAACGCGCACGCATTGCAAAGGAGCTCAGTGCGCTTACCCATCAACCCATCGCGCCGGAAGACTTGGTGTTTTACCAAAGCCAACCCGCCAAGGTGGTACTCGCACAAGCAAATTTAAGCGCGCAATTGTAGGCGTCAACACCCTCACACTCAAAAGCCCAACAGCCTGGGCTTTTGAGTGATTTTTATTAAACCCCCGCCTGCTGCGCTTGCCATAACCGCGCATACTGCCCGCCCAAGGCAAGCAGCGTTAAATGGTCGCCCTGCTCAACCACCGCGCCCTTATCCAGCACGATGATTTTATCGGCGTTGACCACTGTCGATAAGCGATGCGCAATCACCAGCGCCGTATGATCGGTGGATACCCTATCGATTGCGGATAATATGGACTTTTCCGCGTGGCTATCTAAGGAAGAAGTCGCTTCATCAAAAATCCAAATAGGCGGCCGCTTTAATAACGTGCGCGCAATGGCCACACGCTGCTTTTCGCCACCCGAGAGCTTTAAGCCTCGCTCGCCAACAAGCGTATCCCAGCCCTGGGGCAACTGTTCGATGAAGGGTTGCAGATGGGATAACGCTATCGCCTCTTGTATGTCCTGGTCTGACGCACCGATGCGCCCATAGCGAATATTGTCCACGATGGAGCCATTGAATAGCACCGTATCCTGCGGCACCACACCCAATGCCGCACGCAGGGAGGCTTGGGTCACCGTTGCAATATCTTGACCGTCGATGCTGATCAAGCCCGAGTTGCGTTCGTAGAAACGGAATAATAATTTAAACAGCGTCGATTTACCGGCACCGCTGGCGCCGACAATGGCGACCTTTTGTTTCGGCTCCACCACGAAACTTAAATCTCGCAGAATGGGTCTTTCGGGGCTGTAAGAAAAGCACACCTTGTCAAAGACAAGGCGGCCGGCAGCCACTGTCAAGGGCTGCGCATCCTCCGCATCAATCACTTTTGGTTTCAGCTTCAAAAGTTCAAACATATGCTCGATGCTGGCAAAAGCACCCTTCATCTCGCGATAGACGAAACCCAAAAAATTGAGCGGCATAAATATTTGCATCATGAAGGCATTCACCAAGACAAAATCACCAATGGTCATCGCCCCCGCTCTCACATTAACCGCGGCTAACACCATCATCGCCGTCATGGCGCCAGCCACAATAAACGCCTGACCACCATTGAGTGCAAACAAACTTAATCGATTACTGCGTCGCGCCTGCTCCCACGCGGCTAGCTCTGTGTCGTAGCACTTAGCTTCATAGCGCTCATTGCCAAAGTACTTAACGGTTTCAAAATTCAACAAGCTATCCACGGCCCGCGCACTGCTTGCAGACTCCGCCTTGTTCGCCTGGCGGATAAAACCGGTTCGCCACTCGGTGGCCCAAATGGAGTAGGCGACATAAGCGACAATAGAAACCAAGGTGATCAAGGCGAAGCCGACATCGTAGTTGATCAAGAGAATGACAATAACCATGCCCACTTCCAATAGGGTAGGCACAATGTTGAACACCATAAAACGAAGCAGAAAGCTAATGCCCGCATTGCCGCGCTCGATATCGCGCGACAAACCACCGGTGCGCCTATCGAGGTGAAACGCCAAATCTAAATGATGTAAGTGCTCGAACACTTGCAAACCAATGCGGCGCATCGCTCGCTCGGTGACCCGGCCAAACAAGGTGTCGCGCAGTTCGCCGAATAACACATTTGCCAAACGCACAGCGCCATAGGCCAACAATAGGCCTAAGGGCAAAGCTAAAACCGAGGCGGCATCGCCGGCCGCGGATAAATCATCAACCAGATATTTTAAGATAAAGGGCAAGCCCACACTGGCTAATTTGGCGCCGATGAGAAATGCCAAGGCCAAGCCAATACGCAATCGATGCTCCAACAAATAAGGCACCAGCGTCTTTAAGGTTGTCCAACTGATCTGGCCCGGTTCGACATCGTGCTTAGAGTGACGCATATTCATTTCTCATTGGTTGACGCCGTAAATGGCATCGCTGAAGGCGAACATAGTTAAAGGCGCTCATTATAAATGCCCGGTTTTAACCCAAATCACGGTGTCTAGATCCACAAAAGGTGTGTGACTGCTGAGGTGGGGGCTGCGTATCCAGGTGCCGGTAGGATAACTGCCGTGCTCATCGCGAAAAATGCCCGAAAGCACCAATATTTCTTCGCCACCGAAATGCGTATGAGGTTGAAACACTTCACCGGCGGGCCATTTAACCAGGGCTACATTTTCTGTTCCACATTGGTGTAAGGGCATGACTTCCAAATTACCGTAACCTTGGCGCCAGCTTTGTTGATGGGTATTCAGCACCAAAGGGGTTAGATCATCCGGTTGAAACTGGTGTAGCTTTACAAACAACAGGCAGCCGTCTTTGCTAAACGGTGCGTGTCGTGTGTTAGGTGGATTGCGTAAATAAGTGCCGGCAGGATAGTCACCGTTTTCATCGGAAAAGGTGCCTTCGAGCACAAAAATTTCTTCACCGCCCGGATGATTGTGGGCCGGAAAGCTCGCGCCGGCCCGATACTGCACAATACTCGTGGCATGACCGCCCTCTCGCCCCTGCCGCGCTAAGGGCTTGCGCCGCACCTCTGGTTGGGCGCTGGCAATCCAAGGCTGTGCTTGGCTATCTATAACAACCTTAACCGACAAATCCATATGGAGATTGGTCGGTGTAAGGGCGTTAGAAGGCATAATTCAAGCCGGTTGCAAACACCGAACCGGTTTCATCAAAAAAGCCAATGTTACTATCGCGCTGGTGACGGCTGGCAATCACGCTAAATGCGGTATCCTGCCAACCAAAGGGTGTGGCAAAGAAATAGCCAACGAATAATTTCACCCGATCATCGGCTTGCGCCTGACCAAAAATAGGGTTGGCTGTTTGATGATCATATTGCTCAAAACCAATATTGCCGACAAAAGTATGCCGCCCCCTGCGATGGGTCGCATTGACTTCAAAACCAATAGCACCGTAACTGTTGGCGTCGCCATCGGCGTCGCGATCAAAATAATAAAGCGACGGCGTGATAAACGTCGCTCGAGATAAGGGCAAGAAAAATTCCAGTGCTGAATAAGTATAAGTGGCGTTGCGGCGCAATAACGCTTGTTGCTCGGCTGAAACACTCGAGCCGCTGCGCTCATCATCCACGTCCAGCTGGCCATAGCCTAGCTCTATACCAAAACCGGTGCCGCCAATGCGTTCCAATTTGCCGCGCACAGCGTTTAACGTCTGCTTGGTCTTGCGCCTATCTGCACCCACAAGGTAGGGGTCGCGCCAAATATCTTCGGGGATAAGGCTGGGAATATAAGCGAGTATCAATGTCGATTGATTGTCAAAAAAATGTTTGTAGCCAAGCTCACCGCTGAACCGGCCTTGGGCGGCGTTGGAGCGGCTGACACCGGCGTAAACTTGATCGCTCAATCCATCAAAGGTGTAGGTAACATTGCCCATAAGCGCGGGCATGACACGTTGGGTCGACTCTGCCTTGTCGTTTAAGCTGGTGAGTTTCGCCTCACTATTGTCATTGGCCGACACCAAAGACTGCTGCCCCAACACCGCCACCCCTAACAGCATGTCGCCCGCCAAACCCGACGCTTTCGGCGCAAAAGATTGAGCCAAGGCAAAACACGGTAATGCCAATAAACAAACGATAGAAAAGTATTTCACAACTGCATCCCAATAAAAAAACGATAGTTAAA
Source organism: Simiduia curdlanivorans (assembly GCF_030409605.1). NCBI lineage: Bacteria > Pseudomonadati > Pseudomonadota > Gammaproteobacteria > Cellvibrionales > Cellvibrionaceae > Simiduia > Simiduia curdlanivorans. Next base: position 242,421 of record NZ_JAUFQG010000004.1, read on the forward strand.
GTTCAATTTGATCGTGAAACGCAAAAAACGCATCCAGCACACGTTGCGGCGCTTCCAGCTGCGGGTAGTGGCCAACGTCCGCTAATTCCGATAAAAAGTCTAATCGACAGGCCAAATATTTATAGCGCTGTACTAAATGCGCACCTGACACGGGATCGACCGAGCCATTAATAAGTGCCAAGGGTATCGGCGAGTGCTGCAAGGGCGCCAACCAGCGCTGGCGATTCACTCTGCGGTCGGTAATATAACGCATCAACCGGTACAGCTGGGATTGCCCACCGCCATAGCACAGGTTGTTCCAAAATTGATCCAATACCTCATCACTTGGTCTTGTGGCATGGGCAAATACTTTGACGAAACTGCGCTTAAACTGGCCTCTCCCGCTGCAGCGATTTACTAACCAGCCGAACGGGCCGAGCAATAGTTTTTGAATCAATAAGGTACGATGAGTCTCGGGAAATAGACCACCGTTGAGAAAACAAGCCGAGCGATAAACAACCTTTGCCTGTTGAAGTTGCTGACGGGCTAAAAGCTCCTGAACCACCGAATCGCCATAATCGTGGGCGAGTAAGTGGCACTCGTTAATATCCAAGTGCTTTAACAATGCCTCGACAATGCTGGCTTGCTCGAGCAAGGCGTATTGATGCTGGCGCGGCTTATCGCTGTGGCCAAAGCCCAATAGATCCAAGGCAATTAGATGATAGCGCTGTTCCAATGCCGGCCATAAGCTCGCCCAATCCCAACTAGAGGTTGGAAAACCATGAATAAGCACTAAACTCGGTGTCCTACTATTGCCGCTCTGGCGATAGAAAATCTGATGGCCAAGCAACTGTACTTGCTCACCACTGGCATACCACTGATCGCTGTCCATCGTATTGTCTATTGGCAAATGAGCGCCTAGGATGCACTTATCATCCAAGCAACTCAACAATAAGACTCGCCATGACGCAGCACTGGGATTTACTCATACGTAACGCCAAATTCTTCGACGGCTCGGGCCAGGCCGGCTACATCACCGACCTCGCCATTGAAGCGGGCAGGGTTGCTGCCATAGGCTCAAACCTAGACAGACAATCGGCAAGCAGCGTGATAGACGCCGACGGTCAATGGCTCATGCCCGGCCTACTCGATATCCACACCCACTATGATTTGGAAGTCGAGCTAGCGCCGGGCTTACCTGAATCTGTCCGCCACGGCACCACCACCGTGGTGGTGGCCAATTGCAGCCTAGGCCTCGCCTTCGGTGCTCAGCGACGCGATGGCAAAGACCCTATCGTCGATTGCTTTGCCCGGGTTGAAAACATTCCCAAACCTGTACTGTCCGCTTGCGCCGATAAAGCCACTTGGCAAACACCGCGCGAGTATTTAGCGCACTTAGACACCCTCGCTCTAGGGCCAAACATCGTAGCGCTGCTACCCCACTCTATGTTGCGCATTGAAGTGATGGGCTTCGACGCCAGTGTCGAACGCGACGCCAGCGCCGAAGAATTGGCGCAGATGCAATCGATACTGACCGATGCCCTCGACGCCGGTTTTGTCGGCCTATCTACTGACGGCCTTCCGTTTCACTACCTCGCCAATCAACCCAACACCCACAAAACCATTCCGACCCAATTTGCCCCCTACAGCGAATTAAAAGCGCTCACTCAAGTGGTGCGAGAAAAAAATGGCGTCTGGCAAGCCACGCCGCCGAAAGACAGCCCAATCGATACCATAAAAAATTTTCTACTCACCAGCGCCAAGCTGCACGGTAAAGCACTGACCACCACAGTGGTTGCCGCTCTGGATGTACAGGCGAATCGCAACATTGTAAAACTAGCCAAAACCCTAGCCTGGGCTTTTAACTCAAGATTATTAGCGGGCGACTTTCACCTGCAGGCGCTCGCAGCGCCCTTTAAAGTGTGGGCCGACGGCCCTATCACACCCTTAGCCGAAGAAATTCCCGAACTGCGCCGGCTCAATGAGCCCGATCTGGAGGCACGCGCGGAGCGCCTCGCGCTACTCAATGACGAAGCGTTCATCAGCCAATTTAAAACCATGTGGTTAAAAGGGAAATCCGGGTTCAACATCGCGCGGGTAAAAAGATTGCTGCGCCTAGAGGATTACGCCTTTAACCGCTGTTTGGCCGATATGACCATAGATCGCTGCCCACTAACCCAGTGGCAGGGAAAAAATTTGCAGCAAATATTCGAATTGGTGCTGCTCGTGAACAACGGCACCTTAGATTACCTTAGCGAAGACGCGAGTTTGGCTTTAATTCGCAAAGACTTCGCACAGGTGCGCGACGAAGCCGATTTTATCTTGCAAATACTGCGCAGTTTTGACACGGACCTTAGTTGGTATACGGTATCGGCCAATCGCGATATCGACACAGTGCGGGCGCTCATCATGCACCCAAAACTGTTACCCGGTTTTAACGACTGCGGCGCACACCTAAACAACATGGCTTTCTACGACGGCAACTTGCGCGCCCTACAACTGGCGGCATTAGGCGGTGAGCAAGATCTGGCCTACATGGTTAAGCGCTTAACCCGCGATCCGGCCAAGGTATTTAAAGTCAATGCCGGCACGCTCAACATCGGCGACAGGGCTGATTGTATTTTAATCGACCCTGAGCAACTCTTAAGTTACAACAGCGATGCCAATACCCAGCGTATCTATCGAGATGCCTTTCAACATGAGCAGCTGGTGAACCGGTCCGATGGCGTTGTCAGCCACGTTATCATTGCCGGAAAAGTCATCAGGCAAAACAATACATTCTGTCAAAGTTTCCAACGCGAGCGGTTTGGCTCGACGCTGTTAAAAAATAATTAGAGCAATCATGAAAACATACACAAGGAAGCATATTGTATGAACAATCAGCTAAGAAAAATTGCCTTGGTCGGCTTAAGCCTTACACTAAGCGCTTGCGGCAACTTCATCGGACTTAAGCAAAACATCGAGACCATAGACCGAGACTATATCAGTATCAAGGGTGTGGTTAGCAGTAAAGATTGCCCAGATTGCGCCATCATGATCGCCGTGCTGTCAAACGCGGATAGCGCGGCATTGAGTCGCTATAGCATTGCTAAAATAGGTGAGGTGTTTGATTTTAAAGTACCGCGTCAAGACAATCGCGCCTTCCTCTTTGCCGACCGCAATCAAAACTTCACCTATGACAAAGGTGAAAGCTACGCTTGGCTAGCACTCGACGCTATCGAGCAGGATGCTAGCTCTCGCCCTCTGCAGATAGACCTAAAAAATGTGCAGCAACAAGCGCCTACCTATGCCCTAGGCAACCTTCTTTCCACACAACAACAATCCATCCCGTTACAAAAAGCCAAGGTGACAAAGCTCAGCAATCCAATTTTTAACCAAGAAAGCGCCTCGCAGGGTATGTGGCGACCCGCTGAATTTATCTTAGCCGGCAAGGCAGGCATTTACTTTTTAGGCGAATATTCCGCAGCCAAAGAACCGGTGCTTTTTGTCCATGGTATCGCTGGCAACCCGTCGGAGTTTTCCTCCTTCATCAACCAGCTCGATCATTCAAAGTACCAAGCATGGGTTTTCTTCTATCCTTCAGGGCTAGCGCTGAAAAATGTTGCGCAAGGGCTTGAAAGCTTGATGACAGAAATTTTTATTCGCTATAAGCCCAAACGCGCGCATCTTGTTGCGCACAGTATGGGCGGCCTAGTGACGCGCGAATACCTCGGTTTATGTGGCGCGGCCGCGAGCTGTTCGCCATGGGCAAGCTACACCACTATCGCCTCGCCCTTTGGTGGTCATGCCAGCGCCCAGGGCGGCGTAGACTACTCGCCAGTGGTTATGCCGGTGTGGAATGACATGGCGCCTAGCAGTCAATTTCTACAGCAGCTGCCAATATCTCCGCTGCCAAAAGATCTTAAACATCACCTCGTCATCGCCTATCTTGCCGGCGAGAGTAGCGATAGTGTGATAGAAATTGCGAGCCAACTGCACCAACCTATTCAAGAAAAGGCTGGCGCAGTGCGGGGCTTTGAGGGCTCCCACACCGGCGTACTAAAAGACCAAGCGCTGATCGATTATGTCATGGCTATTTGGCAAGAAAACTAACGAGCCAAACGTAAACTCATCACCGTTACGAGCGCCCAAACCCAGTTGAAGAATAGTACTAACACCGGCGTTAAATACCCCAAACTCATGCCGGCAATACCCTTGCCGGCAAAGTAGGGAAATACCACAAACAACTGAAAAGCCGTGGGAAAGAGGCTGAGTAAAAGCGCCTTGGTCATTGGCTGGCTATTCAACAGGGGCAAGGCAAATAGAAAGCCCCATAAACCGCCCCAAACGACACGAGGATAGATCCAATGCGCCGTTAACGCCGGTGCAATGGATACGCCCATATTTTGGCTAATACCAAAATGACCAAACGCCCAAACGGTCAAACTATTCGCTAATGCGCCTATGGCACCAGCGGCAAAACACAGCATTAATGTTTTCATTTTTCTTTCTCGAGTCTCGTTAAAGCAATTGGTAATGCCAACCTTGCTTACCGTCGGGGCAGGCAGAGAACAGAATCCTATTGCCATTTTTATTTTTCCGCTCGCCGAAGACACTCAGCTTCGCGCACTGCTGGTTATTTTCTTGGAACCACGACTCCAGCGTGACAGTGCCGGACAGGCCAGTTTTTACTTGGTAACTTTCTGCCAACCCAAGCTGACGCCGGGCCAACACGCTATCCGCCGTCTGAGTGATCGCCGCGATATCGGCGTCGGTTAACTTCTCACCACCAATCAACAATTCACTGGCGCCAAGTAATAAATCAAAGGGCATTTTGAGCACGCCGCTAAACATGCCTTTGATCGCGCCCTCAGAGGCCTTTTTACCGGCAACACCGGCTTTATCTACTAAATTTTCAGCTTGTGTCAACATCAGCGGCACTTCTTGCCGCAAGGCTTGGCTTTCTGCTAGTACCGGCGGAATCGAATCGAGCACAGCGGGAATAGCGGCCCGCACGGCGGCAACTTCGGCGAGCACCTTGGGCAATTGCGCGTCCAGCGCTTGAACCTGCGCCAACACCAAGGGCAATTGTTTATCCAAGCTTTGCCGCATTGCCGCCACCTCTTCTAGGGTGGCGGGGGTAGACTCATTCAAATAAGTTTGCGTCGATTGCCATGACGCCAGCACCTTGGGCACTTCTGTCTCGGCTAGCGTAACGCTCTTGTTAACCTCACCCCGCCAGCGCTCTGACTCCTCTAGCAAAGCCGGCAAATAAGGTTCCAATAGCTGCACGGCGGTAACCACTTGTCGCACCTGCCAAGCAAAATAAGCTAGGGCAAAGGCCAAACAAAATAGACTCGCCGCTAAAACCAAGCGCAAGCTATTAGTCAGTTGCTGTGGCGCCATAGTGCTCACCGGCCTTAAGATTTAGCTTGCTGCGCGGCAAAACGCTCTACAGACTCCATCACCCGCAACACATTGCCACCCAAAATTTTAGCGATGTCGGCCTCCTTATAACCTCGCCTTAAGAGCTCTGCGACCAACACGGGGAAAGTCGATACATCTTTTAACCCGTTGGGTAGTGAATCGCCAACGCCATCGTAGTCCGAGCCCAAACCGACATGATCAACACCGACAAGCTTGACGGCATAGTCTATGTGATCAGCAACATCGCTGGTACTTGCGAAGGGGTAGGGAAAACGTGCTTTATACGTGTCTTCAAATTGCTTCGCCGCCGCTGCGGTTAGGTTTCCACCCTGGAGTGCCTCAAAGGCCTTCTTCGCTTCGTCTTCTTTATGACTCCACTGCACGGCCTTATCCGTTAAAAAATAACTGCCGAAGTTAATCATAATAACGCCGCCGTTTTTCGCCAGCGCCTTCAGCATCTTGTCATCCACATTGCGCTCAAGGCCTGGGGTGAAATGACGCAAAGATGAGTGCGAGGCAATAACGGGCACTTGCGACACTTTAATAGCTTGATAAAAAGCGGCGTCGGAGACATGGGAAACATCCACCATAATACCCACGCGATTCATCTCTTTAACCAATTGCACACCAAAGGGGCTCAGGCCTTCCCATATTTTCGTCTTGTCGTAGGATGAGTCGGAAATATGGTTAGCTTTAGAATGGGTCAAGGTAATGTAGCGAATGCCGCGGTTGTAAAAGTGCTGAACATTTTTCAAATCGCCTTCGATGGCGGCACCATTTTCGATACCCATGGGCAGCGAGATCTTGCCCGCCTTATGGTTATTGCGAATATCGGCGGCTGTGCGCGCGATGGCAAACTTATCGGGGGCGCGATAAACGATGGCCTCAACTTGATCAATCAATACATCTGCTAGCGCTTTGGCTCCCTTGCCCTCTTTAGCGGCGGGAATATAGATCGACATAAAGGGCGCATCTAAACCACCAGCACGGGCGCGCGGATAATCAAAATCTCCTCCGGCCGTGGCTTGGGTGACATCCTGCCATTCTTCCTGTAAGCGGTAAGGCACATCGATGTGACCATCGACAATAGGATATTTTTGCACAAGTTTTTTTGCTTCCGCGCTAAAATCCTTGGCCATAACCAAAGCCGGTAATGCCATTAAGCATAACGCTAATAATTTACCCATAAACTGATTCATCATTTTCTCTTAGCCTTATTGATGTTTATGTAAAGTTGCGACTTAAGACATACCGTTGGTGAAATCACCCATAGTCGCTAGCGCTAACTTGCGCACTGGCTTCATGGCCTCCGCATAGGCCTTCAACAAATTGACCGCGTATTCGGTGCGTGCCGCTAAATAACTATCGCTCTTGGTGGGCTCCTCGCTCTGCCACAGATCCCCGGCGTTGCGGTAAATCAGATGCTCGGGCAAATACAGGAGCCGGGAATTTTTATAGCTACTCGTGCGCATTTCGTTGATCACATAGGCGCCCCCGGCACTGGCGGAAACCGCGATCAACAGCGCCGGCTTGTGTGCCAGCTCGGTTAAGCCATTCCACAAAAAGAAATTTTTGATCGCAGACGGCGCCATGCCATTCCACTCGGGCACCACTATCACTAAGGCATCGGCGGCCTCGACGCGGGCTTTAACCGACTTTACGTCGTCGCGCTCGAAGCCGGTGCCATCCCACTCGGGCAAAGGCTTATCCGCCATGTGCAGCAGGTCAGCGGCACCCTCAAAATAACGGCTATTGACGATACCGGCGAGACGAGAGGATTGAGAGTCTTGGCGCTGGCTGGCAGCAACAATTAGGGTTTTCATAGCGATGAGCCTTCCGATGACAAAGGTGCAAATTATAGGAACTTTGAGCCTAAGTAAAATTGCAATTTATCCGGCGATAGCCGGATTTCGCACAAGAAAGCACCAACGCCGGCTCGGCAACCGGCCAAGTATTTCAGCCCTACTGGCCGATGGGCAAGGAGGGTGACGCCTGCGACTAGCAAGCCGTTTCATGAACTGGCCACAATTCATCACAATTGATCAGCTAATTACCTTATCGCCAGCCCGCTGAGCCGCTATGATTCGCCTGTTAATCTTTAACCTTAGGAAAACCGTCATGAAATGGATGTTGCCGCTTTTAACCCTGCTGTTACTAGGCTGTAGCCAAGACAAGTCTACCGAGGCCAACATTGAATCGACGCAGCCTGAAGCCGCCTTCAACTTGGCCCAGGTAAAGCAAGACTACCCAGACACAGCCCTGTCGGTTTTAGACGTGTCCGAGCGCGATCTAGACGGCCGCAACGCCATTGCCGTTACCCTGTCGGTACCGATTAACCCTGAGGACAATATTCAACGCTATTTTAGTATTAGCAGCAAAGGCGGCGCCTTGGTCGATGGCGCTTGGGCCGTTTCAAAAAGCGGCAAAACCGTTTGGTTCCCCTATACCGAACCCAACACCGAATACGAAATCACCACCTATCAAGGCCTAGTCGCCGCCAACGGCCAACGGCTCGCCAGCAATCACTTTACCGCGTTGCGCACGCGCCACTTAAACCCAAGTTTTAACTTCGACACCCGAGGTCATTTCCTGAGTGCAGGCATTGGTAACGGCCTGCCCATTTCCAGCGTTAACGTGAATGACATTAACATCGATTTTTTTCGCATTGACAGCGATAACATCAGCCGCTTTTTGCAAGAGATGCACCAACGCGGCAACTACTATTGGGGCGTCGATGAGCTAACCCAACTGGGCGAACTAGTATACAGCGGCCGCTACCAGCTCGACGGCGAGAAAAATACCCGCACCCAGCGCAGCATCGACGTCGGCAACAACCCGGCCTTGAAAAACGCTGGCGTCTATCTCGCAGTGATGAGCGCGGCAGGCAAGTACGATGACAAACAGCTGGTCTGGTTCGCCGTCACCGACCTCGGCCTGCACGCGCGCCAATATCAAAACCAACTCGACGTTTACGTCTCCTCGTTAAATTCAGGCACAGCGTTGGAATCGGTCACGGTTCGGCTCTTGAATGCGCAATCAACCTTATTGAGCGAGCGAACCACCACACCCGACGGCTTGGCGAGCTTCACCCCCATAGACAACAGCGCGGAATTGATCGTAGCTCAGCAAGGCGATCACTACTCGGTGGTTGAAGTTCGGAAACCGGCGCTGGATTTATCTGAATTTGATTTAGGAAAACGGCCGCAACTGCCAGTGGAATTATTCGTTTACACGCCGCGCGATTTATTTCGCCCCGGTGAAGTTATCGATTTCAATGGCCTCATTCGCGACGGCGATGGCCGTCACGCGGCCGCCACTGTACTCAACGCAGAATTGCGCAGCCCCGACGGCAGCAGCGTAAAAAGCTTTAAGTGGCAAGCGCAGGCAGCCGGCTACTATCACTACCCCTGGCAAGTACCCAGCAATGCCATGCTCGGCAACTGGCAGCTCATTGTCACCGGCAGCTTGAGGCAACCGGTGAGTTATAGCTTTAAGGTGGAGGAATTTTTACCCGAGCGGATGAAGTTGAACTTTAATCTAAACGCAGAGGCCACAGAAGGCGCGCGCATTGTCAGCCAAGCGCAAGAGACTATTACCGTACCGGTATTAGGCGAATATCTCTATGGCGCGCCGGCGGCGGGTAATCGCTTAAGCACACAAGTATTTGTTAAACCTTGGCGCAACCCGGTTGAGGCCTTAAAACATTACAGCTTCGGCAATGTTAACGAAGCAAACCTAAAACAGGAGTTTGATCTCGAGGATATCAACCTCGACGAGCAAGGCCAGGCGCTACTCAAAATCGACTCACAATGGCGCTCGGCACAATCGCCGCTGCAAGTAAAATTAATTAGCAGCTTGTATGAGTCAGGTGGCCGGCCCGTCTCGCGCGCTTACTCCACCTTGGTTTGGCCGCATGAATACTTGATCGGCATCCAAGCGGAATTTGGCGATAAAAATCCCGAGGCCAATAGTCGAGTTAATTTTGACCTAATAAAAGCATCGCTATCCGGCGCACTCGCCAATGCCACTAATATCGACATAAAACTGATTCAAGAAGACCGACAATACTTCTGGGTTTACGACAACAACCAAGGCTGGCACTACGAATGGACCGACAAAGAATTTGTCGAACAAAGCCGGACTATTGATTTATCCGGTGACCAACCGACGCGCTTGCAGCTGCCCGTCAATTACGGCAGCTACCGGCTCGAAGCCCGCGATCCAGATTCAGGCCAAATAACCAGTATTCGCTTTTATGCCGGCTACGATTGGTATAGCCGCTGGCAGGATAGCCAATCCGGCGATGCCACCGCGCGGCCAGACAAAGTTATTATCGCACTGGATAAGGCACACTACCGCGCCGGCGATATTGCCCAAGTTAACATCCTACCGCCCAGCGCCGGCGAAGCGCTGATTATGGTGGAGGGCGATGGCCCGCTGTGGATGAAGCGCATCAGCATTGAAAAAGAGGGCACAACCCTCGGCATTCCCATCGACAAAAACTGGCGTCAACACAATCTCTACGTCACCGCCTTGGTGTTGCAGCCAGGTGAGCAGAAAAATCTTATCACCCCCACGCGCAGTTTTGGTCTGGCACACTTAGCGCTCGATCGAAGTAAACGCAAACTTGCCATTTCTCTCGATGTGGCGGAAAAAATTCTGCCCGAGCAAACCTATCACGTTAACCTTGAGGTGACATCGAACGGCGGTAACGCGCCGAGTGGCGATGTCTTTGTCACCCTTGCCGCCGTCGATGTCGGCGTATTGAGCATCAGTAACTTTCAAACACCTGATCCTTTCGCACACTTTTTTGGCCAGCGACGCTATAGCGTCGATAGCCGGGATATCTATGGCAACCTGATTGAAGTGAACAATGCCGCAAAAGCAACACTGCGTTTCGGCGGCGATAGCGACATCAGTCGCGGCGGTAAAGAGCCCCAGTCGGAAGTGCAAATTGTGTCGCTGTTTAGCGGCCCCATTAAACTCGACAATGGCAAGGCCAATATTGCCCTGCAAATTCCAGATTTTAACGGCCGCCTGCGGCTCATGGCCGTGGCATTTTCCGACCAAGCCTTTGGCAGCACCGAGGCCGAAGTCACCGTCGCCGCCCCCATAGTCACACAGTTATCACTGCCGCGTTTCCTGGCCTTAGGCGATAGCGCCTCGCTCGCCCTCGATGTGCACAACCTAAGTGATGCCGAGCAAAAGCTTGAGGTAAAACTCAGCGCCGATGGCCCGATAAAAATGTCGGCGGGCTCAAAAACCCTAAGCTTGGCCGACAAAGAAAAAGCCACACTACTCTTTCCCATCGAGGCTACAGGCTATAGCGGCGCAGCCACTGTTTCGCTAACAGTTTCCGGCAATACAACCGACACCTTTAGCCGACACTGGCAGCTCGGCGTGCGGCCGGCCTACCCAGCCGTGATCAAGCAAGAAACAAAAACGCTAAATAATAAAGAGGTATTTCAACTCAGTGGCGAGCAGATAAAAGATTTATTGCCAGACTCAGTGCAAGCTTCGGTAAGTGCGTCGTCGCAAGTTAATTTAAATATCGACAGCCAGCTGAAAAATCTACTCGCCTACCCCTACGGCTGCCTGGAGCAGACCAGCAGCCGCGCCTATCCCTTAACCTTTGCCAGCCAAGAAAATCAACGGCGCTTTCACCTGCCGGTTATCGAAGACGCAAAGCGCTTTGATATGATCGAGAAAGGCATAGATCATATAGCCACCCTGCAACTCAGCAACGGCGGCTTTGGCCTGTGGAGCAACAGCTCCAGCGAAGAGCATTGGCTGACCGCCTATGTGGCCGACTTTTTACTCAATGCGCGAGCGGCGGGTATTGCCGTGGCACCAGAGCTGATCGATAAAACCCTGCGCCGGTTAACCCAGTACATTAGCCGCTCTGGCAGTTTCGTCGATCAGCGCTGGAGTGAAGATAGCAGGCACTACACTTTCGCCTATAAAGCTTACGCAGCCTACGTGCTGGCGCAGGTAAACCAAGCGCCACTCGGCGCCCTGCGCTCACTGCACGACAACCAACTCAAGCACGCCAAAACCGGCTTGGCCAAGGTGCAGCTAGGGCTTGCCTTAGTGCGTATGGGCGACGCCACGCGCGGTAATGCAGCAATCAAAGAGGGGCTAGCAACAAAATCAGATGGCCGGCAATACTACGGTGACTACGGCAGCGAGATTCGCGACAGTGCGATGATCATTCACCTACTGCTAGAAAATAATCTGTACACCTCAGAAGCCGCAACGCTGAGTTTTAGCTTGGCACAGCAACTCAGAAGCCAGCAATGGTTCAGCACCCAGGAGCGCAACGCGTTATTTTTAGCGGGGATATCGCTACAGAGCCACCTTGCCAACAGCTGGCAAGCCAAGGTCATACTTGGTGCCGCTGAAACTGCCATCGACCAAGATAGCGGCTATCAAAAAAATCTAAGCAGCGCAGACTTAACCGCCGGTTTTAGTATTACCTCGTTAAACGACAAGCCGATTTTTGTGTCCAGCATGATCAGCGGCTACAGCAAGACCAAACCCGCCGCACACAGCGAAGGCTTGCAGATAGAGCGAACTTGGTACGACAAATCGGGTCAGCCGGTGCAACCCAGTCAAGTTTCCGTGGGTGAGCTCTTTATTGTGCACCTTCGGGTTAGCGCCGATAAGCGAACGCCCGATGCACTAGTGGTTGATTTGCTGCCAGCAGGTTTCGAATTGGAAAATCAAAATTTAGACAGCGCCATCAAACTGGATAACTTCAGTGTCGATCAGCAACCGCTAGCGCAACTCCTCAACAATACCCAACTTAAACACCAAGAGTACCGCGATGATCGCTATGTTGCGGCGCTCGACGTTAACCACTACCAAGCCGCACATTTGTTTTATTTAATGCGCGCGGTCACGCCAGGTACTTACCAAGTACCCTCGCCCTTGGTGGAAGATATGTATCGGCCCGAGCGCCGGGGACTGGGCGAAACCATGGATCGCATTACCATTAATAACGTCGCTAAATAATGCAGCTCAACCATGCTCAAGCATAAAGTCTGGCGGCGGCTTTTTAGCCGCCCCATGTTTTTACCCTTACGCGCCCGTCGGCTGTGGCGATTATTTTTGCGAGCTATCTTCTTAAGCGCGAGTCTTGCGCTTTCGCTACTCATTGCCGACGTGTGCCTGCCTCTACAACTTCCCGCCGACAACCAATTCTTTGCCCGCACCTTGGTCGATGAATCGGGCCGGCCACTGCGCGCCTTTGCCGATCAGAAGGGTATCTGGCGCTACCCCATCACACTCGAACAGGTATCGCCACGCTATGTCGAAGCCCTATTGGCCTATGAAGATCGCTGGTTTTGGCATCACCCAGGTATCAACCCAGTGGCTCTAGCACGGGCCTTGGTATTGAATATTCAGCACGATCGCATTGTCTCGGGCGGCTCCACCCTATCCATGCAAGTGGCGCGCTTACTGCACCCGCACTCGCGCACGGTCATGGGGAAATTGCAGCAAATCTTGCGCACCCTGCAACTCGAGTGGCATCTGAGTAAAACTGAAATATTAACGCTGTATTTAAATATCGCGCCCTTCGGCGGCACCATCGAAGGTGTACAAGCGGCAAGCTATACCTACCTCAATAAATCGGCCGATAATCTCACCGATGCCGAGGCCGCCTTACTCGCCGTGCTTCCGCAGTCACCCACCCGCTTAAGGCCCGACTTACACCCTCAAGCCGCCGAGCTGGCGCGCAATAAAGTGCTAGATAGATTGAGCGAGTTTGCGCTTTGGTCGAGCGCGAGAGTTGCCGACGCCAAACTCGAAACGGTATACGCTGCGCGCGCGCAGCAAGAGCAAATCGCACCCTTATTAGCACGTCGCTTATTGCACCAGGGCGACGGCCAGCGCGCCATTGAAACCACCCTAGACGGCGAGCTTCAACGCGGCCTCGAAGATTACCTCGCCAACACCATCAATAACTTTCCCGCGCAAACTTCCGCCGCTATTTTGGTGGTAGACAATCGCAACGGCGCGGTCAAAGCGTACTTAGGCTCTGCAAACTTTGCCGATTCAACGCGCTTTGGCCATGTGGATATGATCACCGCTATTCGCTCGCCCGGCTCCACCTTGAAACCCTTTCTATTTGCCAAGGCCATAGACGCCGGCATGATACATTCGGAATCCCTATTAGCCGATGTTCCGCGCAGCTGGGGTAATTACCGCCCCTCAAACTTCAACAGCGGCTTCATCGGGCCGGTGTCGGCCAGCAGCGCCCTGCAGCGTTCACTCAACATGCCCTTCGTCGAACTACTCGACAGATACGGGCCAAAGCGATTTAGCACCGAGCTAGAAAATGCTGGCCTACAACTCCACACCCCGGGTGGCGAGCCCAATTTGGCATTGATTCTGGGTGGCACTGGCGCGAGCCTTGAACAATTGGTGCAAAGCTATACGGCGCTCGCCAATAACGGTTTAGTGCGGCCGCTGGTCTTTTTAAAGCAGCAATTAAACGAACCCAAACAGGCGCGCTATTTACTCTCGCCGCAAAGCGCCTGGATAACCCAAAAAGTATTGGCCGATATCGCGCGGCCGGGTTCGCTCAACACCCTTGCACACACGCAACAGCAACAAACTCTGGCCTGGAAAACCGGCACCAGTTACGGCTTTCGCGATAGCTGGGCCATCGGCGTGAGCGCCAACTACAGCATCGGTGTTTGGGTGGGCAGGCCCGATGGCACGGCACTGCCTGGGCACAGCGGGCGGGAATCTGCCGCGCCGATATTGTTTTCAGTGGCAGACTATTTGCGCATCGGTCGCGCCCATACACCGCAACCATCGGGCATCACGCAACAAGAAATTTGTTGGCCACTCGGCTCTGCGTCTACAGCACTGGCCAAATACAGCAGTGAAGAAACACAGAGTTTTTGCCATCAACGACGCAAGGCTTGGGTAGCCAACAACGTCATTCCGCCCACCTGGCATAAAGCCGACAGCGATAGCTGGCAAACCAATCCGCTGGTTTATTGGCAGCCTAAATCAGGCAACAGCGAAAAACACACGAACTGCCAACAAAGGGCGCAACACACTCACGCCGAAAAAGTGTCGGTCGCGCTCTGGCCAAAGGTATTAGAGCCCTGGATAAAATATGAATACACTCGTGCGGCACAAATTCCTTCCGCGGTGAGCCTTTGTAATGGTTGGTACAACCCCGCCAGCAGGCTAAAAATTATCGGTATTGCCGAGGGTAACAGTTACCGAGCGGCAAACAATTCCCACACCAAGCCAAGTATTAGCCTGAGCAGCGTTGGCGGTTCGGGCCAACGGCATTGGTATTTCAATGGCATTCGCAAATACAGCTTAGATGCCGGTCAAACGGTGACCCACGCGCTCGAACAAAAAGGTGCCATCCAAATTCTTGTAGTCGACGACGGCGGCGACGTGGATCAGGTAACTATCAACCTGCTCTAGTCATTACGCTTAACACAGGCAAAAAAATCCCCGCATAAGGCGGCAATGCTGTTCACTTAAGAGGAGCGGCATTGCGATTTACTGGGTATCGGGTCTTTGATATTTTAACGGTCCGAGGGGTTGTTGGCCTCGGACGCCTCTCTAAAAACAGGCTGCCAATACCTGACCTCAGCTCTGACAGTCGTCGACCCGTTCCAGATATAGGATTAGAAGCCGCCATCACAATCAACTGAACCGCTATATAATCACATACCGGTTTGAAGCGGATTTCAGACGGGGCGCGATCAAAACTTACCGCCGCCATCGAGGCTTCCCGCCTAATTATGTTGTAGCTCAGTAACAACCCCCAGAGCTCTTGGTACACCAGATCAACTTTCTTACTTCGCAACGTAATCGCATTGTTTTGCATAGCGCTTTTGATGTCTCGGAATCCAAGCTCTATTTCCCATCGCTCTTTGTAAAGCTCTGAGATGTGAGCCGCGCTGAATCTCTCAACAGGTAAAGAGGTCATCACCGATTTAACACCAGACTTGACCTTGTAAGTAACTCTTCGAGCCTGCCATGTTTCTGGCAGCTCGGGATTCTTCTTTCTAGCCTGTGGGGAAACCTTCATTTGAATAAGCTCATCACCATCGCCATAGGTTTCAATGACTTCATGTACGAGCCCTTTTCTCTCTGGTATTAGCCAGTGGCGGTCAGAGCCTTGCTGGCTGAGTGTTAGCATGAAGTTTGCACTCCAAAAACCTTTATCAAACAAGGTCACAGAGCTTTCCGGAATGCTTGATAAGAAGGTCTCAGCAAGTGGGATTTCGCCTCGACGATAAGGACTAATTTGAGCGTCAACCATGATATGAGAGCGCACGTTCATCAAGGCGACAAGTCTCAACATGGGAAACGGCGTTTGCCGCGTAGATGACGTATTACCCGAACCAAAGTGCTCTCGAAGCTCTGGTGTATCCTGGGTGCGAAATAGCGCCCCATCTACCGCCATCACCCTCAAACCGTTCCATTCATCTTCCGAATAGCGTTCGCGCCCCCAGTGCGTACCTGTTTGTCGAAACAACCACTCTACGGGCTCGGAGCCCAGTCGTTTCCGGGCATTAGTGACACCACTTCGAGCTAACAGACTGTCAGAGGCCAGGCCTTGTGCGCATATATTTAAACGTCTAGCCACTTCATGCACAGGTTCATTGCGAAACATCGCCATACCCAAGACAAGCCAGAGCACTTGGTCTGATGGTAGTCGGCGTCGTCTAATCGTCGCGGAGGCACTCAAGCGCAGTGCAGACTCAATCCACTCGATAGGTATGTTTTGCGTGAATGAGCTAACGTCAGAGAAGTTAAAGAGGTCACTTAGGTCGAGCAGATCTCTCTGAAAGTCCATAAAAAAATCCGATGATGTTCCCATCACCGGATTTTCTACAAAGCCCTGCTCTAATTCAATTGCTTAAGTGAACAGCATTGCGCATAAGGCGGGGATTTTTCAGTTAAGTATTAACGCAGGCTTAGGCATTTTCTTCCGTCTTTAACACACCACGACGAATTTGATCTCGCTCCATAGATTCGAACAAGGCCTTAAAGTTGCCCTCGCCGAAGCCTTCATCTTTTTTGCGCTGAATAAATTCGAAAAAGATAGGGCCCACCAAATTTTCAGAGAAAATTTGCAGCAATAGGCGTGGGTCACCCTCTTCCACCGAGCCATCCATCAGAATGCCGCGCTTTTTAAGTTCATCTACCGGTTCGCCATGACCTGGTAGCCGCTCTTCCAGCATCTCGTAGTAGGTCTCTGGTGGTGGCGTCATAAAACGCATACCTCCAGCCTTCAGGCGATCCCAGCAACCTAGCAAGTCATCACAGGAAAAGGCGATATGTTGGATACCTTCACCATTGTAGGCCATCAAAAATTCTTCAATCTGACCGTTGCTGCCGGCTTCTTCGTTCAACGGAATCCGGATCTTGCCATCGGGTGCGGTCATAGCTTTCGAGGTTAGACCTGTGTATTCACCTTTGATATCAAAGTAGCGAATTTCGCGGAAATTAAACAGCTTCTCGTAATACTCGGCCCAGTAAGCCATACGACCGCGATAGACATTGTGAGTTAGGTGATCGACAATTTTGAAGCCACAGCCCTCGGGATGGCGATCCACGCCTTCGATAAACTCAAAATCGATATCGTAAATCGAGGCGCCTTCTTCGTAGCGATCGATCAAATACAAGATAGCACCACCGATGCCGCGAATAGCCGGTAAGCGCAATTGCATAGGACCCGTGGGCACATCGACAGGCTGAGCACCCAACTCTAGCGCGCGGGCATAGGCCTTAGGCGCGTCTTTCACACGAAAGCCCATACCGCAGGCCGAAGGGCCGTGCTCTTCTGCGTAATAGGCTGAGGGGTGTTTCTTTTCGTAGTTGACGACGAAGTTAATCCCACCCTGACGCCATAGGGTCACGTCCTTGGAGCGATGGTTGGCAACGTGAGTAAAGCCCAAGATTTCCAGCACTGGCTCGAGGACACCTTTTTCCTTAGCGGCAAACTCGATGAACTCAAAGCCATCAAGGCCCATAGGGTTTTCAAATAAATCAGCCATGTATCTCTCCTCATTAGTCAGCCGTGCGCAAATAACGCGTAGATTGACTCTAGTATAGCCATAGCTAAAGACGCTTTTTGCCTAAAACACCCTTCAATCAGAGTTTTTTCGAACAAAATAACCTTTATGAAATGAAAAACAGAACAATACTCCTGACTTATTGCAAAATACGAGTAGTTCCCCCCTAAATACAGGATAAATTGACGGCCGAAAGCGCCAAACATGAGCCATAGGCGCAGATCTGTTCAGCCCTTTTACCTACTGCCACAGCTTATTCACACTGGTTTTAGCCTAGAGGTTTAGTGGATACTTGGCCTGTTAAGCAGCGCTTTATTACTAGCCTTTTAATCAGCGAAATGGAATTTAATTATGACGACCAAGACAGCACGGGCTTTATTACTCACTCTAGCCCTTTTTGCCCTAGCTTCGCCGCTACAGGCCGCGCCTGAGTTAAAGGGTAGCCCAGAGGAACTCAAAGGCTTTCTGCACCCCAGCAGCCAAACCTTGTTTATTAGCGATAGCGCCGAAGCAACGGCCTATTCTGACCAGGCTATTGTTAACCTTGTCATTACCACAGAAGAAAAAAATCTTAGTAGTGCGCTAGAAAAAAATGCAACATTGCGCAGCAGCATAAAGTCGCAACTCACCGCGCAAGGCATCGCGGCCGAAGACATTAAGAATTCCAAATTTTCTTCGTCGCCAGAGTTTGGCTGGTTCGGCAAAGAGCCGACTAGCTATAAAGTGGTCAACCGCATGTCGATTAAAATTCAGGAGGAGGAGGCGCTACAAAGCATCGCCACTATTTCCGACCAGCATAAAGAAGTACTGTTATCGGGCACGCAATTTGTGCATTCGAAAAAGGCAGCCTTTAGTCAAAACGTGAAAGCCTTGGCGCTGAAGAAGGTGATGGATAAGAAGGCCTTTTACGAATCGACATTGGGCATAAAACTCACGCCCGTTTCCTTTGAAGAATCGATTTTTGACAATCTACCCACCCAGGGTGCCAGCCAGCTCGAAGAAATTGTCGTGACCGGCACTAGAACAAAAAGTGATAGCTACTCTTCGAGGCGCCAATACGAACCCGATATGTCAAACAGCTCTTTTGATGAAATCAAATATAGCGCGCGCATCAAAGTAGAGTTCAAGGTGAACTAAGTATCTATTCACCAACCCACCAATCCACCCCCCAACCCAAGAACTCACCAATCCATTGATGAGCGAAACCTACTGGCTGGTGTCGCTCATCGCCAAGCTCAACTTCAGGCGCCAAGTCTTGGCATCATTTGGCGCCACCATCACGGTTTCATCTCCGGCCTTCATCTGCTCAGCCAAACTGCCGGTACTGGCATTGGTGGGCTCGAAACCTACATTAAAATAAGGGGTTTTACCGGCGCCGTGCCAAGCGTTGTAATTGAGCCACAGTGCTAGATGAGGCACTTCATCGGGTAAAAAAGAAAAGGTTAATTTTTCACCAGAATCGGGCCGCTCTAACCCAACCTGAAGCGGCTCGCCCGCGCCTTCGGCTTGCAACTTTTCATCGGTAAAAATTTTCGCGGCAAACGCGGGAATACCTTCACCAGGCACCTTCGACATATCGTATCCGAACTTGGTTACCGGCCACTCAAAACGCTCGTGGCTAAGGGTCGGTGCAACGTCGCTAGACCAAGCCGTGCGCATTTTTTGCCCAACTGGCAAGTGCAACCTCATGCCCGGCAATACGTTAAAGATGGGGTGCATACACCAAAAGAACGGCATAGGGTGAGACGATTTATTATCGACCCGATACTCTAACTCTAGCTCGGCATCGCCAGCCGGCAAGCGCATCATGCGTTGAAAGCGGTAGGGTAAGGCCTCGCCTTGCACCTCTAAATGCAATATGGCGGTGCCCTGCTTATCGACTACCGCGCTAATTAATTGCCAGGGCTGAGAAAATATTTCACCGTGATCGGGCAATAGCGATCCCCCCCAAATCCCAGCTGCTGCGGGCAGCCGACAGGTATCAACCGTGGGAACACACTCGTCAATGCCACCGGTGTCGTGGGCGCGCACATAGTTGTCGCCATAGCAGGCTGGTTTATAGGGAAGCGCTTCATTGCGCCACAACCACTCGGCGCCCGTAACCTTAGAGAGCAGGCTAATAATCTTGCCACCTAGCGACGGAATCACCGTCACCGAAAGCCGCTCATTGGATAAGGTAAAGGCCGAGTAACCATCAACATGAGTCAGCTCTAGAGCCTGTTGTTTTTTATTTTTCATATCGCCATTAACTCTGAAGTATCTTCAGCGGCAAGCTCAAAAGCTCGTCACCCGTTCCTGCAAAGAACCAAATAATCGACACAAAACTCGCCACTGTAATGAGATACCAAAACGCCGCAAAGGTTTGGCCGTATCTATCCAGCGGCAGCAGATGACTTTGATGCCGGCCGCGCCACTCGGCGAAAATCTCTAAACTGCCAACGATCAATAAAAAGCCCAATAGCGCAAGACCCAAGGTGTAACTCAACCAAACGCCGAAAGCCGCAGCTAGGGCGCATAACACCAAGCCTACTTTACTGTTCATTGAAAAGGTAACGCTTTTTAAAATATGGCCGCCGTCGAGCGGCAAAATTGGCAATAAGTTAAACAAATTTAATAGTGCATTAAACACCGCAAGACCGGCAAAAAAAATGTTGTCGGTTAACGCAAACAGCAATAGGCAAAGTAGCGACATCCCTAAACCAAATATCGGCCCCATTATGGATATAACCACATCCTGCCAGCGGGTGTTTATTTTGCCATCGGTAACCGCCAAGCCGCCTAAAAAAGGAATTAAATAAATGCCCTTGGTGGGCATGTTGAAATAGCGCATGGCGCGAATATGGCCGTATTCATGTACAACCAGGCAGGCAATCAAGGCGAGGGCAAATTGGAAGGAAAAAAACCAAGAGTAAGCGGCTAGGCTGGCGCCGGCCAGTACCACCTTAATTATCTTAGCGCTTTTCAATAGCTTAAAGGCCAACAAGCCCAAGCCGATCACGCTGAATTTTGGCTTTTGCTCCACCGCGCGCTCGGGAACTTGCCGCTCAATATCTTTGCTATTGCGCTGACCCGAGACATATTCATCGCCATCAACCAAAATCCGATAACTAAGCTCGAAAGGCTGCCAGCTAAGTTGCACGTCTAATTGAACATCAACCACCCGGGGTACTTCGGGCTGTGGCGCTGAGCCAGCGGCTGAGCGGGCCTCTGTTAAGCTGAATCGATGACTGCGCTGACTTGTATCATCTGCCGATGCGACCAGCTCGGAAACCAAGGTGCCGCCGAAAAATAGCTGCTGCCAACCCGCCATTGAGCCCTCTAGCCGCAACGCTTGACCCATTAACTCTAATTTTAGTAATTCCACAGATGTCTCTATCCCGCAAACCAAGCAAAGAGAGCAATTATGCCCGCACCCAGATAGATTACCAAGACGTGCCGTCAGCCAAAGAAATACCGGTGGCGGCTGTACCACAAGCAACGGCTTCAAAGCCAATGAACATGGCGCGAGAAAATATTTTCTTGCTTTCAACTTCGCGTCAAAACAGGCGCTGCAAATAAGCGATCTCTAGGCCTAGTGGCTAAAGCTCAATGGCCATCGGAAAGATAAAGCGCCAGAACTACTTGGCGCCAAAGCTCGACCACACCTGTTTAACACCTAACAGATATAAAATACCAATAGCAAAACAGATCGCAGAACTCACCCACCAAAACAGTAGACTGTTATCGGGAATAAGCCACATCATGGGTACAACGGCCAAGCCTCGTACTAGGTAGATAGCGGCGATCAAACACAGCCCAGTACGTAAAAAAGGTAACCTACCGAGTAGGCCAGCACCCGATAGCGCATAGCAAGACCAAATCGCTAACACGCAAGCAATAAAGGTAGTGACCAGTGTAGGGTACAACAAGCCTTGCTCCGCCATTTGCGCCATGTCTTCGCCAGCGCCGAAAAAGCGGTACCAACTTGCACCAAATACAATGCAGCCCAGATGAGCCAGAGCGGCCATACCGCTTGCAATAGCTGCCAATAAGAGAAACCTAGATTTAATCATCGCCGCAATATCCTTATACCTGTCAGAGTGATCGATTCTCAGGGTGCTATTTAAACCGACATGGCCGAGTAAATTCAATGACGCCCTTCGTTCATGCTTAGTTAGACAGCACTGCGGAGGAACCCAAGAGCGCGCCTCCTCATCAGTGGCAAACGCGGCGAGATGCGGAAATAGATATTGATTAAAAAGCTGTAGCGTTACCCATTAACCAGCAAGGGGGCCTTGAGTAATTGGAGAAAGTCTTCATCAGGTACTGGCCTAGACCACAAGAAGCCTTGGCCATACTGACAACCGAGGCGTTGCAAGGTGACCATTTCATCGTAGGTCTCCACGCCTTCGGCAATAACTTGCATTTCTAAACCCTGCGCCAAATTTACTATCGCTTTAACAATGTGAAGATCTTGATCGGAGGTCGACATGGCACTAACGAAAGTTTTGTCAATTTTTAGGTAGGAGGTATTGAACTTGCTAACGTATCCCAGATTAGAGTAACCGGTGCCAAAATCATCGATCGAAAATTTCACACCAAACTTAGATATCTTCTGAATTTGCTCTTGAATACTCAGCATATCTTCGCCCAGCATACTCTCGGTAATTTCTAACTCCAGCGCTGCTGGGTCCAGCCCGACGCCTTCCAAACAGTCAAAGATATAGTAGGGCAGGCTGCCCTTCCTAAATTGGTAAATCGAGATATTGACCGCCACCGTCAGATGCTTGAAGCCCAGTGTATGCCAATGCTTACATGCCACGCAGGCTTGTCGAATTACCCATTCACCTATCTCAACAATTTCCCCGCTCTCCTCGGCTAGGGGAATAAAAATATCTGGCGCTATTCTCCCCATATCGGGTTTGTACCAGCGCAACAACGCTTCGGCACCGGCAATGGCTCCCGTACTGAGATCGACTTTCGGTTGATAGTGTATCGTCAGCTCATCTCTCGCTATCGCTCCTTTTAACGATAGCAAGAGCGACCTACGTTGATCCATCTCCATTCCCATGTGTGGCGCATAGAACACGGGCGCCAACTCACCGTTTCGCTTGGCCTTTAAAAGTGCCAACACGGCCTGCCGAACCATCTCCTCCGCCGCCATTATTTTTTTTGCACTGCATGTACTAACACCACAAAAAGCTTTCAATTCCAAATGGTAGCCCGCAACTTTCAATGGCACAGAGAATGCAAACAATATCCGCTCCAACAAGCGATCGACCTCGCGATAAATATCAGCCTGATAGAGAATCAGAAATTTTCCGCCGCGAAAGAAATATAGCGCTAAATCATCCGAGGCGAACTCCAGCAGCCGGCTGGCCAGCTGCTGATACAGACCTTCCGACACTTGGTCCTCCATAGACAGAGGAGATAGTTGATTTTCCGCCAGCTGAAACACGGAAACAGACACAATTCTATCTTGACCTCCCGACTTAGCTGCCAGATCCATAAAGTCGCGGTAGAATATTTGTTCATTTTTCAACTGCGTTAGATGATCCGTTGTCGCCAGTCTAATCACCTCTCGGCTCACCTTTTTAGCCTTATCACCTTCGCCCACCAACCGACTCAATAGCGCCCGAAAGTCGGCATATATTACCTGCAAGCATAATGAAAAAATCAACATCAGTATGGCGCAGTTCGTTGCCCTCATATAAGCCATGTCTGGGCTAACCCTCTCGGCACCGAGTATTCCAGTTGCGTGCATTTCGGCAAAAAAGAAAAGGGACAGGAGATTAAAAAACAGAATAAGTACAAAAATAATTTGCATATTGAAAATAATAGCCATCGTCAAAATGCAAGGGTAGGCAAATAACGCCTCATCCCAAAGCCCACCATTAGCCCACGCAAAATAGGTAATTGCAATGGATGCACCCCAGAGAAACATACCAGCAGATATGATGTATGTGTCTTCGTTGGCGTAAATAACCAACGCCAAGGTGAAGACTAAGGCGATAGAAATAGCGCCAAGTATTCCGCCACTGGAGCCCATCAAGGAACCGCCAATGACAAGTAAAAACCAGGTTGCGCATGCGATATAGAGCATAAATCGGACCTGACCTAAGCGCTTGTTTGGCCCGAAGTATCGCAGTAGAATTTCGTCATCGAAGAAGTTAAATAACATATCCTTCAAAGACGGCAGCATTACCGAATGCCCTTCGCTATCTCAGCGTTTATGCAGATTCCAACCATCACCGAATCGTCTCGCCTTTCTTTCACCGCATACATTTCAGCATCCGCCAACTTTATCAAGGCCGGCAAACTCTTGGCACTCCCAGGGAAAAACGCCACACCAGCTGCAGCGCTAACCGAAACCGCTTTCGCGGGGCCCGTAAGGCGGCGCGGCTCACTTAACCGAGCCACAACGTTGCCGACAATTTCCTGAGCATTCTGTTCAGACAAATCGCGAATACCTAGCAGAAACTCATCCCCACCCCAGCGCGCGCACACATCATCCACCCGCAACGATTGCTTTATTTGTTTTGCCACATGCACCAACATTTCATCGCCGCTAGCGTGACCATAGACGTCATTTACTGGTTTGAAATTATTGAGATCCAACAATACCAATGCAAAGCTTAAATTCTCTTCAATGAATTGGTTGAGCCTAACTTCTGCGCCCTGACGATTGAGCAGTCCGGTTAAATGATCGGTACTAGCTCTATTGCCGAGCTGGTCTATATATTCCTTTGTTTTAGAAATGTCATTAATTGTAAATTGAACCAGTTCTTCATAATCATCGACTATTAAGGTCACGAGGACATGCACCCATATTTTGTCGGTGGCTCGCTTACCAGCAAGCCGAAAATCACCTGATGCCGACTTACTACTCATCAGGTTAGGCTCTATATTTTGAATCATTAACTCGCCATCGGCGAATATAGACGATAGAAAAGGGCCATAGTTATGGGTTTCTGACAAACCTATTTTTCTAATCATTTTCTTAAATGATTGATTGGCCAGAATAATATTGCCGCGCTTATCGGCCAGAACGATGCTTGAAATGGATTTTTCAAATAGCATTCTGAACTTTTTTTCGAGCGACTCAACCTGCTTTCTCAAGTCTCGCTCGAGGCTAAATTGCTCCTCGTATTTCTGTAGCAAGTTATTGATACCCACAGACAAGTGCCCTATTTCACTCAACCGATGCAAATGCGGAACTCTTAATCTGTCGCTGCCACCGGGCGTCAAGTGAACGAGATCCCTATCCATTCGAATGATTGGGTAGGTAATCAGAAAATAGGCAATAAAAGAAACCGCCACGGTCACTGCCACCGACAGCGAGGCTATGGCGATGAGATTGTGGGTGACGACCTGCCCAGCTATCGCTTGAATGTGGGGTTTATTTGACTCGATAATCAAGCTCCCCACTTTTACCGTTTTATCGAAGGGCGAGTTGATATCGAAATGGTTATCCGCATCCTCGACAGTCGCTCCCGCTAGCAGACGATTTTCTTTCACCAACACGATTGCGGCCGATTTAATATAATCATTTAACACCAAGCCACTGACAACCTCCTTGGCGAGCTCTTCATCCTCTAAATAAGCGGCTATTGACGCGGTGGCAGAGACAGTTTGATTAAGTTGGTGGATTTGATACTCACCCTGATTGATCGCATCCACGTAAGATATTTTTGAGAATACTTGCGAGGCAACAAAACCGACGGTAGCGGCAGCAAAAACAGTCGTTATCGCAAGCCGCGCAACTAGCCCATTTCTATTCATTGAGTTCCAACACGATTTTCAGATCATCAGTGACTCGAGATTTATAGAGATACCCAATTGCTGCAGAATTTTCTGCAAGATACTGGGTGATTTCGGCTTCGCTGGACTTTTCCAAGGTGGGCCGCTGGCGACCTGAGAATTTTAACCTTGCCCAATAGGCATTAATTTTTGACGTTGACATACCAACCAACTGGCGATAGAAGTCTTGCCTTAGTCCGTCTGCACCTGCCACTTCCAATGGCACTGCTGGCCGACCATCGGGATAGGCGACATAGCGACCCATAAAAATATCCACAACCGTCGATTTTTCTAAGGCATTAATGGGGCTAGTAGCGCTAACCACCACGACCACGCTTTCAGCCGCCAATGCGCCGGGCATGCCCCCTAAGAGAACCAACAACAGCGCCTTCGCCACCCCCTTCATTAGAAAATAAAACTCAACGAGAATATAACGGTGTCCACTTTATCGGCGCTGTATTCACCAGTGGTTCTGGACCACAACACCCCGCCTCGCTCATCAATATCGGTCTTGGTCCACTGCAACTTTAATGCAACGGAGTCTGTCACATCATAGCGAGCACCAATTGAAACGGAATTCTGGTTCGGGGAAAATGCATGCATGGCCGCGGTAAGTGCGTCGACAAATTCATCATAGTTAGGGAAGAATTCGGGCGGCACGGTTATCGTCTCATCGTAGCTATAGGTGTTGGAATCTGTGTAACCAAGCAACAGATAGGCAGCCCAATCGTCGATGCGATAAGTAAGGCTCGCATAGCCCCCTTCAATTCGCTCCACCGCCGCCGCATCCGATTTGATCAGCGCGTACTCACCAGACAATAGCCAGCGATTTAAGGCGTACTGTGCGCTTGCCGACGTGTAATGTATTCGTTTATTTTCAAAGGAATATGCCTCAATAAAGTCACTACCCTTGGGCCAAATCGCTGCGGGAATAGTTTCCAATTGGGCTAAAAAAGCTTGAACGTTTTCCGAATTGTTTTCAAACACACCTTGGGTATGTCTGAGTTTTAGGTACCAATCCAGGGTGCTCCAATCGACGGACAGACCAACGATATCTTTAAGCTTGGTGACATCCACGCTACCGGGCGAGGCAACAATGGTTTCGCTGAGCCCAGCAAAAAGTTTCACCGTGATGGCACTGTCGTTCAGAGGCTTGATATAACTCACATCAAGGCCATCGAGATAGCGATTAGGCACTACGCCATACACTTCAGTTGGCGCCAGCGCCCAAGGATAGGCGTAAGTAATGTCGCGGTATTCGGTAAGGGCGAACAGATCCAAGGGAAGCCTGCCCGCTCGCACATGTAGGCCAGGGTTGGCACTGTACTTAACGAAAAACTGGGAGACTATCTCATTGAAAGCGTTTTCAGCCCTATCTCGAAGCATACCCTGTGCCGTAAAGCTCAGCGCATGGGTCGCTTTATAGTCCATTTGACCGCCCAAAAGTGAGGCGGACCGAAATTCCAGCTCACCCTGAGTTGAGCCGCCATCATAGCTCAGGTCTGGCCGGAAGCCGTAGATATCGGAGCTAGAGGATATCGCAGTTAAGGTGCCAAAACCGCTCAGCTCTATATTTGGCTGATCATCCGCGACCACGACTCCTACTGCGCAGGACAAGGTAAGTAGAGCTAAGGCTTTAAAGGACATAGGCTGAGCGCTTTCCCACATCGATGTAGATGTACTGATTGATCCTAGCTGGAAGTGTAGCAGCCCATGAATTGCCTACCACTTAGTCTCGCTATCAGGTCGTGCGTACACCCCTCCAGAAGAGCAAGGTCAGCATTGGATATAGCCATAAAATCTATGGGTAAATAATCATAGAAACAAATCATATGTACCTGATGGGCCAGCGCTTAAGACAGCGGCGCCCTGTTATAGACTGGCTAAGCCGCTAACCACTATGGCAGAATCGGATAAAATATTATGTGCACGGAGCACGCCAGATGAATACCTGTTTGCCGAGATTCATTTTCTCAGTTTTGGCTGTTTTTGGCCTTCATCACAGCGACGCAAGCGCCGCCATTTACACCTGGGTTGATGCCAACGGTAAAACCCACTACAGCGACCAGCCACTCGATAAGAAAGCAGCACGCGAAGTTGATGTTGCGCCAATAAATATTATGGAGGGCGGCAAAGTAATGACAGAAAATGCCGCACGCGCCAAAGCGCAAGCCGCCGACGAAGCAGAAAGTAAATCCCAAGCAGCAGGAAAGAAGTACGACCCTTGCAAAAATGACCTAGCCAAATACCAGGCTTTCACCGAGCAACAGTTCTACAGTAACGGTCGCCCCAGACGCTATTATTTAAATAATCCTGACGGCAGTTCTATGACCGAAAAACAGCAAACCGAATTTATCCTTCAACTCGGCGAAGACCTTAGAGACAGAGGTTGCATCTAACCATCGATGCAATGTTGGAATTTTGGAAAGCCCTTGGGGGCAGTAAGACATGTTAGATCTCTGACATCATGCGACATATAAAAACGACACAATATACGCTTAAAACAGCAAAGACGAAGCTTATCCGACTGCAACAAGCGCTAGGTGTGCTGCAACCGGATAAGCTCAGGCTCTGCATTCGCTCAAGCGATGTGTCTTCATCGGCAAAGAGCGAATTCCAATGTTAACTCTCAGCCTCGATAGGTGTTGATTTTTCTACCTTTCCAGTTTCCAAGCGCCGCAGCAATACATAGAACAACGGCGTAAAGAACAAACCGAAAATGGTCACCCCGAGCATACCGGAGAACACGGCAATACCCATGACGCTGCGCATTTCTGCTCCAGCTCCCGAAGAAAACACCATCGGTACTACACCCATTATAAAGGCGAAAGACGTCATCAAAATAGGTCGCAATCGCATGCGACTAGCCGTAATTGCCGCCTCTAAGGTTGCCATACCGCGCTGCTCGAGCTCGCGCGCGAACTCAACAATCAAAATGGCATTTTTACTTGCCAGCCCTGCTAACACAAACAAACTCACCTGCGTGAATATGTTGTTGTCACCGCCGGTTAACCAAACACCAAACAACGCCGACAATATGGACAAGGGCACAATGCTAATTACCACTAGGGGCAAGGCCAAGCTTTCATACTGCGCCGCGAGCACCAGAAAAACCAACAGCAAACACAAAGGTAAAATATAGGCGGTGGTATTGCCCGCCAGCACCTCTTGATAGGTCAACTCGGTCCACTCAAAGGCGATTCCCGGCGGCAGCGTTTGCTCTAGCACACGAGTAATTGCGTCCTGCGCCTGGCCACTGGAATAGCCCGGTGCCGCATTGCCATTTAAATCTGCCGACAAGTAGCCATTGTAGTGCGCCGCACTCTCCGGGCCGTAACTTTCAAGCAACTGCAGCACTGCGCCCAAAGGCACCATATCGCCCTGCTGATTGCGCACTTTTAACCGCAGCGCATCGTCCGGTGCATCGCGGAAAGGCGCGTCGGCCTGCACTATCACCTGATAAGTTCGACCAAACTGATTAAAATCATTAACGTACAGAGAGCCCAAATAAATTTGCAAACTGTCGAAAATTTCTTTGATATTCAAACCCAGTTGCTTCGCTTTAGTGCGATCCACATCGGCATACAATTGGGGCACATTAATCTTGTAATTTGAGTAAACCGCCGCCAATTCAGGCTGCTGCCACGCCAACTGCTGGGCATTTTGCACCGCCTCGGCAAGGGCTTCATAGCCGAGACCGGCGCGATCTTCAATTTGCAACTTGAAACCGCCGGTGGTGCCTAAACCCATCACCGGTGGCGGCGGGAAGACGGCAATAAACGCCTCCTCGATACCCGCGTATTTCATTTGCAATTTGTGCGCAATAGCCCCGGCGGAAAACTCGTCGCTATCGCGCTCGCCAAAAGGCGCCAAGGGTAAAAACACAATACCGGCACTGGCACTGCTGGTAAACCCGTTGATACTTAAACCCGGAAACTGCACCGCATGATCGACGCCCGGTTCAGCCAAAGCAATGCGCCCCATTTCCTCCACCACGGCCTGGGTGCGCGATAGCGTCGCGCCATCGGGCAACTGGGCAAACCCAATAAGGTATTGCTTATCCTGCGCCGGCACAAAGCCCTTGGGAATAACCATAAACTCGCCGGCGGTTATCGCCAACAGTACAACATAAAACCCTAGCGCTAGAGTTTTGCGGCCTAGAATACCGCTAACGCCACGGGCATAGCGATCAGAGCTACGGCTGAAGCTCTGATTAAACCACGCGAAAAACTTGCCGAATACTTTCTCCATACCAAGCGTCAACTTGTCTTTCGGTGCATCATGCGATTTCAGCAAAAGCGCGGCCAAGGCAGGGCTGAGGGTCAGCGAATTAATCGCAGAGATAACGGTGGAAATAGCAATGGTTAAAGCGAACTGCTTATAGAACTGCCCGGTAAGGCCGCTGACAAAGGCGATGGGCACAAACACAGCGACCAGCGTAAGCGATATAGCGATAATAGGTCCGCTCACCTCCTGCATTGCCTTATAGGTTGCCTGCAGCGGGGCTAATCCCTCTTCAATATTGCGCTCGACGTTTTCCACCACCACGATGGCATCATCCACCACAATGCCAATGGCCAACACCAATCCAAATAGAGACAAGGTATTAATGGAAAAGCCAAACATCCACATCAGCGAGAAGGTACCGACAATGGAAACCGGCACGGCCAATAAGGGAATAATCGAAGCCCGCCAGGTCTGCAGAAATAAAATCACCACAAGCACCACTAAGGCCAACGCTTCGAGCAAAGTTTTTACCACCGCCTCAATGGATGATTGCACAAATACCGTAGGATCGTAGACGATGCGAAACTCCACGTCCTGTGGAAAGTTTTCACTCAGCTCGGCCATGGTTTCGCGCACACCGTTAGAAATTTCAATGGCATTTGCCCCGGGCGCCTGAAAAATAGGGATGGCCACGGCAGGCTGATTATCTAACATGGAATTCAAACTGAACTCAGCGGCACTCAGCTCGATGCGCGCCACATCATCCAAGCGAGTAACT
This sequence comes from Simiduia curdlanivorans, assembly GCF_030409605.1. Classification (NCBI taxonomy): domain Bacteria; kingdom Pseudomonadati; phylum Pseudomonadota; class Gammaproteobacteria; order Cellvibrionales; family Cellvibrionaceae; genus Simiduia; species Simiduia curdlanivorans. The sequence continues at coordinate 272,652 of NZ_JAUFQG010000004.1, forward strand.
TCACCCGTGCTACCGGTGCGAATAATAATTTCGCCAAACTCTTCCGGGCTACTCAGGCGACCTTTGGCACTGATAGGTAATTGCACATCGACGGGGCTAGCGAAAGGCGCCGCGCCAATAACACCGGCCGCCACTTGTAAATTTTGCTCTTGTATTGCGCCAACCACATCGCCCGCGGTTAAACCCCGCTCGGCAATTTTTTCAGGGTTTAGCCAAATACGCATGGCGTAATCGCCCGAGCCGAATAAACGCACCATGCCCACACCCGGTACTTTCGCCAATGCATCTTTGATATTAACCAGGGCATAGTTGCGCAAGTACAAAGCGTCGTAGGTTTTTTCCGGCGACACCAAATGTACCACCATGGTCAAGTCGGGTGAACTTTTGGTCACTACCACACCGGCTTGACGGGTAACATCGGGTAGCCGTGGCAAAGCCTGTGACACGCGGTTTTGCACCATCTGCTGGGCCAAATCCGGGTCGGTACCAATTTTAAAGGTCACCGTTAAATTCAATCGGCCATCTGTGGTTGCCTGAGAAAACATGTACAACATATTTTCCACACCACTTAACTGCTCCTCTAGGGGCGTAGCCAAGGTCTCGGCAATAACCTTCGGGTTTGCGCCCGGGTAAGCTGCAGTCACCACCACCGAGGGCGGTGCAACTTCTGGGTACTCGGATACCGGCAATTGAAACATGGCAATTAAACCGCCAATAAAAATTAGCAGCGAAATCACACCCGCGAATATGGGCCTATCGACAAAAAATCGAGAAATATTCATAAACTATTAACCATGACGAAACACAGTAACGCCCCGAAAATGGCACATTTAAGGGGCACTGGTGTGATTTAGCGGTAAATTACTTGGTGTGTGCGAGCGCAGCTTCAGCGCCAACCATTTGCGGCTGCACCGGCATACCAGGGCGCACATGAGATAGACCATTGACGATTACTTTTTCACCAGCCTCGAGACCGGTCGTCACCACCCGCTGGCCGCCAACATAATCTCCTAAAACGACTTCGCGATACTGGGCGATATTTTGTGCATCCACTACCATCACAAACTTTTTGCTTTGGTTAGTACCCACGGCGCGCTCTGGCACCAACAGCGCCGACACTTCTTGTGCAGCACCTAAACGCAAGGTGGCAAACATGCCCGAAGTTAACGCGCCATCGGCATTATCGAACAAGGCGCGCGCACGAATAGTACCGGTGCGTACATCCAACTGATTATCGAAGGATGCAATGTGGCCGTGATAAACCACACTGTCATCGGCCGCCAAGGTCATCTCTACCGGCATCTCCGATGCTGTCTTTACGTTGCGTACAAAACGAAGATAGCTCGACTCATCCACATTGAACTCGGCAAACAATTTGTCGTTCGCCACAATGGTGGCTAAAACCGGCGCGCTAGCACCGGCATCCACTAGATTGCCTTGAGTTAATTCTGCGCGACTGATGCGCCCCGAAATAGGCGCCTTAATTTGCGCATACTCGAGATTGAGTGCGGCCTGATCCAACTCCGCTTGCGCCTGCAATACGGCGGCATCGGAAACCTGCTGATTAGAGAGCGCCGTGTCGTACACGCTTTGCGCGACCAACTTTTTCGCGATCAACTGGCTTACGCGCGCCAACTCATCTTGCGCTAGGCGAGCTCGGCTTTGTGCCGTGGTTAACTGCGCCTTGGCTTGCTGAACCTGCGCCTGATGCGGTCGTAAATCAATCACGAACAATGGCTGCCCCTGCTTAACTACATCACCTTCGGCAAACAACACTTTCTCAATGCGGCCACTCACCTGCGGCTTAATGTTGACACTTTGCACAGGCGCCAAACGACCAGAATAACTGACCCAAGCGCGCACAGCCTCCGGCTGCAGCTCCAACAATTCCACTTGAGGTGGCGGTGGCGCCATATTTTGCTCGGCAACACTTGGCCCGCTCAAATAGGTTAAGCCCAGCCCTACGGCCAACAGGCCTAGCACTAGTCCCCTAGGGGCGACTCTTCTCCACAATGCGCTTGCGCTCATAACCTCTCCATGCACCACACGGGTGGATTCTACTAACAGATGGCGGCAAGCATACATACCGGTTGGTATGGCTGTCAACGAGAGTTGAGATAATTTATTACATTGAGCACCGTACAAACTGTGGCTGCGGGGCTTAAAGCTTGATTTAAAGCCCTCCAAGAGGTAATTTAGGCCTGTCCGGAACTATAACCATACCAACCGGTCTATTCAAGAAGATTGAATATTCGTAAAGCATTGAAGAGCCCTACGCCATGACAGCCGCACAAACCCGTACCCACCTGCTAGATACCGCCCTCGATTTGATTTGGCAGAGCAATTACAACGCCGTAGGCGTCAATGAAATTTGCAAGAAAGCAGGCGTCACCAAAGGCAGCTTCTATCACCACTTCGAATCTAAAGCCGAGCTTTTTTGTGAAGCGAGCGATTACTACTGGGAGAAAATGCGCGGCGATTTAGATGGCTTGCTGTCGCCAGTACACACACCACTCGAGCAACTACAAAAGTGGATCAATTATTTATTTGAAAAGAAAATTGGCGACGATCCGGACCACATGCCTGGCTGCCCGTTTTTTACTGCCAGCCAACAATCTGGCTGCGGCGAAACAAAAATTATGGCATCCATGCAATCCATGATGAACCGCGCCGATAAATACAACTTAGCGCTGATTAATAATTTAAGAAATGGCGGCTATTTAGAGGACAATCTAGACCCAGAACAGGTTTCCCGGCTGCTACAGCATTACATCCACGGCGCGCTCAATCACGCGCGTTTGATTCAAGACCTGGCCAATATTCGCCGCGACCTGCCCTTAGGCGTGTACCGTATTATTGGTCTCAAAGCTGAGTTTTGGCCAGCCAATACCAGCTTATAAACGACCACCCGGGCAAGCCCTGCCGCTGTTAAAACGCCCCACATACAAAAGACTTTTTTCGCGGTCGCATCACTTGGTTATTTCGGGCGCCAATTCCGGCGCCACACCGAGGGCGGCAAACAAATTCACACTGGCGGCCAGCTGTTGATTTTTCGCCTGCAACAAACTGTCTCTAGCACTAAACCAACTGCGCTGCGCCGTAAGCAGGTTGATAAAATCCGTATCGCCCGAGTCGTAGCGCAACCTTGCCAAGTCATACAATTGCCGATTGTTTTCTAGTTCTTGTGCTCGAACTTGATACAAGGCTTTTTGGTAAGCCAGCTCGCTCAGGGTTTCCACCGCATCCTGCATGGCCTGCAACACCACGGCGCGGTAATTGAGTTGTGCGATAGTCACATCGCTGGTGGCGGCGTTTATTTGTTCGCGAATTTTGCCGGCATTAAAGATAGGCGCCGCCGCTGAACCAATGAGTGACGCCGTCCATTCACCGCCACTATTAAACAATTCATCCAAACCCAAACCTGCACTCAGTTGCAAGCTCGGCCAGCGCTTTTGCTGTTCTTGATAAAGTAGCGACTCCGTTAGCCGCAGCTGCGATTCCGCTAATTTTATATCGGGCCGATACTCCAACAGTGCCGCCGATTGCACACTGCGTATGTCCGGCAGCGCAACGGCCGCTAACCTCATACTTGAGGCCGGCAGCTGCAAACTTTCTCGCCCCACCAACACGGCTATTATGCCTTCAGCCTTTTGCACGGCTCGCTGCAAGCCCAATACCGTGGCACTGGTTGCCAACCAAGTATTGCGTTGCTGGCTAAGCTCGATGCCCGACGCGCTGCCAGCCTCAAAGCGCAGCTGAATTAAATCCAGCAGCTCTTTACTCGCCTGCTGATTTTGTAAGGCAATGGTGTAGCGATCCTGCAAGGCAATAAGTTCAAAATAACTTTTTGCCAGATTAGCCTGAAGCTGCAGCTGTAAACTTTGGTATTCCTGCTGTTGGGCTAATTCACTTATTCGGGCACCGTAATTTGCCGCGCTGCGGCTGCCCCAAAGATCGATCTCGTAAGCCGCAGTAAAATTTAGGCCACTACTGGTTTCGCGCTCATCGGCGCCCAACTGCTGCGCCGTGCGCTGACTAGCCTGAACATTTAGGCTCGGCCAATTGTCGGCAGTTTGTTGCTTACGCAGCGCCTTGGCTTGGTCTAACCGCTCGCGACCGACGGCCAAATCTAAACTGTTGAGTTCAAGCTCTCGAAACAATTGCGCCAACTCAGCTGAACCATAGGTTTGCCACCACTGCGTTTGTGGCCGCGACTGAGTAGAAGCAACGGTCGTACCCGCAAGTGCTGCCACATCCGGTAAAGTCAGCTCCGGCAAGGTTGTTGCGGGTTGGTAGGCGCAAGCCGCAAGGCCAAAAGCCAAAGCCAAGCAGCGCCAATTTTTCCAGGCGACAAACATAATTACTCCTCCGCCAGGGCGCTAATCGGATTCAATGAGGCCGCTTTGTGTGCCGGCGCGTAGCCAAACACCCAACCCACCAACAGTGAGGTAGAAAAAGCCAGCAGTGGCGGAAACAGCGAAAACATCACGGCGATATTAAAGGACTGCAACAACAGAGAAACAGATAAACCTAAGGCAACACCGATGGCGCCACCCAACAAACACACCAGCAGGGCTTCAATATTGAATTGACGCAAAATATCGCTCGGCTTTGCGCCCGTGGCGATGCGCAAACCAATTTCGCGCCGGCGTTCGGACACATTCACCAACATAATATTCATCACCCCTATACCACCCACCAGCAGGGAAATGGCCGCCACAGAACCAAGCAACCAAGTGAGAGTATCCTGCGTTTCGGTCACGGCCTCGACCAATGAGGCGGTATTGCGCACACCAAAATCCTCTCGTCCATGGCGCAACTTTAATAACTGGGTTACCGCTGACTCCACACTCGCAAGCAAACCCGTTTGCGTTACTTTTATGGTGATACTGGACAAGTATTCGCTACCAAAAAACTTCAGCTGCGCCGTGCTCATGGGCACAAATACCTCATCGTCCATATCGCGACCACCGGCACTAGCGCCCTTGGCCTTAAGCACGCCGATCACTTGGTAGGGCGTACTTTTCATTAACACTTGTTTGCCAATAGGATTCGGTTGGTCGGGAAACAGTTCCGCCGCTACAGTCGCACCCAGCACCATCACCGAGGCAAAGGTTTGCACATCGCTGTCATCGAGAAAAACCCCAAGGGAAAGCTGCCAGTCTTTAACGGCAAAATATTCCGGTGTTACGCCGCGCACTCGGCCGCTGTAATCGAAGGCGCCCTGTCGAAAAGTCGAGCGCGACTCGCGCTCTGGCGCCACGGCTTCGACGCCAGGCAGCAGGGCAATTTCGCGCGCATCTTCCATATTTAAGGTAGCTATCTCGCCACTGGAGCGAATATTTCTACCGCCCGTTTGCACCTGTAATAAATTGGTGCCCATGGCTGCAATGCGATCGAGCACCTGTTGCTTGCCGCCATCGCCGATGGCCATCATGGTCACCACGGAAGCCACGCCAATGATGATGCCCAACAGGGTAAGCAAGGTGCGGAATAAATTTGCCCGCAAAGCGCTAAACGCCAAGCGCGCCGAGGTGAGCAATCCAATACGCGGAAAAACCTGTAGGGGCGTCGCAGTAACACCTATCTCTTTTGCTGCGATAGGCTCTGTACGGGCGCCCGAATCGGAGCACAGTTCGCCATCTTTCATCACGATAACGCGCTCGGCGTGACTGGCAACCTCAGCGTCATGGGTAATGAGAATAATGGTTGCACCCGTGTCGGCATGTAACTGCTTAAGCAAACTCAACACCTGCTCACCACTGGCGGAATCCAAGGCGCCGGTGGGTTCGTCGGCCAAAATAATTTCGGCACCATTAATTAACGCGCGCGCAATGGAAACTCGCTGTTGCTGACCGCCAGACAATTCCGACGGCTTATGATGGGCTCTACCCTCAATACCTAACTGTTGCAACAAGGCGCTGGCTTTCTGGTTGCGTTCATCGTCGGCCATACCGCTATAAACTGCCGGCATAACAACATTGTTGTGCGCCGATTGATTAGCGAGTAATTGATAGCGTTGAAACACAAAGCCAAAAGTTTTCAAGCGCAGGGCCGAAAGTTGATCGACACTGAGCTGGCTCACATCGTGCCCGGCAACACGATACAAACCCGCACTGGGCTTATCGAGGCAACCCAAAATATTCATCAGAGTAGATTTGCCCGAACCAGACTGCCCCATAATGGCAACGAATTCGCCCCGTGCAATAGTCATGGAAACATTATGCAAGGCACGCACTTCATTGGCGCCACTGTAAAAATATCGGCACACCTGATTGAGTTCCAGCAGTAGCTTACCCGACACTGAGTGCGGGGCAGAGGCTGGTTCAAGGGAACTAAATGGATTCATTGATTAAGCTCGAATTGGAAGCATCTTGCGCGCATCGAGGCGCCGGGCAATGGCTGAAGTTGTGCCGGTAATTAACTCGACTCAGGCTAGATTAAGGCCGGCGCGAACCACCGCCGAGCATCGACGAACTTTTATCGCGCGCTGAACTGTTTCGATCGCCCACGACAATATCGACGCCCTCGTCGAGGCCAGAAATTATTTCGGCGTGGGTGCGATTCCTAACCCCAACGGCCACCTTAACCGGGGTAATTTGAGCGCCTTTCTTAACAGAAACCTCACCTCGTGCACCCCTGCCACGCACGGCACCTAGCGGTACAAGCAATGCGTCTTTGGCACTTTCCAGTACGAAGAATACCTGCGTAGTCATGGCGTCCATCAGCAAGCCGTCAGTGTTGTCGATATCTATCAAGGCCTGGTAGAGCACCACATCGTTGATGATCGAGGGCGTTGGCAAAATTTGTCGAACCGTCGAGTACCAGCGCCGCTCGCCACCCCCAAAGGTTTTGAAATACACCGGCATAGTTTTTTCCAACCGGGTAACATCGGCCTCGGAGATGTCTGCGCGCAGAGTGAGCACACTCAAATCAGCAATTTTTAGCAAAAGCGGGGCGTTTTGATTGGCGTTTAAGGTTTGCCCTTCGCGCACGGAAATCGTCACAACGGTGCCGGCGATGGGGGCGAATATTTTTGCGTAACCTAGGGTGGCGCGATCGCCCGCCAAAGAGGCTGTGTCGGCCTTAATCTGCGCTTCCATGGCGCGAATTTTAGCTCTCAGTATTTTTTCATTGGCCTGACTTTCGAACAACGTATCTTCGCTCACTGCCCTTTTTTCATGCAGGCTTTTATTGCGTTTCGCGCGCAACTCCGCCAATTCAAGTTCCGCCTGTAGCTGCTGCAATTGAGCGCGGTTGCCCTCCAAACTTGCCTCGGCATTCTGCACCTGCGTTTCAAATACCGTGGCATCTATTTCGGCTAGGAGCTGACCGGCCTGCACCAGATCACCTTCTTCGATATAGATTTTTTTGATTTGCCCCGACACCTGAGCGCCCACTTCCACATACTGCTTGGGTTCCAGAGCACCAGTTGCACCTATGTAGTTTTCGATATCGCCGCGCGTCACTTTTTCAACCAGTAGCGTCGTGCTTTCGGCGCTACTGGTTAGCCAATAGGCCATTAAGCTGATGGTTAGGGCTAGCAAGCCTAAGCTCAAACCTATAACGCGCTTTGCGCTCAGCAACGCCTTAATCTTATTCACTTACTCTGCAGCCTTATTAATGTTCACTTGGTCACGATATGCGCGGTAGGGCTCAGGCTCGCGCAGCGATTAGCGCGTCTTTAATCTGCCTAGGTTTGGCTTTCCGGCGCTGCTTCGCAATAAAGCTCAGCACCCCAGAGGCCACCATCAGCGTGCCACACAAACTGAAGAAAAGTTGTAACACTAGATACGACATTGGCAAGCCCTTACCCGTGTGCAATGGCATCAACAGTAAATACAACTTTTCCCTAAGCGGAAAATCTGCAAATTGCCTCGCGCCTACCATGGTCGCGCTCAGCGGATCGATGCTTACCTCGCTGCGAGCTAAGTTAAACCAATCGTCCGCGGTGGAAAACCGAAATAGCAAAACTTTACTTTCCGGCGCCGAATCTTGCTGCCTTTTCGCACCGGTATGTCGCTCCGGCGAGGACCGCTCGCCTGCGGCGCGCGGCTTGGGCTGTCTCGGGTAGCGTACCTCGGTCAGGCGGGCGCCCTCGGGCATTTCCGCATAGGCGGCAAGCAACCAAGCCGGCCAACTCTTACCCACGCTTTTAACGGCAAAATTTCCTTGGTTTGCATCCTGCTCTACAGAAAATAGCGACTGGGCGATGCTGCGGTAAGTTATCGCGGCACCGGTGAGCGAAAAAATTACGATGGCAAGCAACACAATCACCCCGCTGGTCATGTGGCTGAAATAGAAGTGCTTGCGCTTAAGTCCGCGCGGCACCACGTCTTTTAGCGCGAATGATTTTCGCAGCGGCCACCAAATCCACAGCCCCAACAAACTCAACGCCAGGGCAATGAGGCCAACCCATGCCGCTAGGTACTTACCCTCTATGCCCCACAGCCCCTCTCGACCCAACAGGAAATTTCGGTGCAGCTGTAACACAGTGGCAAAAAAAACATTTTCTTCGCGCGTGTCATGAACCGGCTGGGTGAGGTTGCCGATGGGGTAAGTCCAAGTTTCACCGCGCGATGCGGCCTGATAATAAGGCGCCTCGGGTGTGGGCAATTGCATGCGGCTAATACCTTGATGGGCCTGCGCTAGGGCTTCGAGCGCGGCGGCATCTTCCTGTATGGATGTCGCTCGATAATTATAAGCTCGATCGAATTGCGCCTGAGTTTGACGCTTAACAAGCTCATCTATGGCCGTGATAAACCCCGTGCCAAAGGTGACAACAAACAATAGACCCAGCGGCAAGCCGAGCCAGCGGTGCAGCGTTATTAAAAATGACTTCACGAATAATCCTTCGTCGTACGGCTGAAAATATTTTTTGCGGTCCGCTCAATCTGCCATCGAATAAAGTTAATTAGGACAGATCGAACCTTATGTAGATGAGTTAGCCCTTATTGCGCAGCAAATGCTCCAGCGATTGGATATTGCTCATCACATCGCCACGGCTGGGATTTACCTGTGCCACTTGACGCAGCAAACGCAGCGCTTCGGCATAATTTTGTCGGTCAATTTCTAGTTGCGCACGCCCTAGCCGCGCTCTTTCTTGGTAGGCCGTTAACGCCTCGGCGCGCGCGTAGTACAGTACTGCGCGCTCCTCGCGTTTCTCGCTGCGCATTAACGTCGCCAGCGCCAGAAGCGCCTCGCCATTGCTCGGATTTGCTGCAATCGCCTGTTGTAGCTGCTTGCCAGCATGGCGCTGCTCGCCATTATGTAAGGCCCATTGCGCGCCATAAACCGCGAACTGGGATTGGTAGTAACGCGGCAACTTTTGACGGTTTTTTTCCACCGCTCGCAACAGCGGTGCCAGCGCCCCCCAAGCCTGCCGATAGGCTAACCATGCACTCACCTGCTCCACCACAGCGAGCTTTACCTCGCCCTGTTTTGCAATGGCGGTGATGTTATCGGCTAATAATTGCGCGGCGCGGCGCGGGCTACCCGCTTGAATATGCAACTGCGCCGTGGTGCAAATATTGTCAATGCTGGCATCGCCCAACTGCAGCGCCATCTCCATACTGCTGAGTGCTTGCTGAGGCCGCGCCTGCTTAAGCGCCAACTGACCGCGCTGCAGCCACAACTCCGCATGGCTTGGATTTTTTTCCAGCATCTGCTCGAGTAGCGCCTGCGCTTGATCGAAGCCGTGCGATTGAATCAGCGCGTAGAGCAAACCCTGTTGCCACTGCTCGTTGTCGGCCTCCATGTAGAGCGCTTGCTGGTAACCGGCAACGGCGCTGGCGGCGTTGCCTAGCCGTAAATTCACGAAGGCAAGCTGACCGTAAACTTGGGCATCCGCCACGCCCAGCGCAATACTGCGCTGCAGATGTTTTTGCGCTTGCGGCAATTGTTTTTGCAGCAAGTGCACCATGCTCAAGGAGCGGTGTGCCAGTGCCAAGTTGGGCATCAAAGCCAATGCTGCATCCAGTGCCGCCTCGGCATCTTTATAGCGCCCCATGCTCAACAACACTTGCCCGCGCAGTTGCCGCAGAGCGGCGCTGTCATTGGCGATAGGCCTGGCCTTGAAGGCTTGTGCAATCTCGGCATATTTTTGTGCTGCCAACAGTGGCTGCAAATCGCGCGCAAAACGGCTTTCGCTGGCCGCTAGTTGCGCCTCAGTGGGCGCGACGGGTTCATTGGCAAGCAGAAACGCCCATCTAGGTTCCTTTAACTTCACCACGATTGAGGCGAAATTAAAGTTATCATTATCGCTAGCGGTTAATTCACTAGCGCCCACAGCGCCGTGACTGTGCAGCGCAAGCAGACAAAAGCTCAGCGCAACACAGCCTGCAGACAATCGTTTTACAAAATTAACATCCATCATCAATTACTCACATGTCGGCCAGCTTAGGGCGTAATTTCCAGCGGCCAAACGAAGCGTGCACGCACCGGTTGACCGTCTTTTTGCGGTGCGCTGAATCGCGTCTGGCGCACTAGGCGTTGAATTTCACTGGCCAGTTCTGGGTAGGCATTTTCGACCACATCAATGAGTGTTACCTGCCCGGCCTCATCAATCATCACATCCAATTTGATCAATACTTGTCTAACACCGCGCCGGCTTAAGCTCTTCGGAAAATTAACCCGCAAGGGCGTTAGCAGCGATGGAAAACTATCCAAGTCATTTAACGCAAAGGCATCCCAATCGATGTCTAGGGACTGCCATTGGCTCGGTTGAGATTCAATCACCGGCTCAGCGGGCTTGGCAAAATCGAGACGCGGTTTAATTTCAATCATCGTTAGGCTGGGCCCGGCGCCCGGCACTTGCACCGACACACTGGCTTGCTGCACCGGCTGAACCACCGAGGGCGGTGGCGGCGGTGGTGGCGGTGGTGGCGGAGGCGAGATCAACGCAATCTCGCGCACGCTAAGTTGTTCAGGTTGCGAAACCGACGCCCACTGGCCCAGCCAAAGCGTCAACAACCCCATGGCTAATAATGCGAGACTCAACAGCATGGCCTGACACTGCTGCGCCGACGGCCGCGCCCATTTGGTAAAATGGCGACTCGCGTTTGTGACTGCAGCGCTATTGATCATTGCACTCGCGCCGCCAAGTTAACGGTCTTGGCACCGGCGAGTTTAGCTTCGTCGATAACCTCGAGTAATAATTGCGTGGGAACGGTTTTGTCTGCCTGAATGACCACCGGGCTTGGCCTTCGACGCTGCAACTGTTCGATAGTGCCGCGCACGCCGGCAACGCCAATTTGACTACCGTCGTAAAAAACCTCGCCGGCATCAGTGATCGCCAACAAGATAACGGTTTGGTCCAGTTGCTGAGCAGAAATCGCTTGCGGTTTATCCACTTCCACACCTGTCTCTTTTACAAACACCGTGGTGACGATAAAAAAGATCAGGAGAATAAACACCACATCCAACAGCGGCGACATATCAATGCCTTGGGTCTGCTGATGTTCGAGCCGGCGCTGTAATCGACTAGGCAATTTATAGGGCCTCGGCTAGTTGACGTCGCTCGTCGTAAGATGCCCGCACATAGGCTAACAGCAACCAACCGGGCACAGCGCAGACTAAACCCAGCTGGGTTGTCAGTAGCGCCTCGGCAATGCCCCCACTCACCATTTCACTGCTGGCACCGTCGCTGGCAATACCGGCAAAACAACTTAATAAACCCATAATGGTGCCCAGCAAACCCAGCAAGGGCAGCGCGTTAACCAAGACCGCAGAAAACTCGTGCTCTAGCGTTTGAATCGACGGCTGATCGGATTCACGAGATAACGCGGCAGTACCACGGCGCTGTAAGAACGCCAACCACAATTGGTAGTAACACACCAACGCCAATAAAACGATGACCCAACACAATCGACTTTGCAGCAGTTGATCGATCATAACGCCACCTCTTCTGAAACTTTTTTACGCGCAGGGGCCTTGACCTGCGGCGACGGCTCGCTCGCAATCATTTCCACATAGGGCTCGTCGCTCTTGCTCAATAAAATGGCAAAACTTTCAAGCTCGTTGTAGTAAGCCTTGGCGCGGCGGGATAGCAGCGCGTGCAACACCAGCGCCGGAATGGCAACAATCAAACCCAGCTCGGTGGTGATTAGCGCCTGCGCGATACCACCAGACACCACCTCCGGATCACCGGAGCCAAACAGGGTCATCATTTTAAAGGTTTCAATCATGCCGCTGACAGTGCCCAATAGACCCAGCAGCGGCGACACGGCAGCGGTGACGGCAATGGCGCCAATCCAACGCTCGAGCGCGTGTTTATCATCTTGCAATTGCATGAACAATTCGTCGTCGCGCTGGCGTGGCGAGGTCGATTGCTGAGCAATAGCTAGTAGCGTTTTTTGCATGCCCGCCACTGTTGCGCTGCGCTCGGACACCACGCCGGCTAACAGCCCCGCTAAAGCGCCAGGGGTAAAACGCAACACCGGCGACAAGCGCCACAACTGCAACACTTTAATCAAGGCGATCGACAGTGCCAGCAAGCCAAACAACAAAATCGGCGCCGCCCACAATCCGCCCTTGCCAATGTGTTGCCACACACTTTCCGATTGCTGCTGTCGCACCAGCGCGCGATTGAGCGTTGGGTCAAACACCAAATCACCGCTCGCCGCACTGCGCAGACTTGCCATGCGCTCGCTATCGGCAGACGCCAGCAACATATCGCTTTGCAATTTCCCGCTCGCGCCCTGCGCCTTGCTGGCCAAGCCAATGCGCTGTACAGACTCGTCCCAATACCAGGTGATTGGCCCCACCGCCAAGCTGGATTTAGTCACTATTTTTCCGTCGCCCAGCACCAGCTGTGCGCTAGCCCAAGCTGGGGAAAAGCGCTGCCCTAGGTGTTGACTGCTCGCCACCACGGCGGCAATTTGATCGGCTATATCGGCATTGATTTTGTTGGCCGAGGCGTCGCCGTGATTTTGCAAAAATCGGCGCAGCAAACTTTGTTGATAATTGCGCTGCTGTTGCCAACTGTCTAAGCGCTGTTGCAGCTGGCCAATACTTAAGGTTTTTTCATCGGCGAGGCGACGGGCAACTGCGGTTTTTTCGCGCAGCGCCAGAACCTCGCGCTCGAGCAGAAATAATTGCTTGGCCAACTGCTCGCGCTCTTGGGTAACGCGGCGTTCGGTTGCCGTTAGATTTTTTTGCGCCTCGGTAATACGCTTTAACAGCACCTGCTCTATGTCCGCGCTCGCCGCATACAGCGATGGCGCCGCAAGCATAAATACAGCGGCCAACAATCCGGCTCGAATAGCTAACAAACAACGCGGCCCATGGCCAAGTTTTAAACCGATCATGGCTGAACTTCCCGCGTGGATTCTTGCCCGCCAGTGGGTATATCCACACTCACCAGGCGCATGGGCAAGCGCACAAATTCCGCCTGTTCGCGCCGCTCAAACATGGCAATGGCGCGGCTGATTTCGCGGCTACTGACTTGCTCATCTGGCCGCCAAACCCAGGCCTCATCCAGCGCCTGCCCCCAACCCCGGTACTGGCCGTCGGCGCTAACAAACCAGGCCGCGCCAACGCCTAAATACAACTGTTTCACCAGCAGCTCGCCAACATCCGGCAAGCTGACTAGGCCCTCTTGAACGGTGATTCGAGCGTCGAATTCCGCAAGCCGCGACAACTGCGCTAGTGCGCTTTGCAATTGTTGCGACGCCTCGGGCTGTTCGCTTGGCGCGCTCTGCTCGGTCAACCATTGCTCGGCCAAGGGCGGCGGCAAGAGCGGCGCCAAGGCTGCCGTTCGCGCCAGCAACAATTCCAGATGTTGGTTCAATACCTGCTGCTGTTGTTCCAGCTCGGCCTGTTCGGCCAAGAGTTGCGCTCGCTTCGCCTCCACGCCTTGCTGGCTATCGCTGCTCGATTGCAGCATGGCTTGCAGCTGCAGCTTTTCCGCCGCGAGCAAGCCCAGGCGCTGTTCGAGCAGGGGCTTTTGCGCTTGCCAATCGGTATTCAGGCGCACCCTTTGCGCCTCGCTATCCAACCAGCGCTGGGTCAACCGATCGACCATTTCTGGGGTCTGCGCCTGTACTGACGCCACACCCAAAATTAGGTTGGAAAGCAAGGCAAGTGGCAAAGCCGCAGCGCCAAGCTGCGCACTTATGCCGCGTAATGGGTTTATCAAAGGAGACCACCTCGTTGCTTTGGAGCATTTGCACTATGGCCTAGCCGAGTTCAACCCCGAACCCAGCTAGGCCCACATTTTCTAGCCGGCGATTATGGCAAAGCCAAAACTGAATGTAAATGATAATAATTTGCATTAGCGTTGATCTTTGGTAAGATGCCCGCCCTCGGTCACTAGCTACCCAGAAAAACAGAGCCAGCGGATTCATTGAAGCGAGCCGAACCTACATCACTCGATTAAATAAGGATTTACACTATGCAAACCGAAGCAAACACGTTAAGGGGATTCGGCCGCAGCGCACTGACGCTGGCAATTGCAACCACATTACCCATGACCAGCGCGTTGGCGGCAGAGGTAAAAGAATTGCCCACCGCTCAAGTCAGCGCCCAAACCGAAGACAGTTATAAAGTCGACGAGTCCAGCTCAGATAAATACACCCAACCATTACTCGACACCGCCAAAACCATTTCGGTAATTCCCCAATCGGTGATGAAAGATCGCAATGTGGATAGCCTGCGCGATGCCCTGCGCAACGTGCCCGGCATCTCGCTGGCGGCCGGTGAAGGCGGCACTCCCACCGGCGACCAAATGTCGATTCGCGGCTTTAGCGCCAATAACAACATCACTATTGACGGCGTGCGCGACATTGCCGGCTACACCCGCGACACCTATAACGTCGAAGCCGTTGAAGTGGCGAAGGGCCCAGGCTCGGCCGTCTATGGCCGCGGCTCGGCCGGTGGCAGCATTAACCTGCAAACCAAAACTGCGAAACTGGAAGACTTTACCGACATTAATTTACGGCTCGGCAATGCCAGCGATTACCGCGCCCAAGTGGATAGCAACATCGCATTGGGCGAAACCACTGCCTTGCGCGTCAACGCACTCACCAGCGACGGCGAAGTGGCCGGCCGCGATTACGTCGAAAATGCCAGCGATGCCGTGGCTTTATCCTTCGCCACCGGTATTGGTACCGACTCGCGTTTTAGCGTTAATGCCGATTACATGCAGCAAGACAACATTCCCGACTACGGCATACCCTGGATTAGCAACAGCGCCACTTCAGATCCAGTAGCCGAACTCGCACCCTACGAGGGCGAGGCACCGCCAGTAAATTTCAGCAATTTCTATGGCAATCTTTACCGCGACTTTGAAGACATCAACACCCAGTCGCTGACGGTAAAATACGAAAAAGATTTATCCGACAACACCAGCCTGCGCGCCGTCGCCCGCACCGGCTCGGTAGAGCGGCAGTCCGTCGTCTCGGCGCCGCGCTTTATCGACCTAACAACCAGCACCGACGTGCGTCTCAGCGATGAAAAAACCCGCGACACAAAAGATTCACTCAATGTAGTGCAGCTCGATTTATTAGGCAGCTATCAAACCGGGTCGCTAAAACACGACATAGTCGCCGGCGTTGAAATAGCCAACGAAAAGTTTCAGCGCTGGAATTATGCCGATGTGGTCGACGATAATTTAGATAGCACACCAGAACTGGTGGACCTCTATAATCCAGATGCACGCGTCGCCTACACCGGCCGCTACGCGCGCACCACAAAAGATCAGCAGGCCACCGGCGACACTAAAGCCATTTACCTGTTTGATACGGTGACCCTCAACCCAGAGTGGCAAGTATCGGCGGGCCTGCGTTACGACCGATTCGAAACGGAATATTTCTATCAACTGGACGACGTCAGCGAGCCACAGGTAAAACTCGAAACCAACGATGAAACCCTGAGCTGGAATTTCGGCGTGGTTTACAAGCCGGCGGAAAACGGCAGCATCTACTTCGGCGCAGGCAACTCATTTACCCCCTCGGCAGAAGATCTCACCGCCTCTAGCAACGGTAACGCCGCCAACCTCGACCCAGAAGAAACTCTGAGTTACGAACTGGGCACCAAGTGGGAGCTGATCGACGGCCGGCTCTTTACCAGCGCGGCCATTTTCCGCACCGAAAAAACCAACGCTTTGTCTGATGCCGAAGACGGTATGTTTGACGACGATGACGGTCGCTTCGATACGCTCGATGGCAAACAACGCGTGGATGGTTTGGAGCTAAGTGCGGCAGGGCAAATTACCGAACAACTGTCTATCACCGCCGCCTACACCTATCAACAGAGTGAAGTGGTAGAAGCCACCGGCGACGACGCATCGCAAATCGGCAACGAGCTGCCCAGAACACCAGAGCACTCCTATAGCTTATGGGGCCGCTATGATATCAGCGACGCACTCGCCGTCGGTTTGGGCGCGCAATACATGGGCCAGCGCTACAACAGCTCCGTGCCAGAGAGTCGCGAAATTGCCGACAGCTATTTAATCTTCGACATGATGCTGTCTTACCAAATCAGTAATCAGTGGGGCGTGCAACTAAACGGCTCTAATTTGACCGACGAAGCCTACATAGATCAACTCGGTGGCGGACACTTCATTCCCGGCGAAGGACGCTACTTATCGCTCTCTACTAGCTATACCTTTTAATCGAGCTCAGTAACATCGAGCACTGAATACCGGTAAGCCGTTAGGCGGTTGCCGGTATTCAGCTCAAATATTGAAACTGTGATTCAAATCAGCTTTCGACTCAGTTTTCCAAAACCGTTTGTCGATGCTGTTTGTCGAAATGATTGTCAAAACAGTTCCATCGGCCGGCTCAGCTCGGCCTTTTTCATGTATATGCGGAGATACTTGGCGTGCTTATTACTATCAAAAATGTCCTCAGCAAGGCCCAGGTAGCCGCGGCGCGAAAAATGTTGCTCGACGCCGACTGGACCGACGGCAATGTTACCGCCGGTTATCAAAGTGCCAAAGCCAAACAGAACTTACAGCTGCCAGAAAATTCAGCCACAGCGCGCGAGCTGGGCGATGTTATTCTAGCCGCATTAGCACAAAGCAATCGATTTATGTCCGCCGCACTGCCATTAAAAATATTTCCACCGCTGTTTAATTGCTACCAAGGCGGGCAAAGCTTTGGCACCCATGTGGATAACGCCATTCGCCAAGTGCCGGGCACGCCGGTCAAAGTGCGCACGGATATTTCCATGACTTTATTTTTATCAGAACCCGAGGAATACGATGGCGGCGAGCTCACCATCGAAGACACTTACGGCACCCATAGCGTCAAACTTGGCGCCGGCGACATGGTGCTCTACCCGTCCACAAGCCTGCACCGCGTCACACCCGTCACCCGCGGCCGACGCTTAGCGTCTTTCTTTTGGTTACAGAGCATGATCAGTAGCGATGAAAAACGGGCACTGTTATTTGATATGGATATGGCCATACAAAGCCTGCGCGAAAGCCTAGATGACAGCCAGGAAATTGTGCAATTAACGGGTGTCTACCACAATTTGATTCGCCAATGGGCACAGACCTAAGATGCGTAAACTTGGTGCAAGGTAGAAAATCCAGGCGAAAAATTAACAGCTTAAGAGGTTATGTAAACGCGAATAAACCAGATCCCCTAAAAAAACCAAATACCTAGCCACGCTATAGGTGGCGGTGTCAGCAGCCATTTGCATTAGCGCAATAACACTTCAAGAAGCAGGCGAAGCCCCTTGATAGAGGCGCCAATTACCGGCAGCATATCTTTAAAGACAGCCTGTAAAAGCAGAAAAAAAATATCCGAAACTAGGAAATTAGCAGAATGCGAAAGCAGCCTCAACTGCCAGAGCATTAGATATAGCCGCAGAAAAATTCGTAAAATAGAAGCAGGAAAACAAGCAACAATGAATGTTTTAGCAAGAGTATTCTAGGATTATCTTTCCGTTATTTTTATAATGTTAACGCACACCCAAAAGAATATGAGCTTTAAAAATTAGATTTAAGAAGCGATAAAACCAAAGCGCTATCCAACCAACGCCGGCCACTCTTCCGCCCAGGTACAATGGCTGCTTTCACCTCGTTCAGCAAGCTTTTCAGTTAAAAAATCAATAAATACTCGAACTTTTTTCGGTAAATACTCGCGCTTTGGATAGATAGCGAATACGCCATTGTCTGGCTGAGGTGGTCGATAATATGGATACAGCGACACCAACTCACCGCAATCCAAGCCTTTCTTCGCAAGAAAATGTGGCAACTGCGCAAAGCCTAAACCATCGGTGCACATATAAGCCATGGTTTCACCGTCGTCGGTAATATAGCGGCGCTCTAAATCAACAAATTGGTACTCGCCTTTTTTATCGGGTAAAAATATTGGCTGGAGCTGCTGACTTTGCTTAATTCGAAAGCCAATCCAGCTATGCGTCTTAAAGTCTTCGCTGCAGCTCGGCATACCATAGGCACTAAGATAAATTGGCGAAACACAGGTAAGAAAATCCATTGGGCTCAAACGACGCGCGACTAAACGACTGTCCTTTATGAAGCCGGTACGCAGAGCAATATCAACATTATTTTCAACAATATCAACGTGCAAATCATTAACTTCAAGCTCAAGTTTAATGTCTGGGTAGCATTGACAAAACTCATTTAACAGAGGCTGTAAATATAAGTGTGCATAACAAACTGCCGAACTAATGCGCAAAATGCCACTGGGCGAATCATTCAGCTGCTTCAACTCGTTTTCACAAGAGGATAGATCCTGCATCGCTTTGCGCACCGTGCGGGCGTAGCGCTCACCCGCCGTGGTGATACGCAGCTGGCGAGTCGAGCGCTGAAATAGCGTCAGCCCAAGCTCCACCTCTAAACGACTCACAGCCTTGCTCACGGTAGATGGGTCACTACCGCATAAACGAGCGGCCGCTGAAAAGCTGCCGCCATCACAGGTTGCTAGAAATATTTCTAAAGTACGCAACTTATCCACAACTCCCTCTCCCTTGCACTGCCTAGCTGGCTACATAACCGCAAATATAACAAGAAAGATACATGAATAATATTCATGACTATTTGGTAAATAGCTCTATTTTTCCGATCTAGGCCGAGCAATAACATAGCGTTTTCACTAGACGATGTTTTTGCTGAAGGAAGCCAAGGTGTTTGATCTCTCTGCTGTTAAAAAATTAGAGCCCAATAGCCCGCTGACCTATCTGGGCCTTGCGCTTGTCGCCATGAGTGGCCTGAGTTATATCAACTACTTACCCAGTCTGGTCGCCGCTTTAGCCGGCGGCATGGGTTTTAATGATGTGCAAGCCGGTCAAATTGTCGCCTTAAACGGCTACGGCGGTTTATTCGGCAGCATGCTTGCCATTTTATGGGTGCGTCGCATTCACTGGCGATCAGCCATGATGATCTTACTGCCGTTGCTTGCTGCCGTAGATTTAAGCACTGCATGGTTAACCGAGAGCTATATAGCCATACTGATTTGGCGATTCATCGCAGGAGCGCTCGGCGGGCTATGCGTAGGGATTGGTTTTGCAGCACTTGTTCGCCTACCCAATACCGACCGCGCTTATGGCACCTTGCTCTTTGTGCAATTTTGCCTTGGCTCTCTGGTCATTTACTTTTTTCCAGAACTCGAGCGCGCATCGGGTGCCCATAGTATTTTTTTTGTGATGGCGAGTTTACTCCTTCTGGGTTTAGCCTATCTGGCCTGGCTGCCGGAGCTGGTACACCCAGACAAAATCCAAAACATCGTTCCCTCACAGCAACACAACATTCGTCATAAGCAACTGCTCATGCTGGCCCTTGTGTGCTACCAACTGGCAGCCAGTGCCATTTGGGCTTATGTCGGACTCATTGGCGGCAATGCCAATTTTAGTGACGATCAAATCAGTAGTTATATTGCCAGCACCGGATTACTTGGGTTAATTGGAGCTATGCTGCCGATAATTGCCGGCAATCGCCTTAACCGCTTGCGTTGGTTGGCCACCGGTATCCTGCTTTCAATCATCGCAGCGCTAATACTGACTAGATCACCACTCACCACCACCGTTTATGCTATCGCCATGGCCCTGCTATTTATTGCCTGGCCAGCTGTGCTGGCATTTTTATTGGCGGTGATAGCCGAGATGGATAGCAGCGGCCGACTCGCAACCATTGCTTGGCTGATATCGTCTATCGGCATGGCCTCGGGCCCCATGATGGCCGCCACCCTACTTCAAAAAGGCGACTTTACACTGATGCTTTATGCCTGCGCAGGTTGCTTTGCGCTGAGTTTGACCGCACTCACAATACCCGTGCAAGTTTGTGAAACCGCAAAGTCGCGCCTACAAACGACTTAACCATCAAACATCAACCTACCCACGACTTTTTACACTAGAAAACGCAAACACCGAGACACAAGAAATGATTCGCTACCTATTCAATCAGTCGCTGTTAAGTTTTAAAAATCGCTACGATTACGACATCTCCTACATGCAAGATATATTGCAACACGATCTATCGGCCTTTTTGAAATTTATAGGCTTGCAAATGATGTCGAATCACTCTGCTGGCTTAGCTGCTGAACCA
The DNA here is from genome assembly GCF_030409605.1 of Simiduia curdlanivorans. Lineage (NCBI taxonomy): Bacteria > Pseudomonadati > Pseudomonadota > Gammaproteobacteria > Cellvibrionales > Cellvibrionaceae > Simiduia > Simiduia curdlanivorans. Next base: position 293,164 of record NZ_JAUFQG010000004.1, read on the forward strand.
ATCTTCGCTGCCAGACTACAAGCCATATTGTGGGACGACTGCGGCCCCTGCACGCAATTAATTGTTAATCTGGCATTGGAGGCCAAAGTGGAATCACACATAGTACGAGCCATTGTTGCGGGCGACCTAGATACACTTCCAGAACCCACAGCCTTGGTGGTGCGCTTTACTCGGTTGGTATTGGCACACGACCCAGAGGCCGATGGATTACGCGAACAAATCATTCACCGATGGGGGCGAAAAGGTTTGATTGCCATCGGTTATGCCATTAGTTCATCGCGAGTTTACCCTGCGCTAAAATATACACTTGGCTACGGCAACGCCTGCAGTTGCATACAAGTCCAGGAGACACAGATAGTACCGAATATAACGACAGTTAAAACAGCAACCCCAATCAAATAAATCAGAATCTTAAAAATACCAGACGGCAGACATAATGAGATGTATTGCTTCCGACTCAAAGAGATCGGAGACGTTAGATTTGACATATACCGAAAGACCGAAATACCGAATCACTACCGCTAGGTTCAAATGTAGTGTCTAGGGGCTCAGCAAAAACTTTGCCTAGCACAGGCCTGGTTTTGCCGCCGTCATCACTCGACCTGTCTATATGCGCTTCTAGATAACGAGCTAAAAACGGCGCTGCCACTGAATTGCCATGAACCACTAGCCACGCTTAACTCAATCCATTGACTTTATATTTTTGTAGGGTAACCTCTAACTTAACGCGACTAACATTGGCTTGATTCCTCAGTGATACATGCATTTCTTCTTTTCTTGATGTGGAGGCTCGCTCCGCTCACCCCCCTACACCGGGTGCTTAACTAGCATCCAGCGCTGTCGCGCACCTCATATTTTTCTTTAAAAAATTTCGTCTAATTTTCAGTAGGCGGGAATCTTTTATGTGCAAAACGTTATCTTTCAGGCTTGCGCGCTTGATGCTCACCCGTGTGCGCCGATTTTACATAAGCACACGCTGGTCGCCAACAAATAGCCCGACAAGCCTGTCTGAAATTATTGATTCGATAGAAATTGCTGGGAGTGCAAATTTTTCGACTATGGAAAAAATAACGCTGAACACCCGAGTCACTATTTTAGATCTACAGGAAAACCAAACGTGCAGCCTTACCCTTGTGGCGCCACCTGCAAGCCAACCTGAGCAGGGCTGCATATCCATACTTTCCATGCTTGGCTCACAACTCATGGGCAAGCGGGAGGGAGACATGGTTGTCATCGCATTCTTTGGCACAACCATGCGCTATCGAATTCTAAAGGTAAATTAACAATACACAACTGGCTGCATAGTCATTCCAATTGGAAATAACATCAAGCCATATAGAAAATCAAACCGCTGACCGAAACTTATGGAGAGCAGACATGAAACAAAGAAAGAACAGCTCGGTGTATTTGAAGAAATCAGATTATCTAAAACTAATAAACCTCCTCAAGGTCGAGTTTAATTCCGATGCCATACGCGCCCTCGAAGATGAAATCGATAGAGCAAAAATTATCGCCGATGATAGTATTGGTACAGATATTGTTTGCATCGATTCACTCGTGACGTTTCTCGACATAGACTCGGAAAAGGAAATTACTGTTCAGTTGGTTATGCCTGCCGATGCTAGCATTGAAAACTCAAAAATTTCAATACTATCTCCCATCGGTAGCGCATTAATCGGTTTAAAAAAGCATGGGTATATTGAATGGCCAATGCCCACGGGGAAAATCAGAAGAATGTGTATTACCGAGGTGGCTCATCAAAATAATGGGATAACTCAGTAGAATGGTGCCGATCAAAGGATCGGCACACGGTACGATCAACCTAAAGCATTCATCGTTCTAGTTATTGACAGCTTCAAAACGCCAGCGTTGATGCGACGCATTCTGCGACGAATCGGTAATAACATTGGCGCCATTTACGCCTGAACCGCCGTTAACTTGCAACACGTCAGCACCATCGCCGGTACGCACAATGTAGCTACCATCGGCTTGCGTCTCCACTTGCCAACGCTGATTTTGATTGCCGAAGCACTGCCATTGATGCACGTTATTAGACCCACTATCGGCATCTAAACAGAGACCACTTTTAACGTTAATCAACTCAAACTGATTCCCGCCCTGGGACTGAGCAAGCCACTGTTGATTCAAACCATCGGAATAATCCCACTGCTGAACGTTGGCGCCATTGGCGTTAGATAAATCGGCAACGTCCAAGGATTTCCCGCTGTTTTCGTTAACAATCACATAAGTACCCGGCGCAAGGTCGAATACGGGTTGCGCGGTTTCAGTGCTGAATTCAAGCCAATTAAGATTGACGCCTCCCGCGCTGAACCTAACACGCAATGAATAACTACCCGCGGCTAAGGTTGTGTTGAATTTTAATGTTTGCCAATTTTGCCAGCCGCCAGTTGAGGAGACATCGACCCCGCCGACGAAATTATTGTCTAACCAAACCTCAGCCCGACCGCCACCACTGTTACTGGCAACCCGCAAACCAACCACAAAAGCAGATGCCTCAGTAACGGCCAGGTCGCCAAAATCCAACCAATCACCGGCATCAGTCCAACCCACGTTTAAGCCGCCTTCGCTGCTGGGCTCAGTTTGAACACCCTGCATAGAACAGTAACTCTCTGCCTCAATTTTTGCTGGCAGATTAGTAAGCAAGCCAACACAAGGAAACTCTGGTTCCGGTTCTGGTTCTGGTTCTGGCTGAGAAATGGCCAGGCCCAAGGACAACCAATTAAGGTTTATACCCGCACTTTCGTAAACTAGGCGAAGTGTTTGCTCGCCTTCGGCAACGGCAATACTAGCCTCCGTGCTTTGGTACACCTGCCAATCACCAGTCACCGGCAAGGTGAGCGTGGCCTGCTTTACCCCATCTAGATAAACACCAACGCGCCCGGGCTGATCATTGACCGCTGCCCGCAATGCAAAGTTAAGATTACCCGCCGCACCTGCCTGCACCTTGTATTCGGTCCAGTCGCCGGTATCTATCCAACCAATATTCTGATTACCGTCCACGTCGCCGGTTTGCTCTTGCTGCACACCAAAGCTGGCACAATAATTTTCCGCTTCGATGCGTGCCGGAAGTAGACTTGCGCTCGCGTCGTCACAAGATGGCAACTCAGGTTCAGGTTCCGGTGCTAGCCCACCGGGCTTCACCGCCTGATAAAAGCCTTCGTGCCAAAGGTGACTGGCATGGCCGTTGACAATATTGTTGCGAGCAAAATTCATCATGCCGTCAAAGGCACCGGCGGGCGGCGTACCGCCTTGGTTGATAAATTGTTTCACCGCCTCGTAGTCACTGTTGGTTGGAATGGTCCACAAGGTTTTATCGTGCGACATTTTTTTGAAAGACCAAGGAAAGTAGCCGGCAAGATTTTGCTTGGCCCAATCGGTAATTGCCTTGAGATTACCCTCATCGGTTTCACCGTATTCACCAATAATCAATGGAATGCCTAGGCGGTTGGTAATTTGTTCTCGCCCTTGGGTTCCAGAAACATGGCCGTAGTGATGAATTTGATACACGAGGTTATGATCCCATTTTGCATTGATTCCACTGGCCGCTTGCACCTGTGGATCTTGCCAATCAATTTTAGTGAGATCTGAACCCCACCAAGAACCTTCGGCCACAATCATGTGATTTTGATCCACTTGGCGAATCGCATTGCGTAACTGCACAAGCGAGCCAAGCAGTTCAAGTTCGCGACCGGGTTGCGGCACCGGTTCGTTAATTAGGTCATAACCCAAAATGACAGGTTCATTCTTATAGTAATTTGCGATATGGCGCCACACCTCGGCCGCTACGGCAATATGATTGCCATCCCAAAATTGCACACTATCGCGCGGTTGGCTAGCGTTAGAATTAACATTGTCGGCATGATCGCCGGGGTTTTGATAACCGGGCGCGGCATGCATATCCAGTAGAATATACATACCTTGCTCGCGACATAGATCGATTAGCTGGTCAAAATATTGAAAGCCGTGATTACTGAGCGCGCCATCATGCCAAAACATATTGTAGTGAAAGGGTACGCGCAGGGTATTAAAACCTAAGCGCTTAAGATCGGCGATGGCATTCTCCTCCACATAATTAAGCCGCCACTCATGCTCAAACTGTCTTGCCTTTTCGGCACTTTGAAATGCGTCTTCAAGGGAGTTTAAAAATTGCGTATGGGTTCGATAGTTAAAGTCACCCATCATGAGGTAACCCTCCCACAACAACCAGTTACCCAAATTAATACCGCTTAAGTAAAGTGGCGCCCCGGTTTCGTCAAGGATTTGCGTGCCATCGGTTTTTACATATTGCGCTGAAGCGGGCAATGCCACTGTCAAACCCAAACCCATAACCAACGCAGAGGCCTTTAAACTTCTGCGCCAATGGGATTTCCATCTTTCTTTCGTATGATTATTTATCATTGCTTTTCTCTTTACATTATTCACTATTATTTTTTTGGCGTAGCGAACCAGGCAAACAAACCTGTAGCCTTCGCTAAACCGCTGTTGCTGTAGGAAAGCTTCCACAACAGGGCGAAACTACGTGAGCAAAGCCCTAGCGTCGTTCGAACTGCGTGTTTTTGGAGTTCGACTGAGGTGTTTCTGAAAAAAAAAGCCCTTCAAGAGTGAAGGGCGCAACGAGGGTATTATCAGCACTGCTGTCCCCCAGTTATGTCGCGGGAGAGTTTGGTACTATCAGTATCTATTAGAGTGACGCTAATAGAGCTAGTTTATTTGAACAGCGTTAGCTAGGGCGATTAATCCGTAAGGGTAAACGATTCCTTTAAGCCAGCCTCGGCATTAGGTGCAATCCACACATCAAACTCACCCGGCTCAGCCAAATATTGCATCTGCGCATTGTGGAAAGCGAGTTGTGATGCCTGCAGGCTAAAAGACACCGTTTTCGACTCGCCCGGCGCCAGCTGTACGCGTTTAAAATCTTTTAATTCGCGCACTGGGCGCGCAACCGTCGCCACCTTATCGCGAATATACAACTGCACCACTTCTTCAATGTCATAGTCGCCGGCATTTGAAACCTTGGCACTAATGTCAAGATTACCCCCGCGCTTAAGTTGCGAATGACTAATCTGTAAATCGCTGTAATTGACCTTGCCGTAGGTCAAACCATAGCCGAAGGGAAACTGCGGTAGGTGACCATAGTCCAATAAATTAGACGAGTTGCCAGGCACATGCTGAAACACGCCCTGTTCAATGTCTTGAATTTTGGTGTAATTATCGTCAGTTGCCGGGCGCCCCGTGGCAAGATGATTGTAATAAATAGGAATCTGGCCGGAGGCCTTTGGCCAGGTAAGCGGTAGCCGACCTTTCGGTGCGTAATCGCCAAATAAAACGTCAACCAAGGCGGGCCCTGCCATAGTACCCGGGTGCCAAGCCATCATCAGCGCGTCGACAATGTTTTCTGCACCTTCTAGGGCGATAGGTCGACCCGCCATGATAACCATCACAATGGGTTTGCCGGTCGTGGCCAGTGCGTCGAGCAGCTGCCGCTGCGCGCCAGGTAAACTGATATCGCCACGGCTATGGCCTTCACCGGATAAAATCGACTCCTCGCCCACCATGTATAGAATGACATCCACATCGGCAATTTGCTTTAGCGTTGTGGCAAATGCTGCGCTGGAAAGATCGCGACTATTTTTTAACGTCGGCGCGAACACAATATTTTCCGAACCACCCAAATACTCTGTTAAGGCGGGCAAAAGGCTGCGGCTATCTTTTTTATCGCCATCGTAGATCCAAGTGCCCAATTGCTCGTGCGGCACATCGGCCAAGGGCCCGACCAAGCCTATTTTCTGCTGCTTTTTCAATGGCAGGGTAGCGGCGCTATTTTTTAGCAGCACAAAAGATTCTCGCGCTGCCGCTCTGGCGGTATCGAGATACTCTTCCGTTAAAAACGCTGGCTGTATTTTTTGCTCGGCGACGCGATTATCGAATAGGCCCAGTGCTAACTTCACTTTGAGCATATGGCGCACGGCTTGATCAATTTGCGCTTCGGTAATTTTTCCCTCGGCCACAAGAGCCGGCAGCTGCTGTTGATAGGTAGCAGTGTGCATCTCGTAATCCACGCCGCCGTCTAGCGCCAGTTGCGCCGCGTGCTTGTCATCGCTTGCTGCGCCATGGGGAATCATTTCTAACACCGCATTCCAATCGCTTACCACGAAACCATCAAAGGCCCACTCTTTGCGCAAGATATCTTTTAATAAAAATTGATTAGCCGTAGCTGGCACGCCGTTGAGTGTGTTGTAGGAACTCATTATGGTGAGCAAGCCTGCGTCGACATTGGCTTTAAAAGGCGGAAGGTAGATATCGCGCAGAAGATTTTCAGGAATGTTAGCCGCGTTGTAATCGCGCCCACCTTCGGCCGCGCCATAACCGGCAAAATGTTTTGCACTCGCGGCCAAGGCATCGGGCCGAGATGGATCATCGGTTTGAAAGCCTTTGGTCATGGCAACACCCAACACCGAGGTGAGGTGCGGGTCTTCACCTAAGGTTTCGGCAATGCGGCCCCAGCGCGGGTCGCGACTAATATCGATCATGGGCGCGAAGGTCCAATTGATGCCAGCACTGGACGCCTCCTTGGCCGCCACCCGTGCACCGGCTTCAACAACCTCTGGGTTCCAGCTCGCTGCCTGGCCGAGCGGAATGGGAAAAATAGTTTTATAGCCGTGAATCACGTCTTGGCCAAATAACAGCGGAATACCTGACGCACTTTCTTGCACCGCCGCGGTTTGTAAATCCGAGAAGGCATTAGGTTGTAATTTATTGAAACTGACGTTGAGAAAGCCCCCAATACGACCGGCTTTCACGTCTACATAGGCCGCCGCAATCGCCGCTTCGGTTTCATAGGTGCCCCAATCGCGCAGCGATAGCTGGCCTATTTTTTGTTCCAGTGTTAGCGATGCGAGAATTTCTTCTACGCGCGGATCAAGCGCTGCACTGGGCGTATTTTGCGGTGCAGGTTTTTCATTGGTGCAAGACGCGCTTAGCAGCGTCGCGGCACTGACGGCTAGTACAGCCAATAGAGCTCTAGCAGTTTTCATTCTCATCTCCCTTGTCAGCCCATGCCTAAAATTTTGCGCAATGGGTTAGCACTCGTGCTTGTGTTAAACCGAGCCACGCCTGACAAATCCATCTACATTAATTACAGATGTGTTCGCGCCCTAAGACGCGAACACTGGTTAGCCGATCTACATATCAGAGCGCTTAGTCGGCGCTGCGAAACTCAATCCAATTTAAGTTCCACTGATTGTCGAGCGAGGTTAAACGCAACTTGGCATTGCCAGCCGGCAAGCTAAGGCTGCGAGTCACCGTGGTGTAGGTTTGCCAACCGCCGGTGTTGGGCACTGTCACTGTGTCTAATACCACACCGTCAAGTTCGACGGAAAAGCGAACATTGCCCACTAAACTGGCTAAGCGGAAATCCACATCAAAATCACCGGCTTCATTTACCTTCACTTCGTATTCGACCCAACGGCCGGTTTCAAAGCTGCCGACGTTGGAGCCACCACCAATATCACCAGCGCCTTCGGTTTTTACTCCTGGGTGCGCGGCGGTATAGTTTTCTGCTTCAATTTTGCTTGGCAGGGTATAGAAAGTAGGACCGCTTGCGGCAATCTCACTGGCATAACCTTCATCGGTGCTATTGAACGCAGCAACATAGTAGTAATAAGTAGTTTCCGGTTGCAGATCAGTATCGCTGTAGCGGGTGTCAGTGACTTCTTCGATAACCGCAAAACCCGAGCGCGGAGCGGTTGAGCGGTAAACGCGATAGCCATCGACATCGCCCGTTGCCGCAGTCCAAGACACATCATTGGCCGTGTCGGATGCCACAACAAGTATGTCGCTTGCCTTGGACGGAATGTTGGTAAAAATTTGCGCCGGTTGCTCTTGTGTTAACGCCGTCATCACCGCTTCGTTGCGCAGGTAATCCATGCTGGCAAAGGCGGCGAAGAAATCTTCGATGGCTTCGATGCTGTCGTTGTTGATATCAACCCGCGGCAGCGCGCGGCCATCCACATCGTTCCACCACTGCGGCTCTTCGGGCACCAGATAAATTTCGGCCCACATGTCGTTGCCACCAGCGCCGTTATCTTTAAACCGGCCCGATAGGGTGTAAGACTGACCACCTTCAACCACCACGGGTTGATAAATTACCGTGTTATGCCCCGCGGCTGCTGTTACCCGTAAACTTGGCGAGCTATCAACGCCGGCCACTTCACCGGCCGCGTAGTTGTAATCGTAATCGTGCGGGTCGCCCCAGATTTGGATTTTGTTCCAGTTCGCATCGGTGCCAAACTCGCCGTTGACAACTATGTTTTCACCCGTGGCATCGTTAGTTAATTGAATGCTGTCGTAGGTAACATCGGTGCCATTAAAGGAACCGGTTTTGATGGCTAAGTACATGGTCTTGTCGCCTTCACCGGCGAAGGGCGTGGTACTGCGCGCGGGAATATCGCAGGCGTTTGCAAAACTGCTTTCCCAGTTATTGCAACTCCAGGTTTGCGCCTTGGCGAGCAATTGATTGCCATTGTTGGTTATCAAGCCCCACTGGCCATTGCCAACACCACCCGATTTAGACGTGGTCTTTAACGACCAAGCGGTAGCCGCCCAGTTAAGTTCATTGTACTTGTCAAAACTGGCGCGGGTAATTTCGCCACCCATGTCGCCGAGGCCGGTCCAGGGTTGCATTTCGCCAACCAATACCGGCGTATAGACGTTGCGCGCAAGTCGCGCCCAATCACACACGCCGCCGGTGCCATCTTCGCCACAGGTAATCCAATCGCGATGTACACCGTAACCAATGTTACCCCAGCCAAACAAACCTGGGTAAAAGTGCATATCAAAGGCGACGTTCTCCATGCCCAAATCGAGTGGATCGCCATAACTGGAGATGCCATCGGCATTGTGACCAGCAAGAATGATGATGTGATCCTGATCGATTTCGCGAATAGCCTTGTACAGCTCTAGCGAAAATTCAGTTAAGGTTTCCGAGTCAGTACCCCAGGGTTCATTCAACAAACCGTAACCGGCCACTGTGGCTTCGCCATTATATTTCTGCGCAATTTGTTGCCACAGCCACACGGTTCTATCGCGATAAACGGCGCTATCCCAGAGTTCATTTTGATCGGCGCAACCGGTGTGTTGCTCTGTACCCTGGCGACCAGCAGCACCGTGCAAGTCCAACACAACGTACATCTCGCGCGCTTTAGCCTTGGCAATTGCCGCATCTAAATAGCTCCAGGCATCGGCGCGCAAGGTTTTTGGATTCTGCTCGTCTTCGATCAGGTCGTAAGGGAAAGGAATGCGAACCACATTAAAGCCAGCTTCTGCCATCGCATCCCAATCGGCATCGGTCAGCCAAGAATCGCGGTGTAATTTAATGATGCGATCTTTTTCATCGGCGCCAAAGCGGTCGGTCAACACCGCTTCCAAAGTGCATTGGTCTGGAATATCGGCTCCTAAGGGATCTTCGCTGGAATCGAACATCCACAACTCCATAGACAACCAGTTGCCCAGGTTAATGCCGCGCAGGGAAACTTTCTGACCCTCCACGTTTTGCCACAGGGTACCCTGCGCCTTGAGTGCGGAATAACTTTCGGTTCCAGCCTTTGGCTCCTCAAAAGCGGGTGGCACCGGCACAATTGGGTTGGGTTTATCGCTGCCACAACCGGGCAGCAGTAATAGCGCGGACAAGGCGACGCAAGTCGGCACAGGTTGAAGGTTTACAATATTTTTTAGGGTGTTTTTCAGTTTGAAGTTCATGTTTTCACCATCGAATTATTAGGTTCGGACGGGCAAGCTCTGCAGCAGAGCTCGCCATCACCACTCGCATTTACTCAGAAGCTCGCACCGAAGCGAACACCCACCGTACGCGGCGCCGAATAGCGGCCAGGGAAGCCAGCGGCGGTATTGTTATCCACCGAAGAGCTCGACTTGGTCATTTCGTCAGTTGCATTATTGACGAACACATCGACATGCCAGTTTTCACCTGAGTCATACATCAAACCTAAATTGACCTTAGTGTGCGCGTCCTGTCCGGCTGGGTTGCCGTAAGCAATACCGGTTTGCTGTACGTTGTTGATCACATTATTAACCGGCGCGCTGTTTTCGTTTTGATCGCGGAAATACACATCATCTAAATAGCGCACATTAATACGCGGTGTCAGCGTGCCCTTGGCCATTTGGAAATCCCAATGGAAGCCAAAGTTGAAATTAAACTCCGGAGATTGGGGCAGGTGATTACCAGCCAAGTCATACAAACCTGTGGGTTCGCCATTTTCATCTAATACCGGCGTGTTGTTGTCGCCATAGCCACCGTTGTCGACGATGTAATCTGTGTAAACCGCATCGAGATAGCCAGCCGAGAAATCAACCACACCGGCATCACCCACCAACCAAGTCAACTCCACCTCCAAGCCGGAAATTTCTGCACCGGCAACGTTGGAGTTAACAATTTGATTTTCCTCTTCGTCGTAACCCGAGCGAATCAAATCGTCGTACTGCATGAAAAATGCGGCGGCATTGAAGCGCACTTTTTCGAAGTCAACTTTATAGCCCACTTCATAGCTGGTGCTGTTCTCTGGGTTAGTGGCAGCGCCACCATCCTGAATAACACCAGCGCGATAACCAGAGCCGACACTGACATAGGCCAGTTGATCATCCCATTCGTAGCTGGCGCGCACTAAATAGGTCACTTGACTATCGTCAACTTCCACGTCGTTGCGTTTATCGGCTTTGCAGCTGCCGCGTGTGCGCTCCAAACCGGTTAAGTCATCGAGGCCGTCTGCACCTTCGGCGCCGGTGCGATTGTTTAAGAAATCTTCGAAGGTGACCAAGGCCGAGCCGCCCAAGGTTGGACGAATATAGCCGTCGCAATCGTCGCCATAATTGCGGCCACCGCGATCGTACTTGAGGTCGTCGGTGTAGCGCAGGCCGCCGGTTAGGGATAGAGCGTCGGTGACGTGATAGGTCAGCTGACCGTAAGCCGCTTGGGACTCAGAGCCACGGGCCGGTTGAATGAAGGTTGCACCGCGGCGATTCAACCAAGGGCCATCGCCATCGAAGTCAAAGCGTATCGCGGTTTCTTCTTCGAAGTAGTAGAGGCCAACGGTCCAGTCGAACATATCGCCAGCGGTGTTTTGCAATTTCAACTCGTGGCTCGCCGCGGTTGAATCTTGGTATTCAGTGCGCGCCTCTTGAAACATAGACAACACGCCGGCATCTTGATCTACCACTTGCTCGCGACTTAAGTTGCTGCCACCGTAAATGTACTCGACATTTATGCCATCGGTAATGTCGTAACTGATTGTCGAGCGCACCACGTCGCTTTGCATATCTAAGGCCACCGGCGAATCGATGAAGGCGCTGTAGTTGCCTTTTTCCACTTCAACTGGGTTTAACAAAACACCGGTGTTACCTTGGTCGGCGAAGGTCTCAAACGACATCAGCCACTGCAAGTTTTCGCTAATATCCCACAGGCCGGTCAAACGCGCCGAGCGCACGTCGGTGTTATTTAATTTCATGCCCACGTTGTCGGCGGTGCGCAGTGTTGTGGGGCCAGACCACTGGCCATCTAAACCGCGCGGATCGGTATCAATTGGCTTTACCCAGCCGTCGTCTTGATCCGAATAGGCTGCCACGCGCACGGAAAATTGCTCGCTAACCGGCAGAGTTACGGCACCCGAAACCTGCTGCCGATTGTAGCTGCCGTAGGTCATTTGGAAGTCGCCTTCCAATTCCTTACCGGGCCGTTTAGTGGTTAGCAACATGGCGCCACCGGTATTGTTGCGGCCAAACAAGGTACCTTGCGGACCGCGCAAAACCTGCACGTTTTCCAAATCGTACATCAGCGCCAACGCGCCCTGCGCACGTGCGGCGAACACGCCATCTACGTAAACGCCAACACCCTGGTCGCCGGTTTCCGTTGGGTTATTGGTGCCCACGCCGCGAATATAAATTTTGATATCGGATTGATCTTCTTGCCCCGACACCACCAAGTTCGGCACAAAACCCGTTAAACCTGTAACGTTTAAGATATCGTTTTCGATCAGCGTTTCCTGGCTCATCGCCGTTACTGCAATGGCGGTGCTTTGCAAAGACGCCGCGCGCCGCTCTGCGGTTACCACAATTTCTTCCAGCCCAACGGACGCTTCTTGCGCCATCGATGACGAGTGCCCAGCCACTGCCAGCAAGCCGGCAATGGCGAGGGAAGTGGGGTGCTTTTTAGACAAGTGCCTAACCATGGAATACCTACCTATTATTAGAATGTGTTTTTGCGTTTCATGCTCGTTGCGATCCGCTTGATTGACTTAAACGCGACCGCTTAGCCCCAGCGACTAACCACCATCACCCATCACTCACCTTGGCAAAGGGCTGATAGTCGGCAGACCCGCTGGAGATCGGCTCTAAACTAAAACGCAAACAAAACCTTGTCGTTCGACCTAAGTTAAAAAGGCGTTCGGCTTATTAAACACGGGTTCTTACGGAATAATTTCGCCGCTGACATAGGTTCGAGTTAAAACGAACGCCAGCCAGCAAGGGCACCATGGTTGGCAAACGCTCACTTGGATGGGGAAGGAGCTGCAAGCTGCAAGCTGCAAGCTGCAAGCTGCAAGCAAGCCTAAAGGCAGAGACTCAGACGCCCAAGCACCAGCTTACAAGTGACCTAAGGCTTGGTTGCCCTTACCTGTTCAGCTAGGGAGCGGGTCCCAACTTGAAGGGGGCGGCGCCGACCTTGCAGCTTGCGGCTTGCGGCCTGCGGCCTGTGGCCTGCGGCTTACAACTAATGATCAAAAATCCCCTTGCCCTGCTTGGCGTTTAGCTCCCGCTGGCTGTCTCGATACTGGCTTGGAGTCATATTTTCCATGCGCTTAAAGAAGGTGTTAAACACAGACTTGGAGTTAAAACCCACCTCATAAAAAATATCGATGATGGACTTATGGTCTTGCGCCGGGTCTGCCAGGCGGATCTTGGCCTGCTCTACCCGGTGCCGATTGACGAACTCATAGAAGTTCATCTTGTAATGAAATTTCAATAGGCCGGATAGCTTGCGTGGGGTGATATCCAAAGCGCTGGCCAGTTTGTCGAGGGTGATATTGGCGATGGCGTATATCTCAGGGTCTTGCATACCCGCCTCCATGCGGGCAATGGCCTCCAGTTCTTCTGGGTCTTCGGCCTCAGCGCCATGAACTTCCGGAGAATCAATCGCTTCAACCGTTTCAAAGCGAGAAAACTTCAACAATACAAGGATATTAATGGCAATAAAGTTCAGGTGATAAGCGCTTACGCCTAAGTCATTGAGCAGGTTCATGTTAAAGTTTTGCTGCCACAGGCCAGCGAGCTTGACCGAGAGCAGCAACGCATCCATACCGTAGAGCAACAGCATGGTCAGCATCATCGCCTTGAGCCACACCAAGTCTTGGCGGTTAATATTGGCCACCGAGTCCTGCAGACGCCGGCCATAGTTCATCACCATCAACAGGCCCACGCAGGCATAAAAAACCCGCAAATATTTACTCGCCGCGTCGAAATAAAGAAACGGCGAAGAGTAGGCAATGTGCTGGGTTTCAATCAGCTGGTAGCGCGAGCTAAAGTCAAGGCTATAAAATGTTATTACCAACAAAAAGGCGTAAAGCGCTAAGGGCAGAAGATGCCAAAGATTTTGCCGGGCTAAGGTAAAGTCTTTATACAGAAGCGAGCGTACAAAGAGATAAAGCAGCGGGCCATCGAGGTAATAGCTGTAGCTACCTAAGAAGAAAAAGTTGGGCGAGATGTCCAGCATCCACAACCTAAACTCTTTGCCCCAGAAAATAAGCTCGTGCAGAGCCATAAAACTATGGCACAGCAAAAAACCCACAAAAAACCAGGTACTCAGCGGTCGATTGGGCTGGCTCAGGCTCAAAATAGCCGCCACCAACAGACACTCAAAACTCAGGAGTATCAACACCACATCGTGAAAATTAAACAGAACTGTATCCATCGCCCCACATCTATTTCTTTATTATTTGGCGATTAGCCTACACCATTTAACGGGTCTACACCAAGATTGGGAGTAGGTTTCGAAGCCGCTAATGCAGCCGTTTTAGGCGCCGTGCTTGGCGCTACCCAACCTGTTAGGACAAGTAGAACAACACCTATACACAGCGACGCCTTATTAAAAGAAGGCTCAGTTAATTGATGTTTTGAAGGCGGCATCTCGCGAGTAGTTGCTCTGGCTTCAACACTGTCGAAAAAGAAGGACACAGCCAGCTCACCTAACAACGCCTCAATTTAAGGCTGGTCTCGCTTGGTTATCTCGAATCCACGTTTCCATCAACGCTCGCTGCCCAGACCAAGTGCTAAAACAGGTCACCCAAACGCCCGGTAAACACGCTTCCTCACCTTGACGCTGCAGTGCAAAGACGGAGCTCGCATCTATACCCACCTGGGCATAGGCCTCGAAATCTGTGGCTGAATCGCCAAAGCCGGCAACAAGCAGCCACCCCCTGTCTTTGTATTGATTCAGTACGCGCGCCTTAAATGCCGCGTGATCACCGCTATCCTCAGTATTTGCTGGCACATGAATGCTGCCCTCCGGAAAGCCGTTGTCAGCTAGCCAGCCAGGAATAGCTCGCTGCAATAGCGCAACCCGAGCACTCAAATAAATAATTTTATAACCGCGCTCGGAAAACAATTGCACTGTACTGGCCGCATCCTCACGCACAGAGAAGACGGCCATAGGTCTTGGCGTTAAGGTGCCGTCAATATCAAACACAACGGCTTTGCTATTAGCATTAGGCGCCTGCTGGATGGGGAAGGATGTCAAAGTACAACCCACGCACAACAGTATGGTTAACAATGAAGTCAAATAATGCATATAGCTACCTTTCGATATCGAAAGCGACTGAAGAATACTTACTAATCAGATGAGAAAAGCAAATTGTCCACTTTTTCAAGGTGAAATTTATTTACATTCCAGCGTCGATCATATCGATAATTTTACGGGCCTTAACAAAATGATCTAGCTTATGGGTTTGTATCCACCAAGTGGCAGCTTCCATAAGTAACTCTGGATCATCGTTTTTATTGGCGAAAAACGCATAGAACGAAACCCCGACGCCCTCACCCTTAGCGGCAATTTTTTTATTGCAAACCGCAACAACCTTCGCTCTCAATTCCTGTCTCATTATCGACCTAATGTAATTAAAGGCTTCAACCAGAATGGGCTCCACTCGGGTTACTGAATCTATTAGAGAAGGCAGGCACTTTGCTACGCCACCTAAGGCGTAGATTAAACCACAATTAATGTCGTATTTAGAGACCGACTGTTTAAGGTAAAATCGAGGCGAATCACGCAACGGCCAAGCAGGTAAAGTGGCTTTGCGGAAAGCAAAAGGACATAGCGAAGGAATTGGCAGGGGCATTTCAATAAAACCTCGCCCCCGAATAAAAAAAGGTGACCCAATTGGGCCACCTTTTATCGGCTTTTTGAAAAAAGCCGGCACTGCTGTTGCGGTTATTTCAGTTCTACGGTGACCTTATTGATCTTGCCGGTAAACTTGGTTTCATCTGGGCCATAGCCGATACCCAGAGCCACAGGGGTTTGGTTGTCTAGGCCCACATCGGCCGTCTCATCGGCCGAGAAAATCATGGGCTGGGTTTTTCCAATTCGCCCTTGCGCCACTTGCTTGCCGTTTACCAACAGCGTTGCCATGCCGCCTTTGCCTAAGCCGTCACCATCGTAGGCAAAGTTCAGCGTTACCGTTGATTTACCCGACGGCAGCGCCTTAGGGCTTTCCACTACAAAGCGCTCAAGGCCTAGCCAGTTGTATTCATAGGCTGGCTTGCCGTCGCGCATGTGCAGAGACCAACCACCGAAACGCCCGCCCTGAACCAAAATGGCACCGGAGGCGCCGGCCTTGGGTATTTCTAATTCAGCGGTGAGGGTTTTAGAGCGATTTTTCACGTTAATAAACGTGTTTTCCATCATCCCTTCCATGCCTTCGTATAAGGTCAATTCTGTGCGCCCGGCCATAAGGTCAGGGCGCCCAGCGAGCGCGGGGTTAACGCGTTCGATGGTGCGGTCGTCAATGGGCAGCACGTTATACTTTTGCGCTTCCTTCATGAACAGCGCCTTCATTTCCTTCAACTTTTCCGGCTGCTCGCTGGCAAGGTTGGTGGCTAGGCTAAAGTCCGCGTTGACGTTGTAAAGATCCCAAGTATCTTCTGCCAGTGGTTTTTGTTTCCCCGTTTGCCAAGGCGCGCGGTGAATGGTGCGAGCAAACCAGCCGTCGTGATAGATAGCGCGGTTACCAAAAATTTCGAAGTACTGGGTGGTGTGGCGATCTTTTGCCGTTGCATCATTAAAGCTGTACACCATGCTGGTGCCTTCGAAGGGTATTTGCGCCGTGCCATTCACCACTTTGGGTTCGGGCAAGTTAGCCGCTTCCATAATGGTGGGGGCCACATCAATCACGTGGCTAAATTGTGTTCTTATGGCATTGCCTTTCTTAATGCCCTTGGGCCAATGAACCACGGTACCGTTGCGCGTGCCGCCGAAGTCAGAGGCGACTTGCTTAGTCCAGGCAAAAGGTGAATCAAACGCCACAGCCCAACCTGCAGACATGTGCGGGAAAGTTTCCTTGCTGCCCCACTTATCCATCAATGGCAGCAGGTCTTCAACTTTTTCCTGCACGCCGTTGAAGTAGGTCATTTCGTTGTACATACCCACCATGCCGCCTTCGGCGCTGGTACCGTTGTCACCGGCTATGTAAAAAATTAGCGTGTTGTCTAGCTCGCCAATTTCCTCAATGGCCGATACCAATCGACCTACGTTGTGATCTGTGTGGCCAACGAAACCGGCAAACACTTCTGCCTGGCGACGAAACAGTTTTTTATGGTCTTCGGGTAGGCTATCCCATGCCGGCAAATCAGCGGGGCGCGCTGGCAGCTTGGTATCTTTCGGAATAATGCCCTCGGCTTTTTGGCGCGCGAAACTGGCCTCGCGTACCTTGTCCCAGCCGGCATCAAACTTGCCGTGGAATTTCTGAATCCACTCTTTCGGTACATGGTGCGGCGCGTGCACGGCACCGGTGGCAAAGTACATAAAGAAAGGTTTGTCTGGCGTCATCGACTGCTGCGCCTTGACCCAATTCACCGCTTGATCGGTCATGTCTTCGGTGAAGTGGTAATCGTCTTTTTTCGGTGGGTTAACTTTCTTCACACCGTCGTAAATAAGCGGCGCCCATTGGTCGGTTTCACCACCAATGAAGCCGTAAAACTTGTCGAAACCCTGGCGTGTTGGCCAGCGATCGAAGGGCCCAGACACGCTGGTTTCCCAAGCGGCGGTTTCGTGCCACTTGCCGAAGGCGGCGGTGCTAAAACCGTTCAAGCGCAACATTTCAGCCAGCGGTGCAACTCTATTGGGAATAGCGCCGGTGTTACCTGGAAAGGCGGTGGCGGTTTCCATGATCGAACCCGCATTGGCGGTGTGGTGGTTGCGGCCAGACTTCAGCGCCACGCGGGTGGGCGAGCAAAGTGCGGTGGTATGGAAGTTGTTGTAGCGCAGGCCAGACTTGGCCAGGCCATTCAAGGTGGGCGTCGGAATGGGGCCGCCAAAAGCACTGGTAGCGCCGAAGCCTAAATCGTCAATCAACACGATCACCACGTTGGGCGCACCCTTGGGCGCGGTCACCTGGAAGCGCGGCGGTGGCGTGGCCTTGCGAACATCGAGTTCGGCGCTAGCCGGGTAAACTGGCTCGGCAATGGGAAGTACGGTGCGGTCTACTGAGTCCGCGGCCACAGTACCCACACACAGGGGCGACAACAGTCCGATGGCAAATAAACCTAGGCGTAAGTGCTTGTTCATCTTTTCTCCTTAAAAATGATCCCTAAAAATACCCACACGCAACTTTAGGATGGTTCGCACAAATGTACCAGTAATAAGTGACAGATTTGTGCTTTCTGTGAAATGAGTAACTCAGAGAGGATGCGTATACTCTGGAAAGCTGCCTGAGGCGGACTTTCTTGCTACCGCCGGTGGTGTTTAAAACATCTTCTAGCGCGGAAGCTTAAGTAATTGGATATCCATCAATGGGCATTCATCTGAACTTTTTTAGCCGCAAGGTGAGGGTAGCCCTGCAAGCTACAAAATAGTAGGTTGCAGGGAACCTATGACGAAGGCGTTGAATGTGTACTTGCTAAGGTTTTGAGGCGGGTATTATATGCAGTTACATAAACAGCATTGTATTCATAACTTGAAATTCGCAACGCTAGATCATCTACATACAAGCCAAAAATACAAAACAGCTGAAAAGGCTGGGCATGATCGTTAAAGAGATAAGTCGCTTCATAAGCTGAAACGCCTAGATACTCACCGTCATACCGCAGAAAGTGCGCATGCCCATCCTGAAAATCCTCCTCCGCATCAGTAAAGCCCCTAGTTAAAGATGCAACAGGATCTTCAGCAGTGTTTATTAACGCTTGGCTTCTATTAACTTCCCAGTAAGCATAGAAAATCACAATAAAGAAGAGCGCTGCGCCTGCGATGATTAAATTTTTATACGAACTCGCCACGAGGTAATCCTCACAAAACCAAACCCGCGCCAAACACCGAATCTCGCCCCGCTTCACCTAAGTCGATGGCTTGTTGCTCTAGTCCCTCGATGGCCTCCGTTAGCGCAGCGCCATTAGCCAGAGCGCAGGCAAGGCGCGCGGTGATGATGGGGGCGGCCATGGAAGTACCGGTTTCCCGGCCGAAGGCTGCGGACTGTTGCGCTGTTTGCGCGCGCGCCGTTACCACCGACACCCCCATGGCCGCGAAGGCGACCTGTTCGCCTTGGTTAGCCCAGCGATAAATATGGCGCTCTTGATCCACCGCCGTCACCGCTAGCACCTGCGGATAGGCGGCTGGGTAAAGCGCTGGCGCTGCCGGCCCCTCGTTGCCCACGGCAGCCACCATGGCGATCTGCTGCTCGGCCAAACGCGCTACAGCCAGCGCCAACAATTGATTCGGCGGCCCGGCCAGCGACAAATTAATCACCCTCACCTGTTCCGTCGCCAGCCAATTTAACGCCCGTAATAAACTCTGGGTGGTGGCGCCTTGGGAATAATCCGAGCGCGCATAGAAAGCGGAGGCGACAAACAATTCCGCCTGCCTAAGCGGCGCCTGCAGGCCCTCGCCACTGCCGATGAGTAAACCGGCAACCGCGGTGCCGTGCGCCGATGGCGCGGTCAGTTGCGCCGGCAAAAAGGATTGACCGGTGATGTTCGCCTGGGCAAAAGCAGGGTGCTCGGTTTGCACCTGTGTGTCCACCATGCCCAGCCGCACCGGCGCAGTGCAAGCCGAGGGCTGATCGCTTTGTCGCTCGGCCGAAGATGCCGCCTCAGTGCGCATGCCCGCCGCGCTTGCCTCGGTTTGGCTGTTAAAAATGTGATTGCGATCCAAGCTCGCCTGCCAAGCCGTGGGCAAGAGTTGCGCTAAGGCGGCGCGGGAATCCAAGGCCTCGTCAACCTGAAAGCGCACCAACGCCAGCCCCAAACCAGGCATGGGTTCGCTCGCCAGCAAGTGAATACCGGGCAGCTTGGCCAACTCGCCTTGCTGCCGCTCCGGCAACCACACCAGCCACTCCCGTGCCACCGCGCGCCAACCGTCCTCCACGATAACCTCTATATGCGCCAACTGGCCGGCGTTATCGAGAATGGGCAAGGCGTTGGGCAATTGAGCGAGGGGATTGTTTAACGCCCGCGCGATGGGGTCGAGCGCGGCCTCGCGCGCCACAGCTTCGGCCACTCGAGCTTCTCGTTGCGCCGCCAGCGCGGCTTCATCGAGCCGGCCGTTAATATCTGCTGCAGCCTCGCTGGCCGCACGCCCGAGCTGGTCAATTTGCCCGGTCACTGTCTGGGTCGCGGGCAATTGGCCATAGCCCGTGGCCGGCACCAGAAGTGCGTAGACTAGCGAACCGGCGATGAGTGCCGTGCGTTTTAGGGTCATGATCGTTATCCTTAGGCCGCCTATAACTAGTCGACGAATTTGGGCCTTAGCCGGTTAACAGCCTACCGATTCTAGAGCTATTGGACTAGAACAATGAAGACCGATGCGAGCCTGACACCAAGCTCTCATTAAGATAACGACCCCGCGCGAAAATTATTCCCTTTTTTTGGAATAAAAACTAAGCCCGCACGTTAACAGGTTGTAACAAGGGGAAACTAACCGATGCACAACGAATTAACAGAACTATTGCCGGCCTTAAGACGCTTTGCCTTCTCCCTCACCGGGCAGATGGCCGACGCTGACGACCTGCTGCAAAACACAGTGGAAAAGCTACTGGCCAAGCCCGCCCCCAACGATGTGCCCTTGGCAAAGTGGGCCTTTCGGGTTTGCCGCAACCAATGGATAGACGACTATCGGGCGCAGAAAACCCGCCACACCGCGGCCCAGTCGCCAGAGCTAACCGAGGGCCAGATTGTCGATGGCGAGCGCGCCATGGAGCAAAAAATGACCCTCGATCGCGTCAACCGTGCCATGGAAACACTGCCCGACGAACAGCGTTCGATTATCGCCTTAGTGTGCCTACAGGGTTTGGCCTACAAAGATGTGGCAGAAATTTTAAGCATTCCCATGGGTACCGTGATGAGCCGACTCGCCCGCGCTAGAGCGGCGCTGGTCAACACCCTGGACACCCCAGCCGAGAGGATTACAGCATGAATATTAACGACGAAACGCTATCGGCATTCTTAGACGCAGAGCTGCCAGAAGCCGAGATGAACACCATCCGCGAGCGCATTGCCGAAGACGAAAGCCTGGCCAATCGGCTAGCCGAGCTGGCCGCCGTAGACAGCCAATTGCAAGCTTGCTATCAACGCATCGACGAGCAACCCATGCCGGCGGCCATCACCGAGATGATTGCGGCGAGCGCCCAACAACAAGCGCAGAAGCAAGAGCAATCAACGCCAAAAACCAGCGCCAAGATTTTTCAGTTTCCACGCTTCGCGCCACAACACTTAGCCATGGCAGCGAGTGTCGCGCTCGCCATTGGCATCGCCATGAACCACTGGCTAGCTCCGGGGCCAAGCGCCGATGCAAACTGGCAAGAGCTGGCGCAAGCACTGGACACCTTGCCCAGTGGCGAAACGCGACAGCTGAAAACCGGTGCCGACCTGACAACCAAAGTGTCGTTCACCAATGGCGACGGGCAATGGTGCCGTCAGTATCAGGCCAGCAACCAAACCGACATTACCCAAGGCATCGCCTGCCGCAATAACCAAGGCTGGCAGTCGGTGGCGGCACTCACAGTCGCCAACACCGAAACCGCAAGCGGCCAAGCATACCAAACGGCGAGTAACGATAAGGCCATCGTAGCGCTGGTTGACGCGATGGCCGTGGGCAGCTTTTTAAACCGCCGGCAAGAAGCCAAGGCAATTGCCGAAGGCTGGGCCAACAACAATCTTATTCAGCAACAACCTGCAACAGACAAGTGAGGATAACACTATGAAAATGTTAATTAGCACCAGCTTGATTTTACTGTCCCTCGTGGGTTGCGCCAGCAACAGCGGTTACAAAGCGGCGAGCGGTAGCGGCTACGGTTACACGGAAACGGAGATCAGCGAAAACCGTTATCGGATCGACTATAAAGACAAAAGCCGTCGCGCCAGCCAGGCAAAAAATTACGCCTTGCTGCGCGCCGCCGAATTAACCTTGGCGCAAGGTTACGATTGGTTTGTGGTAGTGGATCGAGAAACCCAGATAGAAAAATCTGACGACAATATAAGCACCAGCATGACAACCGGTCGCACTGTCACCAAGAGCTGTGGTTTACTCAGCTGCAGCACGCAATCTCACCCGACTACTGAATACGGCGTGGGTATGAACAGTGGCACCGGCAAAGACTTCGCCATCGCCAGCTTAGAAGTGCGCTTGGGCAAAGGTGTTAAACCAGCCACCGGCGACACCTACGACGCGCGCGAAATTAAAGACAGCATGGGTAAAAAAGTAAAATAAAACCGCAAGCCAGCGCTAAAGGACAAAGCAAAACCCATTCATTGCGGAAGCATTCAACGCCTGCTGGCCAAACCTTGGGCTGGCAGGCGTTGCTACAGACCAAGCCAAATAGACAGGCAAGCGGTAATACATAAGGTGTTGTTTATTGAAATACGCAGATAGTCTATGCTTTCAACCTTGGATTTTTATGGATTTTTTAAACTTGGCCGCTCGATCGCTAATCAAAATCTCAGGCACACTGCTACTCCTCGCCTGCTTAAGCCCCCTGAGCGCTCAGGCCAATCAATGCCCCGCCCAACTTAACTCTATACCGCTACAGAACTTCGCCTGTGCCGACCAATGGCTCACAGAGCTGTTCCAAGAGTTAAATTGCCCAATCACTTTTTTACCCATGAAAGTCAGCATGTCGCGCCGCATGCGATTACTGTTAGATGGCCAGGTACAAGTGTTATTAGGTCTCTCGCGTACACCTGAGCGCGAACAACAATTTCAATTCAGCGTGCCGATTGCAACCCATAAACTGAATTTATATGGCCTCAAAGGCTCAACGGTGAGTAGCAGCATCAAACAATGGTGCGACGTCACCATGCGCAGCGCCAAACTCATTCTACCGCCGCGCGGCCACTTTGGCCCAAAGGTCGAGGCGCTAAAGCAGGGCGACCAATGCGCCGCACAACTGATTTACGCACCGCTCGGCACAGAGCAGGCTAGCAAAATGTTGATTGCCGGCCGCGGCGATTTAATTATTGCCTCGGAACATTGGCTAGAGAGCCAGCCACCAGATATCCAAAACGCGATTAAGAAACTCGACATACTGGTTTTGGAAGAGAACACCGAGCTCGCCTTTAAGGGGCTTAATAATGAATTTATCGAGCGCACTAACCACGCCATCGAAGCTAAATTAGCAGCCGGCGCAACACTTTGCGGCCTCGCGCCGCGAAAGGCAGACGCGACATTGCGGGATTAGCTAACAGCTAACAACTAACAGCTAACAGCTAACAGCTAACAGCTAACAGCTAAGCGGTTGGTCTGGCCCGACACTTCGGCCCCCAGCTAACAGCTAAGCGGTTGGTCTGGCCCGACACTTCGGCCCCCAGCTAACAGCTAATTTTGCATTGCTGAAGAGATTAGGTGCGATTGCTTTATGAAAAAAAACTAGGTCTTGGCCCACTGCTGTCCCACAAAAACGACGTGATCATCGTTAGGCTTTAAACCTCACAATAGATGCGGCATTTCGGCGTATAGTTGGACATGAGTTTGGTGCCCGCACTAGCGACACGACGTGAATACATCCATCTAGTCTCAGCACCCGCCCTTTGGGACCGGCCCACAATGACACATTTTTGTCCGATTGCCCGCATATTAACTGACAGGCAAACGACGTTATCAGCAATAAAAATCCCGGCCTTGGCCGGGATTTTTTTATCAACTATCGCCTAAATAAATTTAGAAGAAGTTGTACTTGCCCTGCAGTACGAAGGTGCGACCATCGTAGTGGGTTGCGCGTGGTTGGAACTCGACGTCTTGGTACTCTTCATACAGCGTTTCAGTCAAGTTATAACCTTTCAAAGATACGCTGAAGTGTTTGGTAATGTTGTAGTAGGCGGACATATCCACACGGCCCGCC
Source organism: Simiduia curdlanivorans (assembly GCF_030409605.1). Lineage (NCBI taxonomy): Bacteria > Pseudomonadati > Pseudomonadota > Gammaproteobacteria > Cellvibrionales > Cellvibrionaceae > Simiduia > Simiduia curdlanivorans. The sequence goes on from NZ_JAUFQG010000004.1 coordinate 316,782, forward strand.
GCTTTAACATTTTTATTACCTTCACCGTTAAACGTGCCCACGCTTTCTAACTCGTAGTCACTGCGGTAGTTATAGGACAGGCGAATACCGAATGGCCCTTGCTCGTAATAACCAATCACATTGTAAGTATCGTCAGAGATGCCAGGAATTTGCGCATTTAGCGGCGCATCCTGAGAAGTCTTCGAATAGTTCACAATACCGCCAAAGCCATTCCAGGGGTAAGGCAAGAAGTTCAAGTTCTGTTGAATAGAAAGCTCATAACCTTGAACCTTAATTCTCGCATCAATATTCTGCACCTGGCTTACGTTCACTTCGCTACCAGCTGCAATATAGTTAGGGTCTATCGCATCAAAGCTATCGACGCCATCGGTAATACAGCTATCGCCCACTACCGACAAGTTACCCATGTTCAAACCGTAGCTTGATAAAAGGTCTTGATCGCAAGATCCAACAGAGGTGAAGAAATTATCGATATCTTTTCTAAATACGGCGAAGGTTACGGCACTACCTTCACGGTTATACCACTCTAACGAAATATCGTAAGCTTGTGCGGTAAAGGGGTCTACATCCGCACCGGGCAATACCACAGCCGCTTCACCAGTGGTGGTAGTGACCGAGGTAGATGGCGTGGCAGCGCGCACATTTGGCCGAGACATTGTTTCGCTGTAGGCAACCCGCAAGCGCACATCGTCGGTAACATCCATCGCCAAGTTCAGGCTAGGTAAAAAATAATCGTAGGAATTTTTTACGTGGCGATCTTCCGGGTTATTGATATCCGTGGCACCGAATGCATAGAAAGGTGCGCTGGCATCCTGCTCGGAATTGACGTAGCGAACACCCACATTTCCTTGCACGGGCAAATCGGCAACATTAAAGTCTAGGTCGGCCATTAAGTAGGCGGCGCTGGTATTGAGATCGACGTCGTACACCAAACCGGCACTTTGTTGGCCACCGCGCGCAATCAAGCCGCTTGAGGGCACCACAACCGGCAACTCACCGGTTGCTGGATCTGGATTCACCGTGCCTAAGGTTGCCACCGCCGCGCTATTAATTGCGTCTACATCTAGGGCATACCAACCCGAGCCAGCGCCGGCAAAACCACCGATGGTGCCGCCGAAGAAATCGCCTTGCGATGCGTAGGCAGGGTCAATACGCGCAGAGTTCACTAAAATTCCGTTTAAATCGATGCCCGCTGGCGAGTGACGTAAACGGTCAGAGCTTTGCTTATCTTCCGAGTAGCGGTAGCCAAATTGCACGTTAGATAGCACCGGCAATTCGAGTTCGCGTTTGAAATTCACTTCGAAAGCATTCGAGTCAACTTCCAAGGTTTCATAGGTTCCGGTTACCAAGGTGCGCACGTTGCCGCTGCCTTGCCTAACTTCACCGGTGCTGCCAACCGAGTCGAGCACTTGCCAAGTACCCGCTTCTAAATCGAGGTTGTCGTAATCAACCAGGTTGTAAACATAGTCGTCGACATTGCCGTCGCCGGTGTATAAACGGCCAGAAATGCCACTGCTACCAGCGCGGTAGTAAGGCGTGTAAAACAATTCGCTCCAATCATTTTCAGCCGATGAAATAGAAATTAAACCATCCACTGTCCAGGCTTCGCTCACCCACTCGGCATCAAAAATAGCCGCCTGTGATTGCTCTAAGGTATCCCAGATACGCGAGGTATAGCGGTAGTCCACATCGTCGAAATTAATATCGGTAACGGTGTAGATTGGGTCGCCGTTGGTGGTAACAGTGCCGGTATCGCGCGGTGCATTATTGGGCGTAATTTTAGTGCCGCCGCTGCGCGTGCGCATGTCAATTTCTTGCTGGCCGTTTTCATCCATATCGCGTTCGGTATAGAACAAGTTCAAACCTAACGTCAACGCGTCATTGGCTTGCCACTCTAGGCCGCCGGCGAAAGATGTGCGCATACCTTCGTTAATTTCTGAGCCCTGGCGCAACTCACCAGGCATTTTTACCACGGCATTGGCGGGCAAATTATTATCGGCGGCCCAAGTCGCGTAGTTTTCGCCATTACTGCCAATGAAATTGGCATTGGTGGGGATGTTGTCGTAGCGGTTAATTTTTACCGTATCGCGGCGGAAGGTTTGCTCCGACGTTGCCAAGGTTGCGGTAACTGCCAGCGTATCGGTAATCAAATGCTTAGAGCCAGACAAGACTAATTCGCCATCCACTGTGTCGGCCAATTGCTCGCTACGGCCCGAGACAGCAACGCTAAACTTGCCATCTTTTTTATCGAGTGCACGGGCAAGTTTCAAATCGACAACACCGGCAATACCGCCTTCTTGCATAGCGGCTGTTTGGGTTTTAACAACATCGGTGCCGTTAAAAATTGCGGGGTCGTAGGCGCCGAAAGGGTTAGGCGCACCGAAGGCTTTGTCGCTGCGGCTTGGGCTTGCGAAACTCTGACCGTTAGCCGTGGTCAGTACGAAACCCGAGGGCATACCGCGCAAGTTAATGCTGGACTCGCGGCGCTCGCCTTCGCGGTTGAGCTGCACGCCCACAACAGCTTGCAGTGCTTCGCCCATATCCAGCGCTGGCAGGGTGCCGATATCGTCAGCGGAGATACCGTCTACGATGGTCGCCGCATTGCGCTTAACATCGAGCGCGTTATCGAGGTTGCGCTGAAACTGCGCGGTTACCACAATTTCCTCGAGCGCTTCTGCACCTTGCTCTTGGGCTAAGGCGGGTGTTGCGGCGAGCGCAATGAGGGTGCTTAGTAATGTTCGCTTAAAAGCGGGATGCTTATCGTTGTTCCACTGACGATTCATGCTCAGTTCCTCTTAGGGCTATTGTTATGTAATAAATTCTCTCACCGACGACCTTGCGTCAGGCCGCGTTAAGCTCTCCTTTAACGCGATGTGCCATGGTTCACCAAAAATGACTTACTGTCAAGTGGCCTTACCAATTAATTAATAGTTAGTTTTGCGCCTTCCTCAAGGCGCGCTTGAATCAGCGTTATTGGCGCAAAAAGAAGAAAAAGGCTATTAAATACAAAACGTTATGTATTGATATTAGCTAGCTACAGGCAGGCTAATCCGTACCTCAGCAGAGATAGGGGGTCAGGTGGCTGGCTAGCCACCTGACCAGAGGAAGGCAACGAATTTCAGAGTGACCGGGATAAAGAGCTAAGGCCCTGTGCCCGGCAGGCGTATATACACGCCTTTAACATTTTGTGTGCGAAACTCCACCACGGTTTCCGCTCGGCCCGGCTTAAACACAATTTTCCCCATACCGCTGGCCATTTCCAGGGTCGACGAGCCAGTGTATGTGCCTTGATTTTCGAGCAACTGCCCATCGCCTTGCAGCACCGAAAAATAAGCCCGCTCGCTATAATCCACCACGCGACGACCTTGCTTATCCACCGCTTCAGCCACAATTAGCGATTCGCCGTCAGCGCCGGTTTGCGCGCTGAGCACAACGGCCTCAAGACTTCCCGGCGCGCCCACATGGTAAGTTAACGCCATGGCATCGCGCGCAACTTCTTGCTGCTCGTCATCAAAACCAAGCACCTGCAATTGGTTGTCGCCTTCGCGAAACGGTACCAGCCAAACTAAACCATGAGCCGGGTAGTGTCCCGGTTTTCGCTCGAGTGCGCCTAGGCTTTTATCGTTTAGAAACAGTTCGGCCGAATGGGTATTACAAAACACTTTTACCGGCCGCCCCGCGCTTGGGCCGTAACGCACAGCCCAAGTGTGCGACTCGATGTAACACATGGGCGTTGGCGACCAATAGCTGGCGAAAACATAATAGGCATCCTTGGGCGCACCGGCGCGATCAACCAAACCTTTCTGATTAACATAGGGCAGCGGGTTTTCCGGCCGTAGCGGCGTGCCAAAATCTTTAAAGGCCCACTGCGCATTGCCGGCAAAGCCCGGTAGTTTTTCACTCACCGACAAATGCCAATCAAATAAATTCACCATGTAGTTTTCATTCCAGTCGGTGTCTTTAGCAATGCTCGTGACCACTGCCTGATTCATCGCCTCTTCAACCGATACTTGCGCTTGCACCAAGCCCTCTGGCCCAAGCGCCTGTTCCGTGTGCCGGCCACGGTGACTGGAACCACCGTATTCCATGTGCAGGAAACGCGGGTATTGCTGCATCGAATGCTGCAAGGCGGTTTCATATTGACCGAAAGCGCCGCCATACCAACCGGCCCAGATTGACGGTGAAAACGCATCCACCACCTTTGCACCTGGATAATATTTTCGAATCGAGGTCATGCGATCGGGATCTAAACGTTTAGCGAGTGCCTGTAATTTTTCTAGATATGGCAAGATCACCGCGTCATCGCCGCCACCAACAAAATCGCTCTCCCAATAAATTTCATTGCCGAGCGACCAAAAAGCAATACTAGGATGATTCATGTTTTGCAAAATTTGCTGGCGCAATAAACGCTCGGTGTTTTGTTCCCACTCTGCGCCTCCCTTGCCGCCGCGGCACCAGGGCAACTCGTCCCATAGAATCAAACCCAACTCATCGGCGGCGCGATACACTTCGGGGTCTTGCGGGTAGTGGCCGAGGCGGACAAAGTTAACGCCCAAACTTTTCATCTGCTCCATATCGCGCCGGTGCTGCTGGTTACTCATGGCAGCACCAACGCCGGCGTGTTCTTCGTGGCGATGAGTGCCACGCAATAATAAGCGTTGGCCATTAACAAAAAAGCCTTCGTTGTCGCGCATTTCAAACCAGCGGTAACCGAAGCGCTCCTCGCGCTGAAAAATTTCCCGCCCCTGCTCATCAAACAATTGCACGTGTAAGCGGTGCAGCTGGGGTTCAGTCGGCGACCACAAAGCCGGCTTATGCACCGCGGGTAAACTTACCAGCAAACTGTTGGTAAATTCACTCACTGTCTGTTGCTGAGAAATAATTTCTTCGCCTGCTGGCGATACAACGCGCACCCGCAACTCGACACTGACAGGCGCCGGGCGCTGATCGTCAAATACCAGCTCCAGTTCGGTAGTCGCTTGTTCGGCCGATACAGCTGGCGTGCGAATAGAAAGCTGATCGATAAACAGCGGCGGCAATTGCTCTAGCCACACATCGCGGGTAATACCACCGTGGATAAAAAAATCCGCCTTCTGCGAGGGAATTAAATTTGGATTGTAGCGATTACTTACCCGCACCCAAAGCTCGTTGTTGTCGTTAAAGCGCAAACCTTGGCTCAGCTCTATGGCGAAGCCCAGGTAGCCACCAATGTGCTCACCGACTTGCTGACCATTGAGAAAAACCTGAGTTTCCATATTGGCGCCTTCAAAGACCAAGCGATAACGCCCTTGCGCCCCAGCGCGAAAGGTTTTGCGATACCAGCCGGCGCGCCGACTATAGCCGGGCACAGCATCGACTGTGTCGGTGGCATTCCAGGTGTGGGGCAAATTGATGGCCTGCCACTGATCCTCTACTAACTCAGCCGGTGGCGAAGCGGATTCGTCCTGCACAAAATACCAGCCGTCGTTGAACAAGATTTTTGTATTCGCAGCGTCTACCGACTCGACGCTGGCTTTAGTTTCAGTGTCGCCCGAGGTGGAGTTATCACACGCTATTAAGGCAGAACTAAGAGCGAGTACACACAAAATTTTCGACGTGATTTTACCATCTAACATAAAGTCCCCTAACACCAAGCGCCTAAACGCTCTCTAAAAAGAAGCCTAAGCCCGTAAAAAATACGACAGATTCACTAGTAATAGCAGGTCTTGCTTGGCCCGAAGATATCACTAGGCAAGAAGTTATCGCCAGCAAAGTCTGGTTTATTCAAAGCCCGCGCAAAACATTTTTGCGCCAGCGGAAATTGCCAATCCGGCACGGCGATAGGCGCCTCCAACATAATCATGGTGAGCGCGCTCCATTCTAAGCTGGGCTCCTCTCGCCCACCCCATTCGACTTCGCCACGGCGCGCCAAAATATAACGCAAAGCCTTTATCATCTGCGCATTGTCGGCATGCGGATAACGCCATAGATCGCGCTCGACGTGTTTGGCCAATGCCGCAATACCGGCAAAGGCGCGCAAGTTATAGACCGAATACCAATAGGGCCGCGAGCGCGCCAGCTCGTGGGCTTGGGCTCCCGTCGCTGAAATTTGCTTGTCCAAGCGCGTTTCTACTCGGGTTAAGATGGTCTCGGCTGCGGCTTTATCGCCCAGGTGCAAGGCTAAAGCCAACACCTGCAAATCATAAAAAGTGCCGTGGTTATTGTAGGCGCGCTGCTCTTCCAGGCCTAAACTGCTGGTTGTTAACCAGTGGTAAAAATCGGCGAACCATTGATTGACGCCAGCGCGTTCAGCCGGTGAAAAATACTCGGCATCATTTACCAAGCGAAAGGCATCGATGACCTGGGGCAATAGTACGGTATCGATAATGCCGTAGCTTCGGCCCTCGGCCACGCCCGGCACCGCCTGCGAAAAAGCGAGATGCGGATTCATGCGTGTGGCAGGATCTAACATCCACACCTTGATAAAGTGCGCCGCCTGTTGGGCGAAGCGTTTATCTTCGCTGTAATAAAAAGCCAGCGCTAAAACTTCTACGCTGTTAGCAAATTTATTCCATTGCGCTTTCGGCGCACGTGGCTCATCCACCCAGGGATTGCGCCGACCATCTTGCTTAACCCAAGGCAAACCATTCTTGGTGTTGGGGTTGGGCCACCAATAAGGCGCGAGGCTGACATAGTCATTCGGGCTTGATTTTGGCAAGCCTTCCACCTCAACCGTCACGGTTGGCGCACTGATCCCTAACAACTTTTCAGCTTCCACCAATAGATCGTCAACAGCCGCTTCATAAGGCGCCTGCCCCACTTGCCACGCCTGTCGAATATGATTTAATGCGTTGGTATCGAGTCGCAAGGGCGTTTGTGTCGATAGATTTTTCGCTAAAAGATTTTTCGCAAAAGGATTTTGCGCCGCTAGATTTTGCGCTAATAGATCTTGCGCCAATAGGCTTTGACTGAATAACACCCAGACGCCAAACAGCCAAGCCACGTGACGCACTGTCATCGCGCCATCCATCCGCCATCCACCAACATGACGTGGCCATTAACATAGTTGGCCGCATCGGAGGCGAGAAAAATGGCTGCGCCAGCGAGATCCTCGGGCTGGCCCCAGCGACCGGCGGGAATACGGGCGCTAATACTGGCGTTGCGCGCCGCATCCTTGCGCAAATTTTCCGTGTTATCGGTGGCGAAATAACCCGGCGCGATGGCATTCACTTGTAAATTATTTTGCGCCCACTCGTTCGCCAAGGCTTTGGTTAACTGCGCCACGGCTCCTTTACTGGCCGCATAAGCCGGCACCGTAATACCACCGGAAAAACTTAACAGCGACGCAATGTTTATAATTTTGCCGCTGCCTTGGCCGAGCATAATTTTCCCCGCCGCGCGACACATGCGAAACACACCGTTGATATTGGTGTCCATCACCGCGGCCCAATCTTCGTCGGAAAATTCCACCGCCGGCGCGCGGCGAATGGTGCCGGCATTATTCACTAAAATATCCAACCGGCCGGTGAGCGCTTGCACCTCATCGAACAAGGTTTGCACTTGCCCAGCATCGGCTTGATCACAACCGAGCGCCCAAGCAGTAATGCCCTCGTCGTTTAGTTGCGCAACCGTTTCTTGCACGCTGTTGACCGAGGAGCCCACAGCCAACACGCTAGCGCCCGCGCGCCCTAAACCAAGCGCCATGGCTTTGCCTAGGCCCCGGCTGGCGCCGGTAACCATCGCCACTTTGCCGGCCAGGCTAAATTGTTTTGCTAGATAATCGCTCATTGCTGCGCTCCCGTTTGGCTTTCGCTAAAGCGCAGCACTTCTGCCGCAGCCAGTAAAAGTGCACCGGTGCCGTAGAGCTGGGTGTCATCGGCGGTGGCCGAACCCGGCGCGAAGGCGACTTGCTGTACCCACCCTAGTTTGCCATTCGGGTGCACACTGTTTACCAGCGACGCCCAACCTTTTTGCACCGCGTTGCGGTGTTTGTCATCGGTTAAAATGCCTTGGTTTACGCCCCAAGCTAGGGCATAAACCAACAGACCTGTGCCGCTCGATTCCGGCGCTGATACCTGTTCAATTTCAAGTAGCGATGAGGGCCAGCTACCGTCGGCTTGCTGCAGCACAACCAATCGATTCGCCATCGCAGTGAATAGCTCGAGGTAACGGGGTTTGTTGCTGTAATCCTCAGGCAACTCGGCCAGCAACCGCGCAATACCGGCGAGTACCCAGCCGTTGCCTCGGCCCCAATAAATCAACCGGCCCATGCTGTCTTTGCGCTCAAAGTAACGACTGTCGCGCAAATACAATTGCTCTTCCGGGTGATACAAATATTCCGTTGTGGCCCAAAATTCCTTATCCATGAAGGCCAAGTATTTACTGTCGCCGGTCACGCGCGCCAGTTGCGCCCACACGGGCGGCGCCATGAAAATCGCATCGGCCCAACACCAGCGATCGGTACAAGCGGGGTCGACAAAGTTGCGACCGGCCAGTTCGTGCTTGACCTTATTATCGTCATCAAAATACAAGTCACTGGTCAGCGGCGCCGCCAGTACTTGATCGAACACCTGTTGCAAATGCGCAGCTTGATAGGCGTAACCGGAGCGCTCAAACAGGCTGAGATAGACCGCGCCCATGGCGTGATCGTCGGCGTGATAGAGCCTTGGCCCTAGCTGCCATTGATTGGCAGCGGCGTTATTGATAACCGCACCTTCATAGGCCGGTTGCGCACTGGCATCGGCCCATGCCAACAAGCCAATTTGCCAGGTGGCATACATCCAGCCCTGGGGCAAACCGCTGGCGCGGCCTTCACTGCGCATCATATTGCTGCGCAGGTCGTATTGCGCCAGCTGCCAATCGGCCACTTGATTGGCCACGGCTTTGATGGCGGAGGCGTCCAGCGCCGTGGTGTAGGCTTTAGCTTCCGTCCCCGGCGCTTGATAGCTCACCGGTTGCTGCCAATGAATAGGCAAACTGCCCTCCAGGGGTGCCGTGTCGGCAGCCTTGGCATGGCTGTCGCTCGGGGCTTCCCCATTACAGCCAAGTAATAGGCCGGCAAGGCAGGCAAATGTCCAAAGTTTCTCGTTCATGTGACTGGGCTCTTTGTTATTCGTCGTATTGGAACGCGATTAAACGTCAGTAATCGTTAATGCGATTGGCGCGTCTGCTCAATCAGCAGCGCCATGCAATTGGTAATGTGGTAATACCAATTTTTGTAGTGTATATTGGCCTGACCATCATGTCTACACAGGAATTCACTTGCCATGGCCAAACCTTTTAGACCCGCGCTTCGGCCTTCTGCGCTGGCACTGACGCTTCTACTAAGCGCGCCCGCCGCCCTCGCCAACCCCAGTGATGTGTGGCATACACTCAGCTTTGAGGCCCACAACCCCTTAGCCCAAGCGCGGAATCAAGCCCTGGTGTGCATTGACCTGAAACAGATCGAAGGCCTTGACGCGAGCAAGGCGTTACCAAACATTAAAGCCGGCCAACAATGGCTTAAGGTGGGATTGTTTGACTGCGACGGCGATCAGCTAAGCGACAGCCTAGCCGTACATCTCGACTTTGCCGCCAAGGAAACCCAGCAGCTCACAGTGTATTGGCCCAGTAACGGCAGGGCGCAGGCCGCCGCAAATACGCCGCGCAAAACCCAAGCTGAGCTCGCCATGCGCGTCGACGGCGTGGCCAACGCCGAGGGCCAACTGCAAGGCGGTCACTACCTTGCCTTAGATGCCTTAACCTTGCCAAGCCAGCACACCATTGGCGACAAATTATTTAAGTATGAAGGCTTGGGCTGGGAGTCCAGTAAAGTCGCCTACCGCTGGTATTTCGACAACCGCTCCGCCATCGACATCTTTGGAAAGCAAACGCCGGAACTGGTGCTCGATCAAATCGGCCAAGACCATACCGACTATCACAGCCTGAGCCATTGGGGCATGGATGTATTAAAAGTCGGCCCATCCCTAGGCTTGGGCGGCGTGGCCAGTTGGTCGGCGCAGGCGGGCGTGAATGGCGTAAATAGATTCGGCCAAGCCCAGGCGCAAATTCTAAGCGCCGGTGACGCCGCCGGTGTGAAGCTCGATTATCAGCACTGGCAAACCCAAGACGGGGCGGTCAATCTAAGCGCCGAACTGTGGATACAACCCAACAGCACCTTAACCCGCGTCAGCAGCAAAAGCTCTGCCGATTTATCCCACTGGGCCACGGGCATAGTGCGCCACGGCTTGAACACACTTAGCGCAAAAAACACTAAAGGTCTCTGGCGCTACATGGCCACCTGGGGCAAGCAAAGCCTCGCCGACGACAACCTCGGCATGGCGATTTTTTACCGCGCAGCGGACCTGAAAAAATTAACCGAAGACGACTACAACCACCTCGCAATTTTTAACGGTGGCGCAACCAGTCTTTATTATTTAGCCGCCTACTGGCGCCAGTCGGGCATCGATTCAGAAGCCAACTTTCAAGCCGAGCTCGAGGCAGCGCTGGCGCGCCTAAACAACCCTATTGCGGTTAAAAAATTACCCGCTCAATCATCAACTCAGCCTGCGAAAAAACCCTAAGGTGTAACCATGGAATTTTTAAATACCGCCGATCAAGTGCGCTACCAGCGCATGACTAATGCCGAATTGCGCGAGGCCTTCGTTGTAGAAGCCTTGTTTGCGCCAGGCCAACTGCAATTGACCTACACCGATGTGGATCGCGCCATTGTCGGCTCGGCCGTGCCCACCGATTCAAGCCTAACCTTGCCCACCCACAAGGAACTGGCCAGCAACTACTTTTGCGAGCGCCGCGAGCTCGGCATTATCAACATCGGTGGCGCCGGTTTTGTCAGCGTCGATGGCGAAAAGCACAGTATGCACAAGCTCGATAGCCTGTACGTGGCGCGCGGCAGCGAAAGCGTCAGCTTTGCCAGTGACGATGCCGCCAACCCAGCACAATTTTACTGGGTTAGCTACCCAGCCCATCGCGTCACCAAAACCCTTCACATACCACAAAGCAAAGCCAAGCAAGTGGCACTGGGCGATCTCGGCAGCAGCAACGAGCGCGTCATATATCAATCCATTTGCCCCGGTATCGTCGACAGTTGTCAGCTGGTGATGGGTATTACCCAGCTCAACAAAGGCAGCATATGGAACACCAAACCGCCGCACACCCATAAACGCCGCACCGAGGTGTATATGTACTTCGACCTGCCCGACACCGAGCGCGTGTTTCACTTTATGGGCCAACCGCACGAAACCCGCGCACTGGCGCTGGCGCCACGCACCGCCATCGCATCACCCAGCTGGTCCATCCACTCCGGCGCCGGCAGCTGTAATTACAGCTTCATCTGGGCCATGGGTGGGGAAAACCAGCAATTTGACGATATGGACCACCTGACCTTGGCCGAAATAGGCTAACATCAACAACTGGTAATGCCACTTGACCAAAAGCGAATTCAGCGTATAGTGATCTCTGCTCGCTAGACATGTACCAAGCAATACTCTCTCGCCTCGCCCTGCCTTTGCAGGGCTTTTTTTTTGCCAGAAAATACCTTTCATTCGCCAAATTCAAAAGCAAGTAAATGACAAAGCTGGAAGCATGCCGTGCGGCATGTCACCTGGCGTAAAAAACATAAAGTACCAGCGGGTTTATCTAAACCCGCTGGTTAATTGATTAACTCAATAGTTCACTGAATTAATACGCGCGCAACTTTACATAGGCACAAGTGTTATTAGGCGCGAGAGAAAATATTTTTCCCGACAAAGCATTGGACGATGCGTAGTTAGATGTGACAGAGACAGAGCCCGCGCCATCCACCGAGCTAATGCTACCGCGGAAATCACAGCTGCTGTTGGCGTCGCTATCCCATATCTGCAAGGTTTCGCCAGCCAAATCCTGAGTGAAACGGGCACAAGTTCCGGCGGCGATTGTTACTTCCGTGCGCAGATCCCAGCTAATATCCACATAATTGGCACAGCTCGAATCGCCATTATCGCCGCCGTCAGATCCACCATCACCATCACCGCCATCACCGCCATCACCGCCAGTGTAAACCCCCGAAAGCGGCATTTGCCCAGCCACCGCGACGGCATTGTCTTGGGTCCAAGTATCGATAGGTGTGCCGGAAATATTTAGGTGTTTAAAATTAGCGCCGTCCCATGCGAAGGCGTAGCTTAGGTCGGGCGTATCAAAGAGCCCCCAAGGCTGGATGCTGCTACCGGCGCTGAGCGCTTTCGAAAATTGGTTGTTAACAAAAACATTGTTCGGCCCCGTGGGCCCAGACCAGTTAGACGCATGATCGCCAGAGCCGTACCAAATCGGTTGCCAGGTGCCATCGCCAGGCTGACCATTGGTCCAACTGCGATGTTCGAAAGGCACCGCAACGGTATTGTTGCGAATAAGGTTGTTGCGCTCCCATCCGCCGTGCAAGTTGATGTCGCAATCTAGGCTATTGTTTTCCACCAGATTGCCCGTGGCCGACCACTGCAACGTTAAATGGCGCAAGCGGTTTAGGCTATTGCCCTGTATCAGGCTATCAAATAATTTTGAGCCGCGAAAATAACCATTGCCGCCAGCGCCTTTATTCCAAGAACCACTAAATTCGCTGTTGCGGATCGTCATTTGTTTGGCAAACTCAGTCACAATAGGATGCGAGCCCATCATCTCAACCTTGATGTTATCGACCCAGCCGTTCACCGCCCACTTAAAAATAATGCCGTGCAGCGCATCTCTCGGGCATAAATTTTCGTAGCGATGGCCCACGCCGTTAGGGTTTTGCGGGCTAAAATCACCAGCGTTAAATCCTGTACAGGCGGTGCCCTGGGTAGACATGGTTAAGGAAAAATTTCGGAAGCCCACATTGTCGACCGCACTCACCGGCATCACTCGGCTTTTGTAACCGCTGTCATTTTTTAGCGGCACATCGAACTCCAAGGGCTTATCGAGAGTGACCGTATTGTTACTGGTGTTGCGCGCCACCACTTTAAAAATTTGCGTGCGCATATGGCCGGTTTTAATGTGGCTGTTGTCGCGCTTACTCGCCGGCACCTGGCCCTGATTTAAAAATGCCGTGTCGTTTGCCGCCCCCACATAAATCCAACTGCCCACAGAAAATTTTCCGGCGCCACCACTTTCGAGGGTTAGTTGGGTATCGCCCAACTGCGCCGCTTGACCAAAGTCGATACTGTGCTTCCAGTGAAAATTGATACTGCCTTCATAGTTAGGTTCGTTAGCGTGCTTTAAACGGGTCTCCACCCGAAAGGCTGCGAAGCCCGGCCAATACTTTTTATCGAAAGCCGGCGCGCCTTCGCTATCAACGGTATAAGGTTGCCAACTGCGCAGCACAATTTTGGTGCCCTCAGCACCGCTGCCGGCGCCCAGAATAACCACACCCGAGCGGTCCACGTGCACCTCGTCATCGAAATGCAATTCACCTGCGGGCAGCAGTATTGCCACTCGATTGGTGGGCGCATTGTTGAGGGCTATTTGCTGATCGATAATGGCCTGCAAGGCCACGGCATCGTCTTGACCATCGTTGGCGATGACGCCGAAGTTGGCGGCGTTAATGGTTTGGGCAAAGCTGGTGGGTAAATTCGCACCCGATTGATAGCCCGGTGCGGCCAGCGCCATTAAGGGCAAAGCCAAGCTGAGCGCGAGGCCGGTTTGATAAACAAGCGGTTTAACGTTTTTCATTATTGTCATCCACGTATTGTGTGAACGCACGAGCGACCTCGCGCGTAAACGCCGCCTACTACCGCTTTAGCGGCGCGCCTAGCTGGCTGTGCGCAATCACACATAGCCAGACTACACAGGCAAGCTAGTGCAACAAAACTGGCCTTACAACCTTGCCACTCACCCTTTTGGTGCAAAACGCAAGCATTCACCCCAAAATGGAACCGATGAACCATGCCGGCGCGGTGATTTCCACTGTTTTTTCAGCCTCATCGACTTTACTGCTTGCTATTAACGTCACCTTTCGGTTTAATTGGTCTAGTGGTCTTACCAATTTACCTACAGAGTAGCCACCCTAGCCACAGACATTAATAGAGGCGAGCTTTCATGCAAGAAACCTGGCGCTGGTTTGGACCGGACGACGCTATCACCCTAAGGCACATTGCTCAGGCGGGTGCTACCGGCATTGTCTCCGCACTCCACCATATTCCCACAGGCGAGGTCTGGCCCTTGGCTGAGATTCAGGCGCGCAAAGACGAGATTGAACGCGCAGGCCTTACCTGGTCTGTGATTGAGAGCATTCCGGTGCACAACAACATCAAGGCGCGCAGCCACGATTTCCAGCGCATGATCGATAATTATTGCCAATCTATCCGCAACGCAGGTGCGGCTGGCGTTACCACCGTGTGCTACAACTTTATGCCCGTAGTGGATTGGACCCGCACTAATTTAAGTTATTCACTACCCAACCAAAGCCAAGCACTGCGCTTTGAGATGACCGACTTCGCCGCCTACGATGTGTACGTATTACAGCGACTAGGAGCCGAAAAAAGTTATCAGCCAGAGGTATTGGCGAAAGCCAAAGCGCGCATCGATGCCATGAGCGATGTCGAAATTGAATTGCTTGAGCGCAATATCATCGCCGGTTTACCCGGTGGCGAAGGCTCCCATGATCGCGCCAGCGTTAAACAAACACTGCAGCAATTTATCGACTTGGGTAACGACGGTTTCCGGCAAAACTTGTTTGATTTTTTACAGGTAATTATCCCCGTGGCCGAAGAGGCCGGGGTGAAAATGTGCATTCACCCCGATGATCCACCATTCTCATTATTCGGCTTGCCGCGTGTGGTTTCCACCGCCGACGATGCCCGCGCTATTCTCGAAGCTTGCCCCAGCCCGTCTAATGGTCTGACCCTGTGCGCCGGTTCTTATGGTGCCCGGTGCGACAATAACTTGGTGGAGATGGCGCAGGAGTTTGGCCCAGCCATTCACTTTGTGCATTTGCGCAATGTGGTGCGCGAGGCCGACGGCTCCTTTTACGAGTCCGATCACTTGGCTGGCGACAACGACATGGTGGGTTTAATCCATGCACTCTTATCAGAAGAGAATCGCCGGCGCGCCGAAGAAAGTCACTACGCGCCTATTCCCATGCGCCCAGACCACGGCCACCTAATGGCCGACGAAGTAGGCACGCCGGGGGTTAGGCCTGGCTATTCGTACCTAGGTCGTTTGAAGGGTTTGGCCGAGCTACGCGGCGTGATTCACGCCTTGAGTTATCAATTCAAGTAATGCAGCGCCCGTCGCGCGACGGGCCAAATAAATTTAGGAGCAGCCGTGGCGCTTTTACACCCAAATCGTTTATTTTCACCGAATAGCGTCACCCGCGGTATCGCCCGGGAACTTTATCAAACTGTGAAGGATCTGCCGATCATCAGCCCGCACGGCCACACAGATCCCGCTTGGTTCGCGCTCAATGAAAATTTTCCCAATCCTGCGGAACTGATCATTAAGCCAGACCACTATGTGTTTCGCATGCTGTATAGCCAAGGCATCGATCTCACCCAACTGGGTATAGGTGCAGATGTGGAGCCTCAAGCGGTGTGGAAGCTCTTTGCCGATCACTATTATTTATTCCGTGGCACACCGTCGCGCATGTGGCTCGACTTTATATTTGAACAGGCTTTTGGTTTAGATGTTGCCTTAACGCCCGACACGGCAGAGCACTACTATCAGCACATTAATACATTATTGAACCAAGATAGCTTCAAACCGAGAGCGCTATTCGAACGCTTTAACATCGAACTGCTGGCCACCACCGAGTCGCCGCTCGATAATCTTGCGCATCATAAAACCATCATGGACAGCGACTGGAACGGCCGCGTTATTACCGCCTTCCGCCCCGACAACGTGGTTGATCCCGAGCAGCCAAAGTTTGCCGCCAGCATCCAAACCCTAGGTCAAATAACCGGTGAAGACACCAGCAATTACGCAGGCTATTTAAACGCACTGCGCAACCGTCGCGCGTTTTTCAAAGCCCATGGTGCCACGTCTACTGACCACGGCCACCCCACCGCGTTAACTGCAGACCTTGCCCCGGACCTTGCGGAAAAATTGTTTGCCGGCGCCTTAAAAAGCGAGCTAACCCCCCAGCAGGCGGAGTTATTTCGCGCACAAATGCTAACCGAAATGGCGCTGATGAGTTTGGACGACGGGTTGGTGATGCAATTGCACCCAGGTTGCCATCGCAATCACAATAGCGCTGTGCTCGAACGTTTCGGCCGCGATAAGGGCGCCGACTTGCCGGTGCAAACCGAATACGTTGCCGCATTAAAGCCACTGCTCAATAAGCTCGGCAACCATCCTGACTTTAATATAATTGTGTTCACCTTAGATGAAACCAGCTACAGCCGCGAACTCGCGCCGCTAGCCGGCCATTACCCGGCACTCAAACTCGGCCCGGCCTGGTGGTTTCACGATAGCCCAGAAGGTATGCGCCGCTATCGCGAGCAAGTCACCGAAACAGCAGGGTTTTATAACACCGTTGGCTTTAACGACGACACGCGCGCATTTTTATCTATCCCGGCACGTCACGATGTGGCGCGGCGCATGGATTGTAATTTTCTCGCCGGCTGGGTGGCTGATCACCGCTTGCAACTCAATGAAGCGGCCGAGCTCGCCATCGACCTCAGCTACAAGCTCGCTAAAAAAGCCTACAAGTTATAACACCATGAACGACTCGCTAAGTTACGCCACCCTAGACAAACTACCCGCGTCGGTGAAGCGGCCTGGGTATGATCCACATTCGCGCGCAGTTGGTATTGTGCACATGGGTATTGGCAATTTTCACCGCGCTCACCAAGCGGTTTTTATTGACGACCTACTCGGCAAAACCGACGGCGACTGGCGCATTATCGCCGTGAGTTTACGCAGCCCCGCCATGCGCGACAAAATGCGCGAGCAAGATTACCTTTACACGCTAAAAGAAAAGGATGCGGGCCAGGAGCAATTGCGTGTTATCGGCGCTATCGATTCGGTGTTAGTGGCACCAGAAAATCCGAGCGCCGTGATCGACGCGCTGGCAAGCCCCAACACCTATGTGGTCACTATAACCGTGACGGAAAAAGGCTACTGCCTCATTCCCGGCAGCCGCGAACTCGATCTCGACAACCCCGACATTCAAAGCGATATCACCCGCGCCGCCGCACCGAAAACCCTGATCGGTTTTTTATTGGAAGCCAGCCGCGTTCGCCGCGCCAAAGACTTGCCGGGGCTCAATATTTTAAGTTGTGACAACTTACCGGACAACGCGCAACTGCTAAAGCACGGGTTACTCACCGCCGCGCGTTTACAAGATAGCGAGCTGGCGAGTTGGATCGAGACTCACTTAGGTTTTTGCAGCACCATGGTGGATCGCATCGTGCCCGCCACCACGGCGCAACATGTCGATAGCATAAGCCAAGCAACCGGGCTAAGCGACGCCGGCGCACTGCTGAGTGAAACTTTTCGCCAGTGGGTTATCGAAGATAATTTCGTTACCCGCAGCCCAAACTGGCGCTTAGCCGGCGCCTTAGTAGTGGACGATGTTGCGCCTTACGAAGCCATGAAGCTTCGGCTGTTAAACGGCAGCCACTCGGCCTTAGCCTATATGGGGCATCTTTTAGGTTTTGAATTTATTCATCAAGCGGTCGCCGAGCCAGCGCTGAAACAGTTTGTCAGCAATTTGATGCGCCAAGATATGGTGCCCACCTTGGCCAACCTGCAAGACGTGGACCTCGCGCAGTACTGCGACAGTATTCTCGCGCGCTTTGCCAACACAGCCGTACCCTATCGCTGCCAACAAGTCGCGAATGATGGCAGTCAAAAACTGCCCCAACGCATTATCCAACCCCTCAGCCAAGCGCGCGCCGCTGGCAAGTTAGCCATAGGGCCTGCAACTGTGATCGCGGCATGGCTGGCATACCTAGCAAGGAGCTGTAAGCAGGGCGAGGAATTTTCCATCAACGACAGCGGCGCGGAAAAACTTTTACCCATGCTCACAAGGCAACAACTCACCGCACAGTTTCCCAGCCTTGAACACACCCAAGCGCTGCTGACCCACAGCGGATTATTTAGCAAGACATTACTTGATGACACGGCATTGATGACATTGATTCAGACGACCTTCAGCCGAATTTATCGCGAGGGGTTGGCGACAGTGTTGAACGAAAAGGTGATTGGTTGAAGGGATTTGAGAGCTGCAAGCTGCAAGCTGCAAGCTGCAAGCTGCAAGCTGCAAGCTGCAAGCTGCAAGCTGCAAGCTGCAAGACAGGAAGCCTAGTCCGATACTTCTCACCCTACAAGCTTAACGCGTGTAGGGGCGGGCCATCCCGCTTGTAGGGGGCGGCCCCCGCCTTGCAGCTTGTGGCTTGTGGCTTGTGGCTTGTGGCTTGTGGCTTGTGGCTTGTGGCTAATTATCATTCACTCTCTCTGCCAAAATGCGTCGCTGCAGCGGCGGTGGCATTTTCGATGTGATTGCGCATGGCGGCGCGGGCTTTTTCTGGGTTGCGCTGTTCTAGCGCTAAAACGATTTTGCGATGATCATCAATGGAAGGATGCACGCCTTCGCTGCGCAGCCGCTCCATAAATGCCGTACTTAGCTCAGACTGATTTCGCAACTGCCAGAGCCAATCCACAATGCTAATCACCGCGCTGTTTTGCGTGGCCTCGGCAATTATGCGATGGAATTTCCAATCCGCTTGCTCCGAGGCGTCTGGGCGTTTTTCTTCTTCCTGCATTTCTGCCAGGGTTGTTTTTAGCGCGGTGATTTGCTCTTTGCTAATTCTCGCCGCCGCTAGCGCACAAGCCTCGGATTCGACGATAAAGCGAATCTCTAAAATTTCAAAGGGGCCAACACCTTTATCACCTAACTCCAACTGCGGCTGCTGAATCTGCTTCTTGGTCGCGTAGATACCAGAGCCGGTGCGAATTTCGATAACACCGGAAATTTCCAGCGCAATCATGGCCTCGCGAATGGTCGGCCGGCTGACGCCGAGTTTATCGGCGAGCACCCGCTCAGAGGGCAGGCGATCACCCGGTTTTATACTACCATCGGCAATTAAGCCGGATAACTGTTGGGCGACTTTTAAGTACAAACGCTCAGCTTTTACGGTTTGCAATTCCACTGCTTAATGCTCCAGGTCTCATCCGATTAAGGGCGACCATAAAATCTGTCTGACCATCAGTCCCCCTGCAGGGTCTTATACTAGCCAATAACCGCGCAATAGAGAAGTATACCCTTGATTTCTCCATCGGCATCGTCTTATTATGGTCAGGTGGCATG
The DNA here is from genome assembly GCF_030409605.1 of Simiduia curdlanivorans. Lineage (NCBI taxonomy): Bacteria > Pseudomonadati > Pseudomonadota > Gammaproteobacteria > Cellvibrionales > Cellvibrionaceae > Simiduia > Simiduia curdlanivorans. The sequence goes on from NZ_JAUFQG010000004.1 coordinate 336,016, forward strand.
ACCAATTAAATCATTGGCATTCACTCTATAATTTTTACACTGACGGTAGATAGAACAACCTATGCAAAGAATACTTGCCATTGGCGAATGTATGATCGAGCTCGCACCCGCGGGCAACCAGCAATTTAGCCTCGGCTATGCCGGCGACACACTCAACACCGCCCTGTATTTGGCACGTTTCGGCGCCCGCGTGGACTATTTTACCGCTCTCGGCACAGATCATTTCAGCAACGCC